>CAYMLJ010000187.1:0-3762 GCA_964391395.1 uncultured Ruminiclostridium sp. | reverse complement strand
GATTTTAATACAATCCAAGTATTTATTTACACAGAGGGGCTATAACATATATAATAAGTAGTATTAAGTTGATGTATAAATATTAGTACAATTTTTTATATAATCGGAGGGATATGTATGGCAGGTATTGTTGTAGTTGGGACTCAATGGGGAGATGAGGGTAAGGGTAAGTATATCGACATTTTATCCGGTGATTCGGATTATGTTGTAAGATACTCTGGAGGCAACAATGCTGGGCACACCATAGTCTATGAAGGTACAAAATATGCATTTCATTTAATCCCTTCAGGTATGTTAAGAAAGGGTAAGACTTGTATTATAGCAAACGGTGTAGTTATTGACCCTTCAGTTTTAATTAATGAAATTGAAAGTCTTAAAAAGCAAAATATAGAAACGGCTGAATTGCTTATAAGTGACAGAGCCCATATTATTATGCCTTGGCATATCGCATTAGACAATCTCCAAGAGAATATGAGAGGCAGTGAAGTTCTCGGCACAACAAAAAGGGGTATAGGGCCTGCCTATGCTGATAAGGCCGAGAGAAGCGGAATCCGTATGGGAGATTTGTTGGATGCAGATTATTTTAAGGAAAAAGTCTACGCAAATATTAAAATAAAGAACGCAGTTATTGAGAAAGTTTACGAAGGTATTCCTATTGACCCCGAAAAGACTATAGATGAATATCTCGGTTATGCAGAGAAGCTTAGGCCTTATATCACTGATGTAAACTCCATTATCCACAATGCAATGGAAAAGAGCAAGGTTGTTCTTTTCGAAGGTGCCCAGGCCACTTTTCTAGATCTTGATTTTGGAACATACCCTTATGTTACTTCATCAAATCCAATCTCAGGAGGCGTATGCATCGGTGCCGGAGTAGGGCCCAGAATGATTACTGAAGTTTTAGGGGTTATGAAAGCATATACCTCAAGAGTAGGTCTTGGCCCCTTTGTTACCGAACAGAACAATAAAATTGGTGATAGAATCCGTGAGTATGGGCATGAATACGGTACCACAACCGGTCGTCCACGCAGATGCGGATGGCTTGATTTGGTTATGTTAAAATACTCGGCTAGGATTAATAGTCTTACGGGTCTTTGTATAAATCATATAGATACAGTTGGAAAATTAGACAGTATTAAGCTGTGTGTGAATTATAGGTTAAACGGCAAAATAATAGATTACTATCCCTCAAATCTAAAAGAACTGGATCTCTGTGAACCTGTATATGAAGAATTCGAGAGCTGGCAAGGCCTTGATATTTCAAGAGTTAAGCGGTTTGAAATGCTTCCTGAACCTGCAAAACACTATATATGCAGAATCGAGCAAATTATCGGGGTACCCACAAAGTATATTGGTGTAGGACCTGGACGGGAACAGACTATAACCATGTGAGGCTTGCCAGGAAGACCACTATAGCGGGTCATTCTGAATGGAGCGAAGCGGAATGAAGAATCTTATATGTTAATAGAGAAGATACTTCGCCACGCTCAGATTGACATCGGTTTTTTACAACTGAGCAATTTCTTTTGGGTTTACCTCATAAAGCCCGTTAAAAATTCTGTCGTAGCCAGTTAAGTTTTCGGGTTTTCCTATCGCCACCGCTTTCATGCCACCTTTTTTTGCGGCATCTATGCCGGCTTGGGCATCCTCAAAAACAATACATTTTTCTGGAGCTACGTTGAGCTCCTTGGCAGCCATAAGGAATACTTCGGGATCCGGCTTGGCTTTGGATACTTTGTTTCCGTCAATAATAGCATCAAAGTAAGGCTTTATTTTGAGGTTGTTAAGAATAAGCATGGCATTTTTACTGGCAGACCCCAATGCAATCTTTAATCCGATATCTCTAAAGCCTTCCAGACATTCCAAGGTTCCCTCTAAAATTTCGCTCTCATCCATTTTTGTGATATAGTCAACATACCAACCATTCTTGCGTTCTGCCATGTCGGTCATTTCAGCCTCAGAAAAGCTACCCAGGACACCGCCAACCTCCAGAAGAATTTCTAGGGACCGCACACGGGATACGCCTTTGAGTCTTTCGTTATCTTTTTCTGTAAAGATAAAACCCAGGTCATCGGAAATTCTCCGCCATGCAAGATAATGATATTTAGCGGTGTCAACAATAACACCGTCAAGATCAAAGATTACTGCTTTATTATTCATGACAGCCGTCCCTCCCTTCTGTGCTAAATAATATAAATTGAACAATGGCTTTGCCTATCTTCTTTATTTAGTAATAAATGATTTAGCCATTAAAGTCAAATAATATAATAATGCTATAGGTTAAATACTATCTTTTCAATAAAATACTTATTTGATACATAAATAATAGGAGTTTTATATTTAAAAATATTATGGTAGGATTCTATTAACACTTGATGATTGGAGGCCAACGATGAGCTTAATTGTAGATGATTGGAAAATAATACAGGATGGCTTTTCATCCCAGGAAAATCGTTTTTTTGAAAGCATAATGTCTTCAGGAAACGGAAAAATGGGGTTAAGAGGGAATCATGAAGAGGATTATTCGGGTGATACCTTGAAAGGCACCTATATATCAGGTGTTTACTATCCAGATAAAACTAAGGTTGGATGGTGGAAGAACGGGTATCCGGAATATTTCGCCAAGGTATTGAATGCAATTGATTTTATAGGAATTAAAGTAAAAATAAACGAAGAGAATATTGATCTTACTACCTGCAATTTTTCTAATTACAAAAGAGAACTGGACATGAAGGAAAGCGTTTTACGGAGGAGATTTACTTACATTGACCCCATTGGTTCGGAATATGAGATTAAAACTGAAAGGTTTATTAGCTATGAAGATAGTGATATTGCGGCAATCAAATATTCTATAAAAGCTCTTAACAATGACGGAGAGTTAGAATTACTACCATTTCTTAATGGTGATGTAAGAAATGAGGATGCTAATTATCAAGAAAAATTTTGGGAATATGTATCAAGTTGTGCAACCGACTCCATTTCCTACTTACACATGAAAACATTAAAAACAAATTTTAATGTATCCGTAGCCTTTGCATGGAATATAACCGGCACAGATACTTTGGATAAAAAAGCAGTGAATTTAATAAATGGTGAGTTTGTCGGGACCCAAATAAAAGCTAGTATTCCCAAGGGCAAAACTATTACGCTTGAAAAATATGTTTCGGTTATTAGCGACAGGCACAATGAAACCGATAGAATAAGCGAAATTTCTCAGAGAAAGGCACAAGAAGCCTTAGAAGCAGGATATGAGAGACTATTTGATGCTCATAAGGGAAAATGGGCTGACATATGGAGTATGGGTGACATAAATATTTGTGGAGATGTAGCAGCCCAGCAAGGAATCAGGTTTAATATTTATCAGCTTAACTGTACGTATTCGGGGGATGATCCCCGATTAAACATAGGGCCTAAGGGATTTACCGGCGAAAAATATGGAGGGAGTACCTATTGGGATACCGAGGCCTACTGCCTGTATTTCTATTTAGGGACAAAGAAACCTGAAATAGCCAGAAACCTCTTGGAATACCGCCATAATCATCTTGAAAAGGCTAAGGAAAACTCAGCCAAACTAGGAACGCGCGGAGCCTTGTATCCCATGGTGACCATGAATGGTGAGGAATGTCATAATGAATGGGAGATAACCTTTGAAGAGATTCATAGAAATTGTGCCATAACCTATGCAATAAAGAATTATACCGAGTATACAAATGATGAATCATACCTTATTCAAGAAGGTATAGATGTTCTGGTTGAAACCTC
>CAYMLJ010000186.1:0-3800 GCA_964391395.1 uncultured Ruminiclostridium sp. | reverse complement strand
CATATTCAGCAAGTACAATCTGTTTGATTTAATCTCCAAGTTATTCTAACTTTTAATAATATCTATTTAAAAACTGTGATAAATAATGCAGGATTAATTTAAAGACAAGGCCCACCGAAAGGTGGGCTTTTTGTTATTAATAGATTTCTTTATAAAACTTTTTAATAAGCAGCAGTTTTTAAATATAAGATACTAGTCATATTATTCCAAGACTGCTTCCAGTGCTGCCAGTTCAACACAAACAGCCAGTACCATTATAGCCGTTCTAAGCTCAGATAAAGGAGGATATGTCGGTGCAATTCGTATATTACTATCCTGCGGATCAATTCCGCACGGGAAAGTAGCACCTGCATTTGTAAGTACTACCCCTGCCTCTTTTGCAAGGCTTACAGACCTCTTAGCGCAACCATTTAAAACATCTAGGCTGATAAAATAGCCGCCGTTAGGTTTATTCCATGATGCAATTCCCTTACCTGAAAGACGCTTTTCAAGTATTTCATTAACAATCTCAAATTTGGGCCTCAAGATTTCAGCATGCTTTTTCATATGCTCTTTTACAGTTTCGGTATTTTTCAAAAAACGAGTGTGCAAAAGCATATTTACTTTATCATACCCGATGGTTTGTATAGAAATCTGCTTTTTAAGATGGTTAATATTTTCATTGCTAGAAGCCATAAATGCAACCCCGGCTCCGGGGAAAGTCACTTTCGAAGTTGAACCAAACATATATGTTCTATCAGGATTTCCTGCCTTGCGACATTCTGAAATTATGTTCAATAGCTGATCCGGCGTATCATAAAGATGATGAATACCATATGCATTATCCCAGAAAATTCTAAAGTCAGAGGCCTTTGTTTTCATATTTGCCAATCTTTTTACTACTTCATCCGAATATGTTATTCCCGAAGGGTTACTGTACATGGGAATACTCCACATACCTTTTATTGTCTCATCTTGTGAAACAAGATTTTCTATCATATCAATATCAGGACCATTACTATTCATCGGAACTATAATCATTTCCACTCCGAATAGCTGAGTAATAGCAAAATGACGGTCATAACCCGGGCAGGGACAGAGAAATTTTATTTTTTTCAGCTTGCTCCATGGCTTTTCAAAACCGTTTAAACCGTGATTAAATGCTTTTCCCATTAAATCATACATAAGATTTAGACTTGAATTACCTGCTATAAAAATCTCATCTGTATTAACATCGAATATTTCGGCAAATAACTTTTTAGCTTCTGTTATACCATCAAGAAGTCCATAATTACGGCAATCGGTTCCATCTTCAGAGAATAGATTTTGAGCATTATTGAAAATTTCATTAGAAAGATCTAATTGCTCAGTACATGGTTTACCTCTCGACATATCTAGTTTTAAACCTTGTTTTTTATAGTTTTCATATTCCTCTAATAGCGTATTTTTCCTCTTTATCAGTTCATCCTTATCTAAGTTTCCAAAAGCCTGCATTTTAACCTCCAAGTATATAGTAATGCCTGAATAAACATTATTTTTCCTATTGTATGATATATAAATTATTTTTGCAAGTTTTAATTTTAAAAATTGCAAAAATTAATGTAACATAATAAGCCACTTCTTAATTACATTTAGATAATAATCCCATAACTCCATTTTATTTGTACTTTCAATTGAAATCAAAGAGGTTTCGGCAATTATTTTATCTCCTTGAAATATTGAAACCGTTCCCATAATACTCCCCTGCCTTACCGGCGCCATTACATTTTCAGGCAATGAAACCCGTGTATACAGCTTATCCCTTTGAGAGTGTTTTAATACCGCAATTAAATCTTCTGAAACTGCAACCATAACCTCTTGTAATGACTTTGAACGCTCTACTTTAACCGAGCCTACAATGCGCCCCTTTTCAAGAAGAAATACCTTCCCATATTCGGTGAATGAATAGTCCAATATTTTTTGACTACTTGAAGTACGTAGATTTTTTGTATCACAGAACAAAACAACAGAAATGAATCTCATATCACTCTTAGTTGCACTTGTTACTAAGCATCTTCCGGCAAGGCCAGTATATCCTGTTTTTACACCATCGGCCCCCTCATAACCTAAAAGCATTTCATTAGTACTTTTTAGAACTCTGCCGTTATAATAATACTCTCTTTTTTTCACAATCTCATTAAAATTAGGATTTTTTAACGCATATCTCGTTATTTTTGCTAAGTCATATGCAGTTGTATAATGATTTTCAGCGTCTAAACCGTGGGGATTAGAAAAGCTTGTAGAAAAAGCACCGATTTCAATTGCTTTTTTGTTCATCATCTCACAAAAGCTTTCCACACTTCCACCGACATGTTCGGCTATGGCTACAGCTGCGTCATTTCCGGAGCAAATAAGCATGCCGTTAAGAAGATCATACATCTTAACTATGCTGTTCTTTTTCAGACCCATTACAGATCCACCCATACCGGCCGCTTTACCGCTGATTGTAACTTCCTCATCCAAATCACTGTTTTCAAGCGCTATTATTGCGCTCATAATCTTAGTTGTGCTGGCCATAGGTCTTTTTCTATACGCATTTTTTTCGTATAGTATTGTACCTGTTTCAAAGTCCATAACCAGTGCTGAACGCGCATTAATAACCGGGTCACTGCTTACCTCTACCGTATCATAGAGAAAATAATCCTCGTTTTGTTCCTTTTCGTTAAGCCATTCTTGAGAATAATGCGTATCGTTATTACTATGAAATTTATTTAATACAAGTCGCTTTGAATTTGGATCATTTCCAAAAATAATAACGGAAATAATATAGACTATTAACATAACTAGTAAAAGATACAGAATATCTGTCTTTTTCAATGTTTAGTCACCATGAAATTAGTCCCCTGTGTCAAATATATTGTTTGAAAACCCTGACTATGATATTTTAGTCCAAATTGATTTGATAGTTTTAATTGCAGAATTTATATCAGATCCATCGATAACGTAATCACAATAATTATTGTATAGATGTTCTCTTTCTTCTGCAATCTTATATAAAGCCTCAGGATTGTTTTTTAATAAAGGTCGAGTGTCTGTCTCAACAGTTTTTAAAATATCTTCAACAGAACGCTTTATATAGAATATAACCCCTTTTTCTTTCATTGCTTCCATATTTGCCGGTCTAAGAACAACTCCTCCACCGGTTGACATGATAACGCCGTCAAGTGTAGACATGCTTAAAACCATTTTACTTTCAAGGTCTCGAAAATAATCTTCGCCTTTATTGAAAAGATCGCTTATATTTCCGTAACTCTTTTCGATATTTTCATCGCAATCTGTAAAGGGCATATCTAATAGAGCAGAAAGAGATTTACCTATTGTGGTTTTCCCCACTCCCATTAGCCCTATTAAAACGATATTAGTCTTCATGGTCGGTTCCTTTCATATCTAAGTACTTTAAGCTAAACGAAAGATCATTCGACTCCGCTACGCTCCGCTAAGGATTACGGTGTTAGTCAGACTGTGCAAGAACTTTTAATATATATTAATTTCAATATTTAATTGTATAAACATAATTAAGCGGCGTGGCTGCTGCGATTTAAAGCGAAGCATGGATTGCGTAGCGGGCGCGACTAGAAACAGGATGTTGGAGATGGAGCGCTAAATCGCAGCAGTCTACAGCCGCTCAGCTGTTTAACGCGAAAAGATCCTTCTCTAAACGCTCAGGATGACATCCCACATGACACACTCTAATATTTTCCTTTAAATTTCTCATATATATCATTTATAATATCTTGTCCATAGGTAACTTCCTGCCATATTTCCTCTGCGCAAATAGCCTG
>CAYMLJ010000185.1:0-3807 GCA_964391395.1 uncultured Ruminiclostridium sp. | reverse complement strand
ACATCATATACCACATTATCAGTGCTGATTGCTTTAAAATGTTCTCTTGCACAATGTATTTTGGCTTTTTCAATATCACGGATGTCCATAGTAGATAATGAACCTTTTGTTTCAGCAACAAAGTAAATATGCTTTACCTCTCCTTCGTAAAAAGCTATTGCCCAGTCCGGGTTGTACTTACCAACAGGAGTACTAATGTAGAATCCCCTTGGAAGCTTAACATAGACCGCAACCTTACTGCTAATATCTAATTCCTCGGCAAACTCACGCTCTTTCTGGCTGTCATATAGGATATGATCATAAAGATGCTTTTTCGCTGGAATAGCATTTTCCTCCAAGCGTCCTTTCATTGATGGTTCGGTAAAAATAGTCGTATCATAAACATCGTCAAGTTTGTTATATGTTATACGCTGAATGATAACCGTTGCCTTCTGTTCGTTTATCAAGTTACCTGCCTTTATAATAAAATCTTCGGGGTTATCCTTGAACTGGTCAAAAACATTTTTATCAATACCCTTTAAAATTTTTGCTACCGTTACCCTTGTCAGGTTTGTTTCGGATACCAGCTTGCCTATTAAATCGTACTTAACATTTGAATTTGAAGTCACCTGCGCTTTATAAGAATCCTGATTTTCCTTTGAAAATGCATTGCCTTCCTGTAAAGCTTCTTTTGATTCAATACTGACCATTTCTCCCGACTCAATCTTATAATATATCTTTGAAACACGTAAATCTTTATTTAATGCAGCAATTGACTTTCTAATAAGCTCATCGGTATCAAAATCTACAGCATATGCACTACGAATATTAATTCGTTTCCACAGATTTTTAAACTCTGTTAATGCCAGTTTTGATTCATCTAGCCGCAATTCAACATTATATGCCCTGGCATTTTCAGGCTGCATAGTACGGCTATCGTAAATTGAGTCAAGGATAGAGATAACATCTGCTGAACTATCAGCTACTTCATCAGCAACCTTAATAGCATTATTTTTCTTATCCTCATAATATTTATCAGTGAGTATACCTTTTCTGATATAGGCATTTTCAACTAGGCTATCATAAATAGCTTGCGCCATATCAGCGTCAACGACTTGTTCGTTGCCATTTATATCTTTAATAACCTTGTTTTTAAATAGATCAATGGTCACCTTAACCGGCCTATCAGCAACTGCTTCAGCAATTTCGGACTGCAGGCCTTTAGCGAAAGCATCATAACTCTCGTTGGCAATAACGGTAAGTACATTTATGTTGTGAACGTCTTCTCCCAATAAGTTAGTATCCATACGTTCACCTGATTGATTAACAGAAAGACGTAACCCACGCCCTACTTCCTGACGCTTACGAACTTCGCTGCCACTCTGTTTTAAAGTGCATATTTGGAACACATTGGGATTATCCCAACCTTCACGCAGTGCTGAATGAGAGAAAATAAACCTTACCGGCTCTTTACGGTCAAGAAGCCGTTCTTTATTTTTCATAATCAGATCATAAGCATCAGTGTCATCTGATGTGCGTTCTTTTTTATCACCAAGCTTACTATCTACCATACGATGGCTCTTTTTGTCTATTGAAAAATATCCTGCATGAGTTTCCTCTGCTGTAATGGTATTGAGGTATTTGATATAATCCCCATCTCCAAGCTCTCGCTGCATATTCCCAACAATCTGATTATATTCTTCTTCAAAAACATCGGCATATTCACCGTTAAAGGACTGCCCGGCATCATTATACTGCTTATACTTTGCGACTTCATCAATGAAAAATAATGATAAAACTTTAATTCCTTTATAGAATAACTGCCGTTCTCTTTGAATATGGGAAAGTATTGTTTCCCTTATTTGAATCCTTCGAATCTGGTCTTCACTCACTGCCCCTATGACATCGCCCGCAAAAAGCTTAATGCCGTTAGTAAACTCAATGCTTGAATCTCTTCCGTCAATGCGCATGACAGTAAACCCTTTTTTGTACTCATCCAGCTCACCGGAATTTTCATATAGCTTGTAGCCCTCTCCAACTGTACGGACTAACTTTCGGACGCCCTTACTCCCCCTGCAATCAAATTCTATTGTGGCCGTTGGATTGCCTTTTGAAAGATTAATACTCTCCAAATACACATAGCTTTCGGTTGCAGTGCTTCCGGTAATTGATATTCCCTTAACAGCGATTTTCTTTACTAGCTTTTTGTTGTAGGCCTCCATTGCATCCAAGCGGTAAACCATGTTATAGACACTATCCTTCTTGTGGGTTGCAGAATAGCGCAGGGTAATAAGAGGATTAAACTCCTTCAACCTTTCCTTTGTTGCAGCACCTTCAACAGACTGAGGTTCGTCAATAATAAGAATGGGATTTGTTTTTGCAATAATATCAATGGGGCGGCGACTCCGAAACTCATCCAGTTTCATATATATACGCCTGGCATCCTTACCCTTTGCATTGAAAGCTTGAGAGTTTATTATCATTACATTAATTGAGCTGTCAGAAGCAAAGCGATCTATCTCAGTCAGCTGTGCGGAATTATATATAAAATATCTTATCTTCTTGCTATACTCCTCAGCAAAGTGCTCTTGGGTAATCTGAAATGATTTATATACACCCTCACGAATAGCAACGCTGGGAACAACCACTATAAACTTACTCCAACCGTATCTTTTGTTTAGTTCATACATAGTTTTTATATAAGTATAGGTTTTTCCGACACCGGTTTCCATTTCTATGGTTAAGTTATAATGGCCTTCCAGCTTTTTAGATGGCTCAATCTGGTATGTGCGTTGGATTTTATTGAGGTTTTCGAGAATAATATTATCGTTAAGTGCAGGAATAATTTTTTGGTTATTCCAGCCTGTGAAATCTTGCTCTTCGGTTAAGCTAACCTGTCCACTCTGCGAGGCTCCCCTATCAACCATATAGGTGGGAGTTAAATATGGTTGTCCCGTAAATACATCACAGACTGCTTTTGCAGCGTCAGCCTGAAACTTTTGATGTTTGAATTGTAGCTTCATTTGTTGTCACCTGCCCTCTTTGCTTGCTCTGTATACTGTAATGATTGGTGTGGTATTGCTTACCGTCAGAAGCAGTTATTAAGTATTTCTTAATAACTGAATTTGGGTCTAACTCACTGTCATCAAAAATCTTTTTAATATGCTGATTAATAGCTGAAACCGACACATCATACAGCGTCGCCATGATTTTTTGTGTCAGCCATATATTTTCATCCTCGTACCTAATTTCAACTCCATCTTGACTATCGCCTGTTGAGGCGACAAAAGTCAAATACTCAGCTGCTGAACTACGGATGGTAATTTCATTTTTCTTTTTCTTTGCCATATTCTCTTCCCCCTACAATACTTTAATGCTCGTATTGGGAGCATTAAGCTTGAAGATTTCCTCTACATTTATTTTCTCAGGAGAGCTGGCAAAGCTACTGTCACGGAAAACTGCACGAAGTGGCTGGCGCTTGGCAATTTCATTGACTACATTTTCCGGAACTTTCTCTGCAAAACAAGCAATAAGATCACCATCATTATATGTATGAATGGTGACACCGCTGATTTGTTCGCTGGTATAGGGCATGGATAGGGGAAGGCCCCATTCCAATAAACATCCAAACAGTAAATCAAGCTCTGTTCTATCTTCTTTTATATTGCTTGTCAAATCATCCAACATTGCCTGATCATATTTAGAGGCACTGTAATATACGTCTTTCATATTGGTTGAATCCAGCTTAAAAACACGGAAGCCAATATCAAGGTTTTGAGCTGATAATCCTGCTTCTTCTTTTATTTTTTCACCGGCACGACGGATACG
>CAYMLJ010000184.1:0-3807 GCA_964391395.1 uncultured Ruminiclostridium sp. | reverse complement strand
TTCTCACCCTCCCAACAACGGTTGGTCGTATTTAAACAACACCTCGTTAATCTCGAAAATGTCGTAGTTTCCGCTGACGATGAAGTACTCGACAATCACGTCAAATTTCTGGCTGTGTGACAGTGCATAGCCAGCCCGCTCCAAAAGGTCGTCAGTTTCGTCGAGTGTTAATTCCAGTGCTATAGCGAGGGCAATTGCAGTACGCTTACTTGGCATATAGCCTTTGTTGCTTCTAATCTTGGAGAATAATTTGCGGTCAAGATTGGCACGTTTGTAAACTTCCACGTCTGTCTTTTCCTTGGCGTCAATTAGCCGCAGGAGTGTCGCCGAGAACGGTTCATCAAGATTTCCAACCAAATCATCAAGTGGGGCAGGTGCACCGACAGATGGAGCGAACATCTCTTCAAAAATAGGATCATTGTATTCCGCAACAGCCTTTTCAGCTTCATATATGGCATCCCGCTCCACATCAAGCAGTTGTCTTCTCCTAATTTCGTGTGTTTCAACGTAATGCTCATCAATGTAACTTTCGACTGCTCCTAGCAGTTCACGGCTGATGGAGAATGCTGCCTTGTCATACACCACAAGGGTCACATCAACATCATAAACTACGAGGAAAGCCTGAATAGCAGAAGTCGCTACTTGCAGAGCTTCGTCTTTTGGATAGCCATAAATCCCGCTTGAAATCAACGGAAACGCTAAGGTTTCACAATCATTTTCAACGGCCCTTTTCAGCGAGTTCGTATAAGCGGCACGGAGATGCTGCTCGTTTTGCTCCTTATTCCATTGCCGATAGACGGGACCCGCTGCATGGATGACGAACTTAGCAGGCAGACCGAATCCCGGTGTAATGACAGCCTCACCCGTCTTTATCGGGGCAAGTCTATCACAGGCAGCTTGAAGCTGTGCCGCTCCCGCTGCTTTGAATATAGCTCCGCAAACCCCACCGCCCATTTGCAGATCGGTGTTTGCGGCGTTGACAATTGCGTCAACTTTCATTTTTGTGATGTCCTGACGGACGATGGAAAAAGGCATATGGTCCCCCCTAAACTATGGCTATGCCCAAATCAATTTGACTAAGTGGCTCAGACTGTTGGTATTGATGTCTCGTATGTATTTAATTTTTCTGTCCAAGTAAAATTAGGCAATACCATTTTACACTTTTTACCCGTTCGTGTAAATATGGCCACGTTTATGAGTTTAGTGGTCGATTTTTTCAAATGTAAAATGGCTCAATAGGTGCTTTTTTTCTTAACCATGTTCTGCCTCCGAATAATAATTATTCATGAATTCAAAATCATGGTGTCTAAAAGTCAAGTGGCTGTGTTCGGATTTTAGGACAATACATTAGTTATAATCCAAAATGATGGAGTAGAACTTGAAAGACATCGGTATATTCCCATTTTTAATGCGACTATGGAGTATAAATTTCTAGACCCTGATGATAAGAAAATAAATAAAACCTTAACATTCCGAATAAGGAAACATGAATATAAAGGTGCTACAAATTTTATAGATACAGAAGGCACTTCCCGAGATTTCATAAGTATTCAAGCCATTAAAGAATATCTTACACAAGAGTATGGTACTAACAAATTAACAGATTGGAGTGTTTATCTTGGATAAAGCGTTCGAATGTGGTTTGTGTAGCGCCGGACGGTACGATCTGAGTATCTTTCTTGGTAGTGCTCCAGTAGCCTGTCCTGAATTTGTGCTGCAGAAAGATCCGGGAACTTTTCTAGCCAGCTGACGATGACGATTTCGTGCTCATCTAGAACATGCTTGTGGTTGTACTTAGAAAGTTCCTGGTACTCCTCGGGAGCCATCTCCCAGTACCTGTCGATTGTTCTCCACTAAAAAGAGCCCAAGAATGTCTTGATAATGGAGAACGTTATGAGATTCACCGCGTTTATTACATTGACAGCCCAAAAAAACGTGGAAGAAACATTATTCCTGTAGAGAAATTGTTTTCTGAATATGACTTTGAACCTATAAGCTATCGGGTTGTCAGAAAGGATAACCATAATCCTTAATAACGCTTTCTATAGATTAGCTGAGAGGCCGAGAACGAAAAAACTTGCTGAAATTGAGAAAGCAAAAAGCTCACAGCCGACTAATCGTACAACATATGTTGATTGGTAATTATTCGTAAATTCAGAATTTGAATATTCGTTCTTTAAAAATTTTTCTAAAATTAAGCATAATGCATTCCAATCGAGTGAATAGGACAGGAGTTATAGACTAACTTTGGCATCCGTTATAACTCCTGTCATATTATTATCGTTGGTGAAGTAAATCAGCATAAGCCCGCTCTTTAATGTGGGATTTATCCATGCAGTATAAGTCGTAATAATGCCGTGAGTATCGGCTGGGAAATCTTCCATTAGTGCGAAAAGCTTCTTTATGAAGTATAGTCACCTTTTCCCAAAAAGTACGTTCTGCCATGACGGTCAGGACGCTGGTAGACGTGGTTTTAAAGACTTGAGGATATCGTTCAACTGCATAAGAGGTAATAGTGACAGTCTGTGTAGGTGTCCATGCCGCCAAAGCTCCAATTTCCATACGCACAACGCTAACAATTGCGCTATCGTCAAAAATTCTCGGATACGCAAAGCATACGGTTTGAGGCTCGTCATCGTTTATAAAGAGCTTAAACGGCTCTGGCAGCAGCTGTGCGAAGTCTTCCTTAAGCCGTGGCAGAAACGCATCCCGAAGGAAGTTGCAGGTTCTTGCATTCATCTCTTTATTTAATTTATCTTGCTTGGTTTTACTGCGTTCCGCCCATGGATCTGAGGCGGAATATCAGAGAACTCGCCAATCAAGGATCAGGTCTATGTCCTCAGAAAACCGCTCAATCAGTCCGAAACATTTTGATAAGCTGGTTCCCCCCTTGAAAGCTATATGTTTTGCCCATGGACATTGGTGGAATAGATAGCCAATCGTCCAGCAAACCCAAAAATCCTTTTCTGCCATTGCCTCCGGTAATTTGATGTCGTGAGCTGTTGCGAGGAACAGTTCCTCGCGTTCTCGGCGGTCAAGCTTAGCGATTCTATTCATAGCTGCCCTCCTTTTTGGATGCTTTATAGGAAATTCACGCCGTAGGCGCTATATATCCTATTTGCAAATTTTGCGTATGAGTTCATAAACCCAGGCAGTGACTCGCTTCGCTTCCATAAGCATCTGAGTCTTTTCATTATCAGACATTAATTTTGAGATACTTTGGAGTTCCTTATCTGTCACATTTCCCTTGCCCAACGCTTTCAGCGCCTGAACGACAAGCGCAGTTTTATATGATATATTAATAATCTCATTTTTATTGTCTGTGTGTTTAAATTTTAGAGTCATTCCATCTGCTTTGTAGGACTTATACGGTCCGTCGCTAATGTAGAGCCAGGCGGCAGGTACCTGCGTAGATAGACCCAGCATGTTCAGCGCAGTGTCGCCGCATGGAACAATAGTCCAACCGTAATTTCGAGCTATCGCCTTTGCGATGTCATCGGAGCGTGGAGGAACGTTCTTGTTCAACAACACACTATATCGAGGCTTGGCATAAATGCCACGCATCACGCGCTGCAGTTCTCCGGTTTCCTCAAGCCGGTTAAGGCACATATTTATTTTAACGGCTTCTGCAATGTCAAAAAAGTCGGAAGGGATAAATACTGAACCGTCTTTCGCGCTTTGTATTCGTGCTTTTACTTGTTCCAAAATATCTGGCCGTTTCATAAGCTCGCCTCTTTTCGTTATAAATAATATTCATTAATTATAACCAAAAAACAAGACATCTATACTTCAAAATCTGAAATAAAC
>CAYMLJ010000183.1:0-3908 GCA_964391395.1 uncultured Ruminiclostridium sp. | reverse complement strand
GGAAATGGGTGCACTAAAAAAGCGAAAAGCATGCACTATTTAAACGGAGTATTCAGAGTCTAATAAGCCTGCGGTGAAGGAATTTGATTTCGTTTTACCTAAAGGCTATATCGATGATGAAGGGAACATCCACAATTCGGGAAAAATGCGTTTGGCCACAGACCAAGATGAAAAATTGGCCATGCAACATCCGGCAGTGCAATCAAATCCTGCTTACGAAATTGTAGTATTACTTTCCAGAGTTGTGACTGATTTAGGTACTATTCCTGATATAAATCCGGGAATTATCGAAAATCTTCTCTCTTCTGATTTTGCATACCTCCTAGAATTTTATAATTCTATTAATACCGATTACACAGAAGGATCAGAAATATCAGCAAAAGAACAAGAAAAAGAGACATATAATCAGAATCCGGGGTTATCATCGGGTTATTCAACATATGAGTTTACTCTTCCCAAGGGAATTGTTGATGAAGACGGAGACATTGTCAAGGATGGAATCATGCGTCTTGCGACGGCAGCTGACGAGATTCTGCCGCTTCAAGACCCGAGAGTTCAAGCTAATCCGGCATATCTCGAGATTATTGTTTTATCAAGAGTGGTAATAAGTTTAGGTGATAATACCTCTATAAATACAGGTATTATTGAGAGCCTTTGTGCATCGGATTTTTCGTACCTAATAGAATTCTATAATACGATTAACTAACCGGTAAATCTATACATTACTCGATAAAAGCATTTCTGAGTGATACAGCATAATCGGGACGATTGGTTATAATGGCATCAACATTTTCTTTCAGCAACCAATTTATATCATCCTGTTTATCAACAGTCCAAGGATGTATTTTAACACCGTGCTTTTTACAGTTTTCTATAGTATCCGGTACCATAAGAGTTCTAAAGTACGGGTGTATAGCCTCGGCTCCTACGTGCTTAGCATAAATACATGGATCGATCATGGCTTCGCTGTACAAAAGGCCTATATGAGCCGAAGGTTTAAGCTTCTTAACTATTGTCAAGCTATAATGATTAAATGAGGAATAAATTACTCTATTGTCTAAGCCCATCTTTGAAACAAGGTTGATGGCTTTTTCCTCAATACCCTCATAAAGTATAATTGTGTTCTTTATTTCAATATTCAAAATCAAATTTGTAGACTTAATAAATTCCAAAACCTGTTCTAATGTTGGAATACGGGTATTTAAATAATTTTCTTTGCCGTTGGAAAAATCCAGCTCTAACAGCTGTGATAAGGATTTATCGTTTATTAATCCTTTGCCATCGGAGCAACGATCAACGGTCTCATCATGAGCGACAACCAAGTGTCCGTCCCTAGAAAGATGGATATCTAGCTCTATACCGTCAGCACCCATATTCTGCGCCATCATAAAGGCCTCCATGGAATTTTCAGGTGCATAGGCTGATGCACCACGATGGGCCCAAATCATTGTTTTCATAAGAACCACTTCCTTGTATTTCATGTTATCATTTCTGTTTTTCTGCTGCAATCTTAATAATTATATATAAGAATGGTAACTATATTTTAAGCATTGGGCTTATACAAATCATTTGATTCTTTAACAGGTTTTTTGTATAATCGTTCTAACATAACATCAATATATGTGGGGAGGTAAGTATTAATGGGAAAAGCTTTAATAATCGGAGCAGGCGGAGTTGCAAGTGTTGTTGTTCACAAGTGTTGCCAGAATCCGGATGTGTTTGAGGAAATTATGATTGCCAGCAGAACTCTTGAGAAATGTGATGTCCTCAAACGTAAATTAGACGGGGGCAAAACAAAAATTCAGACTGCTCAGGTAGATGCTGATGATACAAATCAAGTTATAGAGCTTATAAATAGATTCAAACCCAATGTGGTTATTAATGTGGCTTTGCCTTACCAGGACTTGACCATTATGGATGCCTGCCTTGCAACAGGTGTACATTATGTGGATACGGCAAACTATGAACCACCCGAAATTCCGAAGTTTGAGTATAAATGGCAATGGGCATATAGAGAGAAGTTTGAAAAGGCAGGAATAACCGGTCTTTTGGGCAGCGGTTTTGATCCCGGTGTTACAGGGGTTTTCTGTGCCTATGCACAGAAGCACTATTTCGATGAAATCCATACTATAGATATTTTGGATGCCAATGCGGGAGACCACGGTTATCCTTTTGCTACAAATTTTAATCCCGAAATAAATATCCGTGAGATAACAGCAAAGGGAAGGTATTTTAAAGAAGGGGAATGGATTGAAACCAATCCGTTAGAAATAAAAAAGTCCTATGATTTCCCCGAAATAGGGCCTAAGAACATATATCTTTTATACCATGAAGAACTGGAATCATTGGCTATTAATATCAAAGGGGTAAAGAAAATCAGGTTTTGGATGACCTTCTCGGATAATTATTTGAATCATTTGAATGTACTTCAAAATGTCGGAATGACATCAATAGAGCCAATCGAATTTGAAGGTAAAATGATTCAACCCATACAATTTTTAAAGGCAGTGCTACCCGATCCGGCGTCTTTAGGACCGAGGACCAAGGGAAAGACAAACATTGGTTGCATCATTCAGGGAACAAAAGATGGGAAACCACGAACATATTATGTTTACAATGTCTGCGATCATGAGGAGTGTTACAGAGAGGTGGGCTCTCAGGCTATTTCTTATACAACCGGTGTTCCTGCTATGATTGGCGCAATGATGATACTGAAGGGTCTCTGGAGAAAGCCCGGGGTATATAATGTCGAAGAATTTGATCCCGATCCCTTTATGGATGCGTTGAATAAATATGGCTTACCATGGAAGGAAAGCTTTGATCCCATACTATTAGATTGAGGTAAAACATGAACATAGATTTTTCACAATGCCCGACACCTTGCTATATTGTAGATGAGAGACTACTTGAAAAAAATCTTAAGATACTGCATTCTGTACAGGAACGTACAGGCTGCAGTATCCTCCTTGCCTTAAAGGGCTTCTCAATGTTCTCAGTTTTTCCGCTTGTATGCCGCTATTTAAAAGGCATTACCGCCAGCTCATTATTTGAGGCAAGACTTGGATACGAGGAAATGGGAAAGGAAGTACATATTTATTCTCCTGCTTTTGTAGAAGAAGAGTTTAATAAGATTCTCAAATATTGCGATCACATTGTTTTCAATTCGTTTTCACAATGGAATAAATACAATGGCAGGGTTTTAGCCAGCGGTAAATATATCGAATGCGGCATACGGATAAATCCTGAGTACTCCGAAATTGAGACACCTATATACGATCCCTGTTATCAGAATTCAAGATTAGGAGTAACTCTTAAAAACTTCAAGCCGGAAGAGCTGGAAGGTATACAGGGCCTCCATTTCCATACTATGTGTGAACAAGATTCAGACACTTTGGAACGCACTGTTAAGATTGTGGATGAAAAATTCGGGCCCTATATAAGCAGAATGAAATGGATTAACATGGGTGGTGGCCATCACATAACCAGGGATGATTATGATATTGAAACCTTAGTCAAATCCATAATGTTCTTTAAGAACAAATACAGTGTAGACGTTTATTTAGAGCCCGGAGAGGCTGTTGCTCTTAATACGGGTTATTTAGTTTCAAAAGTACTGGATATAGTTAATAACGGCATGGATATTGCTATTTTGGATACATCTGCGGCATGCCATATGCCCGATGTTTTAGAGATGCCATATAGACCAAATATTATAGACGCAGGAATGCCCAATGAATATGAATACACTTATCGGCTCGGCGGCCCAACCTGCCTTGCCGGAGATATTATCGGGGACTATTCCTTTAATCAACCCTTAAAACCGGGTGATAAGCTGGTATTCTCTGACATGGCGCACTATACCATGGTTAAGAATAATACATTTAACGGTGTTAACTTGCCATCCATCG
>CAYMLJ010000182.1:0-3910 GCA_964391395.1 uncultured Ruminiclostridium sp. | reverse complement strand
GTAGTAGACTTAAACGGAATATTACTCTCTTCTCGGTAAGAGGCCACAGGCTGGCCTTCTATTACACCCTTTCCGTACTGACCGAAAACTACATTATTTCTTAGCTTTTCATCAGTAAAGTCCTCTATGGCTTGAATTACCTTCAGCTTTTCAGTACGTATTGATTCGGTCTTCAGGTTAATAGGTGGCTCCATAGCAACCATGGATAGAATCTGAAGAATATGATTCTGGACCATATCCCTCATTGCTCCCGAGTTTTCATAATATCCGCCCCTGGTCCCCACTCCATTTTTTTCATTCAGGGATATCTGTACATTATCAATGTATTTATTACTCCATAGAGATTCAAAAACAGTATTGCAAAATCTCAGCACCATAATATTTTGTATCATTTCCTTACCAAGATAATGATCTATTCTATAAATGCTGCTCTCATCAAACACCTCGTTAAGCTTATTATTGAGCCTTATTGCAGTTTTCAAATCCTTTCCAAAAGGTTTTTCTATCACCAATCTTGTCCACGCACCGTTCTGGTGAGCTAAATTGTGATCAGAGAGTCCTTGGACAACCAATTCAAAATGTTCCGGTGCTACAGCTAAATAGAAAACCCTGTTTCCGCCTGTTTTATATTTCTCATCTACCTCTTTTAAATAGTCCTTTAACTTTTCATAGCCTTCCTGATCAGTAAAGTCAAATTGCAAATAATAAATTAAATCTCTTAATCTCGCCCAATAGTCCCGGTCAATTTCATTTCTCGAATACTTATTCAGCGACTCAAATACTTCATCTCTGTACTGCTCGCTTGATTTGTTTTTTCTTCCTATGGATACCACCGCAAAATTTTCAGGTAAAAGCTTGTCATATACGAGATTGTATAGAGCCGGCATAAGTTTTCTATGTGTTAAATCGCCCGTCCCACCGAAAATCACCATGATAGCGGAAAGGTTTTTATTTGTTTCCTCTTTAATCATATAAATTCATACCTCCCCAAATAGCTTTAACTATCTTTTTATCCGTTAATAGGTGTGTTTAATCAAATAGTTTTCAAAATGCATTTGTATAATCCCCGGATAATTCCCAAAAGCTATCCTTATTCTGAGTAATGTTCCTCCGATGTACTCGTTTTTTTATTGAATTGAAAGGTATTTATATATATAATAGCCATTATAACAATATGTTTTTAAGTTCAGATGCGAGAGCTTACTTTATATTTGTAGTTTATTAACAAAGGAGTATTAAATATATGGATAATCGTCAAGTAAATATCGGAATCATTGGATTGGGAACAGTGGGAACAGGGGTTGCACGTATTCTTCTGGAGCAGAATGAATTATTAAAAACCCGCTGTGCTCTGAACTTTAATCTGAGAACTATCGTGGAATTAGATTGGAATAAAGATCGGGGTCTGGATCTCTCACAGATAAACTGCACAACAGACATAGAGGACCTCTTAGAAGACCCCGAAATCAATATAGTTGTTGAAACTATAGGGGGATATGAGCCTGCATTCAGTTTTATAAGCAAGGCCTTAAGAAACCGGAAGCATGTTGTGACAGCTAACAAAGCTTTAGTTGCCACAAAGGGCATGGAGCTGTATAAAATCGCGCAGGAGAATGGTGTGGATTTTTTGTTTGAAGCTAGTGTCGGAGGAGGAATCCCAATTATTAAAGGACTCCGCGAGGGACTTGTTGCAAACAGATTTGAAAATATATACGGTATTCTTAACGGAACAACCAACTACATCCTGACAAAAATGCACCAGCAGGGTCTGGAATTTGCCGATGCTTTGAAAGGCGCACAAGAAAAAGGATTTGCTGAAGCCAATCCCACCCTTGATATAAACGGCGGGGATGCTGCACACAAGCTTACTATATTGGGTTCTATTGCATCAAATTCGTTTATTCCGTTTGACAAGATATATGTTGAAGGGATTAATGGAATTACTAAACTGGATATAGGCTTTGCTCAGTCTTTTGGAATGACCATCAAGTTATTAGCAATTTATAAGATGTCCCAAGACGGAGTGGATTTGCGCGTTCACCCTACATTAATTGATAACTCTCATTTATTGGCGGCTGTAAGCAATGAACTTAACGCTATATTCGTGAAAGGTGACTTTGTAGGTAACACTATGTTCTACGGCCCCGGAGCCGGTGAGCGACCTACAGCCAGTGCAATAGTTAGTGATATTGTAGATCTTTCCAAGGATCTATTCCTCCAAGAAGATGAAAGGTATGGCAATAGAGCCATAAGCCTAACCCAAAAAGTTCGATTTATACCCATTGAGGATGTAAAAAATCGCTTCTATCTGCGCTTTATGACCAAGGATATCCCAGGTGTACTGTCTATGATTTCCGGGGTTCTGGCTGAAAATAATATTTCCATATCCTCTATGGTTCAATTAGAAAGTCACGAAAAGGATAATTATGTCCCTATCGTTCTTCTGACCCATGAGGCTCTCGAAAAATCTATGGAAAAGGCACTGCAAAAGATTGTTAAATTTGATTTTGTTAAAGAAAATTACCTGAGATTAAGGATTTTTGAGGATTCGTGATTCAAAGATTTAAAGCTAAAGCTCACCAAATGGTGGGCTTTTGTTATTATTTTGGCTTAACGAGATCAATTTAGCAATTAGCAGCATCCAGCCTATTAAATTATGTGGCAAAGATGGCGAATTAGAATAAGATATTACATGTATGCATACCGAGGGATAATTTCATGCTTGAGGAAGAAACCATCAATCAATGCGCGGAAGCTTTAAGTTCCCTAAGTTGTGTAAAAAGTGCGGAACAGCTTTCATTTTTGGCTAATTTACTTGCTATTGCCATATCAAAAGGAAAGAGTGTAGACCAACTTAATGTAATAGGTAATTTTATTGTTGGTGTCGGAGGATTGATTCTTATTATTGCGGCACAAATACAGGCCTGTGAATCAAAGCAGGATAAAATAAAACAAATCAAAGATTTAAAAAGACAGCTTGAAGAATTGGAAGATAGTCTGTGCTGAGCTTAAATAATATGCTTACTGTTTGCATTTGGGAAAGAATAAAGGAACAGGTGATTCGTGGAATTTTCTTCCTAATATTAAGAAAAAATTCTTTCTTATTTCTTTGTCTTGCAATAAAAAACCCTCCCAGATTAATATTTATTTATCATTAACCTGGAAAGTTAGCTTTAAGGTAGGCATCAATTGCACCCTTATCAACATTTGATCCAACAACACGTATCCTTGAAGGAAACAAATTGCATTTTTAAACCTTCGTTCTGATCCGAAGGTTGTGGAAGCGTATCTCGGTTTACTTGCCTCTAAAGATGGCACAGAGGAGCAAATTAAATAATATTGGCATAAATTTAGTTTACACCTGCTAATTTGGGGGCAAATAAAAATTAGGAGGTGTTATTATGACCGTAATCAAAAAGGACGGACGAATTCAGGATTTTGATATCGAAAAAATGCGTCTGTCTGTTGGAAATGCATCTGATGATGCAAAGGCACCTATGTCGAGCTCGGATATTAATTTGGTTATTAAAGAAGTTATGGCGTTCATTGAATCGAGTGATACTCATCAGCATTTGAACACCGCCATGATACGAAAGCTTATTATAGATTCGTTGATAAAGTTCGGATTTACTGTTGTTGCAAAGCATTACAGTGAAAATTAATATGTACAAAATACAATAATCCCTGAACCGCTTTATTTAAGCGATTCAGGGATTTTATTTTGGAGGCGCCACCCGGATTTGAACCGGGGGATAAAGGTTTTGCAGACCTCTGCCTTACCACTTGGCTATGGCGCCGATATTTAAAAACCGCAGTTGATACATCTTCCGATATAATACCTCTGCGGTTCTTTTGTGGAGCGGGATACGAGATTCGGACTCGCGACTTTCACCTTGGCAAGGTGACACTC
>CAYMLJ010000181.1:2059-3933 GCA_964391395.1 uncultured Ruminiclostridium sp. | reverse complement strand
CATTATTCTTAATATGGGCTCGCGAATATCAAGAAAGTTGCATTACACTGGATGTCGATGCTTGTGGCTGATTTGATTTTCATTATCGTCTGCCGTGCAAAATAAACATGAGAGTATGACAAAGTGAAACCCATTGGCTTTGGTTTTGTGCTATACTCAGAGCAGAAAATGTCATCGGGTGGTGAGGAAGCGCTTGGAGCACTCGATTTATCGCCATACACAAAACCCTCATCACCGACAACGGAGGAATTATCATGCTATTTGTTTGCTATCCCAAATGCACCACCTGCCGGAAGGCACGCGCGTTCCTCGACACCAAGGGTGCGGATTACGATTTCCGTGACATCAAAGCCGAAAATCCTACTGAGTCCGAGTTACGGGTTTGGTATGCAAAAAGCGGTCTGCCGCTAAAGCACTTTTTTAATACCAGTGGCTTACAATACAGGGCGCTTGAGCTGTCGAAAAAACTATCGTCTATGACCGAGGACGAACAGCTTTCTCTGCTTGCTACCGATGGAATGCTAGTCAAGCGTCCGATTCTTGTAGGAGAAAATTTTGTGCTGGTTGGCTTTAAGGATACCGAATGGCGGGCTAAGCTGTGACATTACCTGCCTTATTGCCTATTATATCAATAAGTAGTCAATCCTCAGTCCCGTTTTCATTGGAACTCTTCAAGCTTTCTACAAACTGGCGTGCTGTTCTGCCCGAGCGTCCGCCACGTTCTACAGCGTAGCGCTCGGCAAGCAAGTCAATATTTTCCGGCTCTTTGACTTCATACTGTTTTATGAGATAATGTACAATCTGCAAATATTCATCTTTAGCAGGTTTAGAAAACAGGATTGAGAGTCCGAAACGATCTGACAAAGATGTTTGCTCTTGAATTGTTTCATTTAAATGAATATCGGTTCCTTGGCGATCTTCAAATCTTTCGTTAATCAAATGTCTGCGGTTACTGGTAGTATAAATGATTACATTAGAGGTCCTGGCCGAAACCGTTCCTTCCAATAGGGCTTTCAATGCGCCAATGGCTTCATTATGCTTTGAAAAGGACAGATCATCGATGAATAAAATAAATTTTAATGGATTATCGGCAAGCTGCTCAATTAAATCCGGTATTCTAAGCAAATCGGCTTTTCTGACCTCCACCATCCTTAAACCCCGGTCTGCGAATTCATTTACAACCGCTTTCACTGTCGAAGATTTCCCTGTTCCGGCATCGCCATATAAGAGAGTGTTAGCAGCCGGTTTACCTTCTATAAAGGCAATGGTGTTGTCCATTATTTTTTTCCGTTCCCGTTCATATCCTGTAAGATTTGAAAGACGAACACGGTCAGGATATTTTACCGGCACAATTTCTCCTTTGCTATATGTAAACACTGTATGATTTGCATAAATACCATACCCTAATGCAAACAAATTGTTAATTCGTTCTTCATACATTTTAACAAAGTCATATTCGGGTTTTGTAGCCCAATCAGGTAAAAATATATCATAATTGATTTCTTTTTTTATATCCTGGGAGGTTATTTGCGAGATTGCCTGCAATGTTTTCAGTTCGTGTTTAACCGACTGTTGCAGCATAGGCGAAATGGCCTCTTTTTTTGAACATTTGCGGATGTATATGTTTTCATCAAATACTATTCGCTGCCAAACATATTCAGTAAAATTTTCACTTGATTGAAACAATAAATATATGAAATTAGCATACTCATCGATTTTCGCAGCAGTATCACTTTTATTTTCATCTAACATTTTCATAAAGGCTTGCATAACCCGGTCATCTAATAATTTCCGAAAAATAGATAATGCCTTTGCCTTAAATTTTATTTGCTCTAAAGTTGTGAACATATTATTTTTCTCCTAGTATTTGAGTT
>CAYMLJ010000181.1:0-1959 GCA_964391395.1 uncultured Ruminiclostridium sp. | reverse complement strand
CTCACCAACCGGTGTCTTCGGTTTCGTGTTTGCGGCTTCTGGTCATAAGGTCATGTACAGCCTTTTTGCATTTCTTTCCTTTAAACAAAATTTTATATGCCTCCTGAATTATGGGCATACTAACCTTATACTTATCTGCAAGCTCTTTTGCGGCACGGGTTGCAGATATCCCTTCAACCACCATTTTAACTTCTTCCTGAGCTTTTTGCACAGTATAACCTTTACCTATCAATCTCCCTGTCCGTAAATTCCGGCTATGATTGCTTGTGCATGTAACAATTAAATCGCCAATACCGGTAAGGCCTGCAAAGGTTTTTGAACTTGCTCCCATGGCTTTGCCTAAACGTGCTATTTCGGTAATTCCTCGGGTCATAAGTGCGGCCTTACTGTTATCACCATAACCTAGACCATCACAAATTCCTGCACATAAGGCAATAATATTCTTCAGCGCTGATCCTATTTCGGCACCGATCAAATCTGAGCTTGTATAAACACGAAAAGCTGGCGACATAAAAAGATCCTGAACCTGTATGGCTGCTTCACGATCAGGGGATGCCGCTACAACCGTTGTAGGAATTCCTGCGGCTACCTCTTCTGCGTGACTGGGTCCATATAGAGCAACGGGCTGAGCATTTGGTATTTCGCTCAGCATAACCTCGCTTAGCCTCATACCTGTTGTTTCTTCGAGACCTTTTGAACAGATTATCACAATGTCGCCTTTATTCACATAGGGTGCAAGTAATCTGCTGGTTTCCCTGACGGCCTGTGACGGCACTACTAGAACAATGTATTCATGTCCTTTAAGGCATTCCTTAATATCAGTGGTAAACCTAATCGTCTCGGGAATTTTAGTTCCGGGAAGATTCTTTTTGTGCTCCCTTTCATTATTAAGCATATCCACTTCATCTTGAAATAATGACCATACACGGACATCATGCCCGTTTTTTTCCAAAAGAATAGACAGGCTTGTCCCCCAACTGCCTGCTCCTATTATTGATACTACTGACATTCTAATTATCTCTCCTCAGTTTTTTTAAAGCTTAATTTCTTTTCTTTTCCGGCAATAAGCCTTTTTATATTTGCACTATGCCTTATTATAATCAAAGCTACCATTGCCGCTCCAATCAACAGCATAGGTAACGGTTCATTTAAAATGAATGCTAAAATCAAAAACAATACTGCACTTAGTATTGAGCCTAAAGAAACATAGCGCGTGATAGCAACAATAACAATAAATGCCCCAAGGCATATTAATGCCGCCATCGGCGAGAACATAAGAATCACCGCAAAGGATGTCATTACTCCTTTTCCGCCTTTAAAGCTAAAATATGCAGGCCAATTATGCCCGATTACCGCAAAAAATCCTGCAAAATATTCGCCGAGAAATATACCGCTTCCCGTATTAACCTCACCAAAGACATAGCGCCCGATAAGACAGGCTAATACTCCCTTTAGAAAATCCCCCGCTACTACTGCGATGGCGGCTGCCTTACCAAATGTTCTTAATACATTGGTTGCTCCCGCATTACCACTTCCATGCTCTCTAACATCTGTCTTATATACAATTTTCCCTATAATAATCGAGGTATTCACGCTACCTAATAAATAGCCGAGAATCGATGAAAATACTATTACAATTATTTCAGGCATTTATTTGTCACCCTTTTCCTTAATAGTAAAACGGATAGGCGTGCCTTCGAAACCGAAATTGTTACGCAAGGTGTTTTGCAAATATCTTGAATAAGAATAATGCATTAAATCGGCACTATTAACAAAAACAACAAAACTGGGCGGCTTAATCCCCACTTGTGTCATATAATAAATTTTCAGGCGCTTACCTTTATCAGATGGAGGCTGAACCATAGCAACCGCATCGTTTAAAACATCGTTCAGAACTCCTGTCTGTACCCTGAATGAAGCTTGGTTATTGACATAATCAATTAACTCGAACAAGCGCTC
>CAYMLJ010000180.1:2417-3949 GCA_964391395.1 uncultured Ruminiclostridium sp. | reverse complement strand
TCCCTATATATATTAATGAATTCTTCAGTTGTAAAACTTCCTAGCTCATCCTTCACAGACTTCTGATAACTGTTTACAGGGATATCCCGGAACGACAGGTTTCCGGGCTTACGCATTTCTTCAGGTGTTATGGTTAATTGTTTCGACATTTAAAATCACACTCCTAACTTGATTCAATATTGAAAAATAGCTTCTCTGATAATCTCGCTCACAGTAGGATGAGGAAATACAATTTTCTTTATTTCATCAATGGTAAGACCAAGCTCAATAAACGTACTGCAAGCCACTATAAACTCTGATGAATAATTAGCCAGAACCTGTGCCCCGACAATAGTTTTATTCTTTTTGTCAACAATAAGCTTGACTATTCCATCTCCGCCTTCATTTTCGGCCAGATACCGGCCCGAGAAACGCATGGAAAGCTTTATGACATCGACATCCATTCCCTTGGACTTGGCTGTAGCTTCGGTCTCACCTGCTGATGCCAATTCCGGGTTGGTGTATATAACCGAAGCAATTGCACTGTACCGCATAATATCTCTTTTGCCCAGCATGTTATTTACTGCTACCTCAGCTTCCCTGTATGCAGTATGAGCAAGCATGGATTTCCCGTTTACATCCCCTGCGGCATATACTTCGGGCTGATTGGTTTTCATCTTTTCGTTGGTTACTACGGCTCCCCGCTCGATTAAAATATTGATATTTTCCAGGCCGATTCCCGATATATTCGGTCTGCGTCCAATGGACAATAAAACCTTATCGGCCGAAGCCTTTTGAATTTGGCCTTCTTTTTCAAAAACTACTTCAGCCTTACCAATCTCCGTAACCTTGGAGCTTAGATGAAACTTAATGCCTTTTTTCTCATAATTTCTTTGTAATATCTGAAGCAGTTCAATATCATTTTCACCGCCAATATGGTCGAGCATTTCAACTACGGTTACATCGGCACCTATGCTGTTATAATAGGATGCCATCTCAAGGCCTATTACACCACCACCAATTACCACCAATTTCTCGGGAGCTTCAACTATATTTAGTGCTTCCCTATTAGTCATAACAAAACCCGACTCGATTCCTTCTTTTAGTCCGGGAATGGGTGGTACGGCAGGTGAAGAACCGGTAGCAATGAGAATCCTCTTTCCAGTGTAGGTTGTGCCGTTTGCAGAAACCGTATAGCCTTGGCTGGTCTTCCCGGTTATTACCGCTTCAGACTCTACAAGGGTGACATTCTGAGCTTTTAGGGCAGCCTTTACACCACTTACCAATGTTCTTACAACCTTGTTTTTCCTTCCGATAACCTTGCTGTGATCTATAGCAAGCCCTGTTGACGTAATGCCGTATTTTTCTCCGTTTACCGCTCCGTCATATAGCTTTGCACTGTAAAGCATAGTTTTGGTAGGTATACAGCCTTCATTCAGACAAACACCGCCTACACTATTCTTTTCAAAGCAAATTGTATTTAATCCCGCTTGTCCAGCACGTTCGGCGGCTAAATATCCTGCCGGTCCTCCCCCGATTACAATAAGATCATA
>CAYMLJ010000180.1:0-2317 GCA_964391395.1 uncultured Ruminiclostridium sp. | reverse complement strand
GGGTTGATATTTCCCTCTTGGGCAGACTTTGTTAAAATTTTAGATTCAGCCGCAATCTGCTTAAGGCTCTTTGTATCTGCATTAAATAAAGTGGGTACCAGAAGCCCCCTGGGTGTGTCAACCGCAATCCCCATATGCACATGATTAAAACAACGTATTTTATTATCAAGAAAATGAGCGTTAAGATACTTGTGTTTCGGTAATACACGGGAAACAGCAAATATAATAATATCATTAATGGTTATATTAGGAATATCCATTTTTTCAGATATGGCTTTAAGCTGTTTTCTATATTCTAAAATTTCGGTTGCATCAAATGAGGAATTATGTGTGAGCTGTGCCATAGAGGATAGGCTTTGATGCATAGTATTGGCTATAACCTTGCGAATATTCGTAAGTACTTCGTCTACATATTCAGTCTCTATATTATTGGTAACGGCCTCGGCCTTTTGGGCTGCCACCCCATTACTGCTCAAGCTTTGTTGAGGTGCCAAACCTGATTCTATGCCCATTTCCTTCTTGAGCTTAATAATATCTCTTTCAATTATTCTATCTTTTGGGCCGGTAGCTATTGCAAGGGATGGATCAACTCTCAACCGTTCGGCGGCTGATTTCGCACGGGGCGAAATTCCTCCTGCCTCTGAACTAATACGGGGTTGGTCCGAGGAGGGAATAACAGAAGGGATAATCTCTTCGTTTGACTTTTCAATATTTTTTTCTTCCGGCAATTGTGAATCTGAGTCCTCTTGGTTAACGGGTGCAAACTCTGAAAAGTTCTCTCCCGGCTCTCCTATGACTGCAACATTTGTAAGAACGGGAACATCATCCCCTTCATCAAAAAAAACAGCCAGCAGAGTTCCATCCACTTTCGCCTCTTCTTCAAAGGTAGCTTTATCTGTTTCGTAGCTGAATAAGATATCGCCAACTTTAACGGTGTCACCCGGTTTCCTGTTCCATTTTCCGATTATACAGCTCTCCACAGACTGCCCTTGACGGGGTAGAATAACAGGTATTGCCATATTCTTCACTCCTTTTTCAATCAAAACTTAAATTGTTTCAGCTTGCTCTAAAAGAAACTTTTCGGCTTCTTGTGACCAAAGTCCGTTGTGCTTTTCTGTTATCTCGGCAAGTCGTGCAAAAATTAGGTTATCTTTTCCTTTTTCCGAGAAATCAGTCAACGCGGTTAGCTCAAGCTTTATATTTGTGTAAATAAGTTTTTTACCGCCAGGGATTTGTGGAAGATTCAGTATAGTGTCCACAACACTGTTGAGACCCCCTATATGAGTAATCATAGCCGCAGGATTAATAACACCTTCTGACATAAGCTTTAACGACTCTTCCATATCATCTGTATTTCCACCGCTGGTCCCGACTATATGTGTGGCGTTATAATGAACATTATAAAAATTCAATTCGGCTGTAAAATTTGTATTACTGGGTCCTGCAAAGAAATTAAGGCATCCGTCATGTGAAAGTAATTTGTCTCCCATCTCAATAACAGGCTTTACCGGAGCAAAAACAAATACATCATTGTATCCTTTTCCATTTGTAAAGGAAAGCAAATGCTCAACAGGATTTTGAAACTCTGAAGTATTTACATATACGAGCTTAATACCATTTTTTGCAGCCTGTTCAACTGTTATTACCTCTTGCGCCCTCTTAAGTCTGTTGTCATCAATATCTGTTACAACAACAAGCCCCGGTCTTTTATTAAGATTGTTTATAGCATAATCAATGGCTCCAAGACCCATGGGCCCGGCTCCCGCAAGAATTGCTAAATTACCGCCTTCGACTATACCCATATCATGAATATAACTCCCCTGGGTGGTGTGATAGCTGGCATTAAAGGCTCCGACAATACATGACATAGGTTCCGCAAGTGAACCGTAAAAATATGCTTCCCCATGATAAGGAAGCAGGCTGCCCGATTCCATAACCACATTTGGTATAACGATATATGTAGCGCTTCCCCCTAGGTACCTAAACGAGTATCCCGGCGCAGCATAAGGATCTTCTTTAAGATTCATTGCCGGTTGAATAGAGAACTTATCGCCTTCTTTAAATTTTTCTCTCCATTTAGCTCCTACTTCAACTATCACGCCGCAAAATTCATGTCCCACAATTATCGGGTTGTCGAAGATATCTTCAGGGACCCTTTTATGATCTGCTCCCTGTATGGCCGCCTTATATGAAGACATACACATACTGTCAGATATAACCTGGGCAAGTATTTCATCATCCCGAATTTCAGGAAGTTCAAGCTCTTCAAGTCTCAAATCTTTTTTGCCATATAACCTGACTGCTTTTGATCTCAAAA
>CAYMLJ010000179.1:0-3956 GCA_964391395.1 uncultured Ruminiclostridium sp. | reverse complement strand
AAAGCACCAGCCTAAACTCATTGATGAAATCTGTTGTTTTACGGCCTTTTTTCAGTGCCTCTATATCCACACCGGTTATGGAAAAATTGAATTTTAGCGGTGCGTAAAAATTTGAAATTCCCAAGTCCTCTGAACCAATAAAATATGGTGTGTTACTTAATGAAAGAATATCTCCTTTTTGTGTTGCGTCAATAAATACATTTGCATTGTAATAGTTCTTTCCCCCGGGCTCTTGAATATATATGCCCTTTATTACTTCCCCTTCGGTATGCAATTCTGAAACAATCCCTCTATAAATAACATTAAGATTATTTTCTTTTTCCACAAGTTTTTTTAATGAACTCTCATAATCAGACCCGCTGAACCCTACAGCATATTTCCCAAAAAGCTCCTGATAAATACCCTGATTTAATAGAACTTTTTTACCGCCGATAATACCTATCTGGGGATTTATAGATGATATCATGCTCTGTGTAATATAACTTCCGAGATTTTCATCCTCTGTAACCAGCAATGTCTTTAAGCCCGTGCGAGCGCATGCCAGAGCGGCCGCAATGCCCTCGGGTTCAGAGCCGATAACTATTGTTGCATATTCATTTTCGGCAAAATCATAATCATTCGGGCGTATTTTAGTAAAATTTCCGCCCGGCTGCCGTGAAATAATCGGCCTTACACCAAACCATAAGGTAATAAAAATTAGAACCGCTATGATTATATTTTTAATTAAATTATCTTTCTTCATAAACATCCCTCATTTACTTTATCGTATAAAAACAGAAAAATAAAAAGAGGAAGATATTTTTATCTTTTTATGCCGTGTTTTAGTTTTCAACACATAATTAAATAGCAATACATAGCTCTTCGTACCAACTTTTATATTACGTTATATAGATTTTTTGAATTTTTCTTTATACTTTTATCAATCTGTTATCTAAGCTTATTTATACCGATATAATATTTAGGCGTTTAATGTATACGAATATATGCTATATTAAGTATAGCAACTACATCACTTTTACTACATTTTACATGTATTCTAACAGTTTTTGAATTATACTATTGTGATATTAGATTTTTTTAAGAAGGTGTATGTATTGTTTAATAATAAAAACAATAAATTAAATAATGAGCTTGACGGCTTAGTTTGGATTTCAAACGGACGAGTATTCGTTAAAAATGAAATTATGAATGGTATGCCACCCTTAATCAATCCATGTGAAGGGGTTAAGTTGTTTATAAACGGTTTGCAATGTAATCACATTACCACCGTGTCAGAAAAAGATGTAGTAGAGCTTAAGGCACATGACTTTGAATTAGCCGCTGAAATGAAAACTGAGATTTCAGAAGATCGTTTAAAGGCTTTCCTAAACTATGTACCATCAAAAATCGTTAAAAATATCATAGTAGACTCCTATCCGGTTAATAAACTTGATATTGAGGTGACACAGCTTACACTGGAAACCAAAAGTGTAACGGCAGAGCAAATCAAAGAATTCTTAAAGCGTTCAGATATTGAATATGGAATTAATGATAATATTATTGATGAATTATGTGACAAGAATACAGCCGGCCAATATTTGGTTGCTGAAGGTATAGCTCCTGTAGAGCCCAGTGATGACATTATAGAGTATAACTTCAATAAAGATAATGATACAATCGAATACAAGCCAAAAGTCAATGAGACTGGCAATATTGATTTTAAAAATATTTCTTTTTATCAAATGGTTAGCAGCGGACAAGTCATAGCTAATCTAAAAAAAGGAACTCCGGGTATCAACGGAATTACTGTTACAGGAAAGCCTATTTTATTTGGTAAAGCACGCGAGATTACCATACTACCTTCTTTTTCAACAAAGTATGATGATAAAACCGGAAATATCATAGCCACAAAAAGCGGAAGACCTGCTATACAGGAGAAGGGTGATTCTGTAACCTTTCTAATATATGACATCATTATTATTGATGAAGTCAATATGATGACCGGAAATGTCCATTTTAAGGGAAATATTGAGATAAAAACAAATGTATCCGAATCCATGGAAGTAGTAGCAAAACGTGATGTCTTAATAAAAGGTAATGTAGATTTTGCCAGTATTTATGCAGGTAATAACATCACCATAAAAGGAACTGTAATTACAAGCAAAATCAATGCAGCAATGAGCGATATAGTAGCAAAGGATCCGGCACCCTTGCTGCAAAAGCTTACAGAAGGTATTGAAGAACTTATAAAAAACATTAAAGAGGTTTCTGCAAGAGGCATCAATCTAGACCAAAATAATTCATTTTCAGATCTTGTTCGTTATTTATTAAATGGCAAGAATAAACATTTGCCTATGTTGGTATACGAAGTAATGAATTCTTTGCGAAAAGAAAACTATGATATCGAAAATGAGTTTATTCTTTCTCTGCTTAAAAGCACCCGCTCTTTAATAGGTAATTTCTCTCAATTGAGTGATCTAGATTCACTTAGTAAAATTGTTGCGGATATAAATGTTCTTGCTTCAGATAAAAACGCTACTGCAGTAAAAGGTAATGTTACTTTAAATTCAGTTGTAAACTGCGATATTGCGGCTTTAGGAAACATCCAAGTATTAGGAAAGGGTTGTGTAAACACAAAAATGACTTGCGGCGGAAAAGCAGTCATAACAGGATATATCAGAGGCGGGCGTATACAAGCCGAAAAAGGGATTGAAATCAATACAGCCGGGTCAAAAAGAGGTTCCAAAATACTGCTTGCTGTTCCGGAAAACAGTTATATACAAATTAGATCAGTATACACCGATACGGTAATAAAGGTCGGCGGCATCTCATATACTTTCCTTTCGGAAAAGAGAATGGTGCGGGCAAGAATTGAAAACGGGAAATTGGTATTCTAATCTGAAAGGGGAGCTATTGATGTCGAACTCGCTAGAAGCCGAAAAAATCATACAAGCAGGTATGCTTATTAGGACAAAACAACAGAACAGTAGTGATTGGGTAATTACAGGAGTACTAAATGTTCATGGATATTTTCTAGAAATTGAACATGTAGAAGGATATTTAAATTTTGTATTAATGATTGGTGATATCCTGGACTGTCAAATGGTTGACGACAAGAATATTTACATAATGTTAGCCGAAGTATACAATGTAAAATTCGCCTCACGATCGGTCATTTTGAAAATAAAAACAATTGAAACCATAGAAAATAAACGAGAATATAAACGTTATGATATCTTTCTATGTGGAAGTTTTCGTAAAATAGAAAATATTTATGAAAACTATTGTGTTATAGTAAATATCAGTCTGGGAGGATTCAGTATTGTTACTCGATGTAAGCTGGAAAAAAATGATATCATCGAATTAGCAATGTATAATAAAACGTCCCATATAATAATGGCCGACTGCCTCGTTAAATGGGCAGATAAAAAAGAATCTAATTATTATTATGGACTATCTATATCTAACATGGATGAAAGATCGAAAAACTTATACCGGCGTTTTATCCGTAACCTCCGAAGAAAAGAAATTCAACTTTGTAAAAAATACAAAAGCCAGCACGATATAATGGATATAAACTGCCAATAATCATTATACCATTTAAACATTTTTTATTTTATATCCAAAATACCCGCAAACTTATTTTATGGTATAAGCTCCACGGATTAAGAGATACGCATTCGACTTGATCAACAGTCCTCTGCCATCTGTTCTTGACGATATCAATAGATGTTGAACAGGGACATTTACTCCATCATTCAAATCCTTTCCTGCACTTGCATCAACAATAACGCCGTTAACGCCTTTTATTGCTTCTGCTGTTCCGCTTCTTAAGAGGGCCTCACTTCCGCCTGATAAAATTATTTTTTGCCCAGCCTTTGCCTCAACAACTAAATATCCGCCTTCAAGGCTAGCTACTTTTGCTTTCAGAGTTTCGATTTCTGTCAGGGCATCAATAATGAATTTTGTAAGATCCC
>CAYMLJ010000178.1:0-3962 GCA_964391395.1 uncultured Ruminiclostridium sp. | reverse complement strand
AATGAAAAGCCTTATTTTATGAGAGATGAAGATAATCCGCTTTTAGCTGATGTAATGATAATTGATGAAGCTTCCATGATAGATATTGTAATGATGGAGGCATTGTTAAAAGCTTTTCCATGGGAAGCCAGCCTCGTTTTGGTAGGGGATGCCGATCAATTGCCCCCTGTAGGCCCGGGAAAGGTGCTGTCGGATATTATTGAGAGTGGGGCTTTCCCGGTTGTCAAGCTGGAGACCATATTCAGACAAACTGAAGAAAGCAGGATTATAACCAATGCGCATCTTATTAATCAGGGAGAAATGCCGTCTATAAATGAAGAAGAGGGGGACTTTTTCTTCATTCCTAAACTGAGCGGCAAGGATGTAATCGCCTGCATTACCGATCTTTGCGCCAACCAAATAACCGAACGATTCGGTCTTGATCCTATTATGGACATACAGGTACTCACACCAATGCGAAAAGGAGATACCGGTGTCCGGAATCTCAATAGTATTCTACAACGGGTTTTGAACCCAGAAAGGGAGGATAAGCCTCAAAAGCTATATGGAAATACGATATTTCGTTTAGGAGACAGGGTTATGCAGATTCGCAACGACTATTCCCTCCCATGGACATTAACAAATGAAGATGGCTTTATCAGTGAAGGTTTAGGCGTATACAATGGGGATATGGGAGTGATAATGGATATTGATTTCAAAGCAGAACTGATAACGGTTCGTTTTGATGATAATAGGATTTGTGAATACAAGTTTGACAGATTGGAAAGTCTTGAGCATGCCTTTGCTATTACAGTTCATAAAAGTCAGGGAACCGAGTTTCCTGCGGTGATAATTTCACTTTTTGGAGTGCCAAAGGGCCTTGTGTGCAGGAATTTACTTTATACGGCGGTAACGAGGGCGAGAAGATTGGTGGTTCTTGCAGGCAACCCAACTATAATGGAAGAAATGATAAAAAACACAAATAAAAGAGAACGATATTCCGGGCTAAAGGAGAGGCTTATGTGAAAAGAGAGAAGAAAAATAATGTTTCTTTTTTTGAGAAGCTCATTAGATTGGTATATCCCGCAAAATGTATGGTTTGCGATACGATTTTAAATGAAGATACATCCATGTATCTTTGTGAACCATGCAAAAAGAACCTTCCTCTTTACCTAAGAGGATTCAAAAAAAGCATACAGCTTCCATATGTTGACGGAACCTTTGCTGCTTTTTACTATAAGAACGGGGTGGAGACAGCTATTCATAATATGAAATTTAAGAATCATCCTAAATTGGCTCAAACAATGGGAAGATTGCTTTGTGAGGAACTATTAAAGCAAGAGTCATTGCCCCATTTTGATTGCATAATACCCGTTCCTATGCACCATAAGAAGAAAAGGCAGAGAGGTTACAACCAAGCCGAGCTTGTGGCAAAGGAAGCAGCCCGATTACTTGAAAAGGAAATCCGAACCGACATACTTATGAAAACACAGAACACAAAGCCGCAAATCCTACTGAAAAGGGAAGAGCGGTTAAGCAACCTGGAAAGTGCGTTTGCAGTAAATGATAATACTATTACAAATAGCATTCAAAAGAAACATGTTTTATTGATAGATGATGTGCTGACTACTGGCACAACCATCAATACATGTGCTAGAATATTAAAAGAGAGTGGATTTCCATTCGTTTATGCTTTGGTTATAGCAATAGCCGAAAAATGACGATATATATAATGAGTTGTTTTTGGGGGTGTAATAATGCCGGAGGTCAAAAATTGCCGCAGATGCAGAAGAATATTTATGTATTCCACGGGTCCGCAGATTTGTGATGCCTGTAAAAAGCTGGAAGATGAAGAATATGAAAAAGTGAGAACTTTTGTCAGGGATTTTCCGGGAGCTACTGTTCAGGAAGTTTCAAAAGAAACCGAAGTACCTACCCATTTGATTTATCGTTTTTTAAAGGAAGGGCGGCTGGAAGTATCCGAGTCGAGTCCTATTGCACTTCAATGTGAAAACTGTGGTTCCAGAATTAAAAGCGGGCGTTTTTGTATAACTTGCTCTAAACGTTTGGCGAATGATATGATTAGTGCAGGACGAACCTTAAGGGATAATTATGGGAAGAGCAGTGAGGCAGAGTCTAAAGATGATGGAAGGGGCTTACGCTACCTTCACGGCGAACGTAAGGATTAAAATGGAATAGATATTGATTATAAATATTTTTCCGATAAATCAAAAAGCCTATTAAGTGTGATAAAACAACTGACGATAATTAAAATGGCAGGATTTTTATCCGCATTTCACAAAAGATTAATGTGCTGAAATTCCGGCAAATGTGATAAAAATAGGAGAGGAAATAACCATGAGGATTTGGGGAAATATTCCCAAGGTATCGGGCATCTATGGAAATACGAGCAAAATCGACAGATATACTAAGGTCGGGGAGGCATCATCAAAGAAAGATGAACTCTCAATTTCCGGAACAGCGAAGGACTTTAGTGTAGCTATGAAAGCTGTGCGACAAGTTCCGGATGTCAGGCAGGAGAAGATTAACGAGATTATACAAAAGATGGATCGCGGTGAGTATAAAGTTAAGCCATCAGAGGTAGCAGAGAAGATTGTGGCAGCATTTGAAGAAAGTAAAATATAAAAAAACATATACAAAGACGAAATAACCAAAGGTTATTTCGTCTTTAATTTATGCCGATAAGAATTATGAGTACTTATCAGACCCCGGGAGGTGCAAAAATGCCCGACAAAAATTTAGCTGAGAACCTTATAACGGCTTTACGCTATGAATATAAAACCTATTCTGAGATTTTAAAACTTGCTGAAAGCAAAACAGATTCTCTAGTAAAAAATGATGCGGAAGCCATTGTGACCATTTCCGAACAGGAAAGAAAAATGGCAGAACAAACATTAAAGCTGAATCAAGTAAGAGAGCAAATTATTAAAACTTTGGCAGAAAGGCTGGATCAAGACTATAAAACACTGACTATAGCGAAGCTTAGGAAGCTATTAAAAGAACCGTACAGGAAGCAGCTGGACGAAATACAAACAGAGATGTCAGATTTATTAGCAAAGCTTTCCTTGCGGAATGAAATCAATAAAAAGCTAATTGAGAATGCCATAAAATATTTGGATTTTAACATTCAACTATTAGCAGGCCCGGACCCCGCCTCATCCACATATGGGAAAAGCGGGCTGGAGATAACATCGACAAATAAACGAAGCATGTTTGATCTAAAGTATTAAGAAATGGGGGTAAAGTATGTCCATAAGTTTTTTTGGATTTGATTCGGCAATATCAGGCCTTTCAGCGAATCAAAAGGCACTGGAAGTCACAGGTCATAATGTGGCCAATCTTGGCACCCCCGGTTTTGCAAGACAAAGTGCTGTCATGGCATCATCCGTAACCAAGAGGTATGGCAATTGGTATGTAGAAATGGGCGTTGATATACAACAAATCCGTCAAATTCGCCATACCTTTAATGATAATATATTCCGTACAGAAAGTAATAATTTGGGCTATTGGGAAAGCAGGAACAAGGCTGTAACCGACTTGCAATCTATTTTAGGGGAACCCATTCAAAAAGGATTTCAAGTAGCCCTTAATAATTTTTGGGATTCTTTCCAAGAGCTTAGTAAAGCTCCTGAAAGTCTTACCATAAGGGCGTTAGTTAAACAAAGATCAGACTCTCTTGTAAATTATCTAAATCAGGTGGGAAGTCAGATAAACAAGCTTCAGAACGATTTAAACACAGAGATAAGAGCCCGTATTGATGAAGTAAATGATATAACTGAGGATATAGCAGCGCTGAATGTTAAAATAATGAGTGCTGAGGCTGCTGGAAATCTCCCCAATGACTATTATGATCAGAGAAATGAACTGTGCGACAGACTTTCTAAGCTGGTTGAGGTTGAGACATGGGAAACACGAGACGGAAGTATGGATATTCTGGTCGGCGGATATTTTCTTGTGAGCAA
>CAYMLJ010000177.1:0-4024 GCA_964391395.1 uncultured Ruminiclostridium sp. | reverse complement strand
CATCAGCAATCTTCGATTGCGTTGATGGGTGGGGTTCTTATTTCTGGAAATCTCCAAAAAACCTACAAGTTGATGTTTATTTGATGTTTAAGTGGACAAGAGATTACGGCAAATGGCTTGAGATTACGGGGGTTGTACCGCTTTTCTTTGATGTTTGTTTGATGTTTGTTGAAGTAATCTGTGGTACATTTGGCTCTTTGCGTGTGGGGTTGTATTGTGGGACTAGCGTGTTTTTCAATGTAGCTTAAGCTATATTATAGATGTTGACATAATGGTCTTACGATTAGATTCACTGATATAATCACTACGATTACGATACAATTTAATCACCATATTTTGAGTGCTTCCTAAGAGGGATGAAGGTTCAAAATAGGGGGTTTAGGCGTTTAACCGAGATTGTACGGTATTTTTATAGAAGATTACGTTAAAAACATTGCGGGAAAAGGGCTGTTGTTATTTACTTTCTGGAATGGTAGTGTTAATAATTACTAATCCGCAGATTGCGGGTCAGGGAACCTTAACCAGTTGTTTCCGCAAGTTTAATAAGCTTAGTCCAATAATTATTTATATTCATGAACATATCTTCCGAACGTTTTAAAACATAGCCTTTTAGGTCATTATTATCACTTTTGTTTGTTACAAATATTAAAAAACGTTCTCTAACGCTATTTAGAATATTATCAAAATTATTTTCTTGATTTATCGTTGCAAATAAGTCAGAAATGTCAAGGATATAATTGTTTATTTCTTCTTCACTGTGAGTAATTGAGCCAAGAATATCTCTGAACTTTAAATCCTGTGCTGCCTGTTCATTTCTCACGTCCGCTGGGTGTTTTAGTCTTTCAGTTTCTAACCGTTCTTTTGTGGCATCAGGTAATCTGCTACGACCTAAATTAAATTTTTCTTCAATTGAAGCATATCCATTATTGAGCACATCAGAATTATGTTTATAATATTTATCAATCAATTCGTTAAAACTTTCCTTGTTTGCCTTGTCTAATAGATTCTCAGAAAAGTATCTAAGAGCCGCGATAGAACTTTCCATTTCCACCCGAGCCTCATTTGAATCTAACTGCTCACCAAGTATTTGATCATAAAGATCCATTCCAACTTGATGCCCCCAGCTAAATACATCGTCCATCCCATCTGTAATTTCCATCAATACCTGTTCAGTATTTTTCACGGCTTCATCTGACATATTGTCATAGAATCGGTTATTATATAAAAACTCGCTAAATACAAGCCACTGGTCATTTCCTTTTATGGCAAACACATCATCCTCCCCATATTCTTGTATGCGGGCCTCCCTCTGCTTCTGAAATATTTCCTCCATATCATGTTTCGTTTTTTCCATACCATCGTGAAACAATAATCTTTTTGCCTCATCTGACAACGAAAGTTCTGCTGCAGGAAGAACTTTAAATCCCATTTCCTCAAAAGCTGCGGCTACTTTTGCATCCCGCTTTTCTATATCGGCATCACTTAATTGCACCCTGTTTTGATTTAACCTTTGATAGTATGCTCCCGAAAAGTATGTATCTCCATTTATTTTCATGTAATAATCCTCCAAATCACCAAGCTTGCAGTATTCCTGCAAGCGTAAATTTCTTTTACTTTAATCAATTCAACTGCGTTATAGTGGGCAATGCCTCAACACCTGCACCATAATAAAAATTCAAGACGCTATAAAAATCAATGGGAGTCCCCGTATTTAAATCATATACCAAGATATGATCCCCGTACGAATAGTCATCAGCTTCCAATCTTCTTGGTGTTGTCTTTCCAAGAATATCGTCGAACGAAGCATAGTAATAATGTGGATCTGATTGAAATTGTGATTCAAAATAAGTAAACAATGTGTCCACATCTAAGTATATAAACATAACGTTATTTGAGGATGCATAAGAAGAAGAATACGAATACGGGCCAGAAACGCCCAGAATTTTAACATCGCTTATATTATGAGTTCTGCGACTATAATTACCCCCATATGAGAAATAATACTCTCTTTCCCAGTCAAGATGGGCTGTAGAAGCACCAGAACCTACGTTACACACATATGTCCCATTCGTATAAACATCACTATTGCTATACCAGAGAACAAATTGCTGCAATGAAGATGTATAGGTCCCGTCCACAATATTCCCGGCAGGATTTGTTGCGTTTATCTGTAATGAATATGAATCTCCCAATGTGCCATTAGAGCCAATAATAAAAGCATAATCCCCTTGCGGTAATCCATTCAATTGAATTAGATCGTTGGGATTACCCCAAATATTGGTTGGGGTAGCAGTACTGGTTTCATAATCAACGATATATAACCTTGCCCAATAATCCGCATTGACGGACACAAGGCGAGCTAATAAAAATTTATCGCCTGTCACACTGAAAAAATGAAAATCATTTGCGACTGTAAGGGTTCCATTTACTATTGTTCTCGGATCGTCTGGCAGAACTATATTGGCCATTGGGGCTTTCTCAGTCTTTAACTTCTCCACTTTTTTAGTGCTATCAACAACTAAATTGATTCCTGCAGTAAAATCACTAATTTCTGTACTGCCTTCAAGGTTCAGTTTTGACTGTGTAGAAGCTATTTTCCCAACCTGGGCACTTGAAACATCCTGTGCTTTAATAAAGCTTGTATTGTCTGAGGAATCAGTCCTTGTATCAACATGTTTAGGCGTCATACTCAGCTTTTCACCAATTTCCTTATATGACATACCAAAGGCATATTTCATTAGGAAAACCTGCTTGCTGATTTCATCAATGCTTGATATATGCTTTCGAATTGCAGCATATTCCGATGATAAAACAATCTGCTCATCTATCGGTTTTTCATTTGACTCAAGAAAAATCTCTAACTCTTCCATAGGAATGTTTGCATACTTTTTCTCTTTTCTCAGCAAGTCTATACATTTGTTTCTCACTATAATAACGGCAGAGAACCGAAAATCCCTACTGTCTAAATGAAAATATTTATCTTTTTCTTTTATTATGGAAATAATAGCATTATGTACAGCATCCTCAGCCATCTCTTGATTATGACTTGTTATCTTTAAAGCATACTTAAGGAGAACATATCTATGCTCTTCATATATCTCGGCCATTTTATCTCGCTCCTGTTCCGTTTCGAGCATGCTAATATAAAAAGCTAACAACCCATCTACTCCTATCTAAATTCAAGTATTTCTATATGGTCTAAAAACACACTTCGCTGAACCCTTATAATCTCTATCATTAGATACTAATCACCTTATAACGTCCTCACTTCTTTCCATAGAATTGAATCTATGATTCAATTCATTTCTCAAAGATTTCGAACTAGGTCAGAGAACATGGCACATGTTCTCTAGTCGTCTGGAACTCAAGCGGGGAGTATATACTCCAATCTGAGATTGTGATCTCTATCCTCCACCTTATATGTGGGAGAAATTTTTATTTTCATTATAGCAATAATATCATTTCCTTAAAAAACTTACCCGAATATCTATCATATTTCTTGTTAGAAATATCGGCATATTATACATTTCTGCCTATAGCAGACACATTATTCAAGTAACGTGCCTGCTTTTTTCTTTTTTCACCCAATCTTACTATCCCTCTGCCCCAGCTTAGGCTTCAAAATATCATCCAGCACATCTGCAGCCATCTCATCCGCCGTTCTTATCGCATGGGAGTAGATGTTGGCGGTGGTAGAGGTCTGTGCATGGCCCGCTCGGTAGGACACTGTTCTTAATGGAACACCTGCTGCAATTAATAATGTAATGTTCGTGTGCCGGAGATAATGTATAGAAACCTGTGGCAGGTCTGTTTTTTGAATAAACTCCCTGAACCAGCCGGTTATGCTATCGGGATGAATCGGCTCTCCGTTCCACTGCGTAAAGATTCTATCGGTTTTTACCCATTTATCCCCGGCTCTCAGCTGATCTTCTTTCTGAACTTTTTTATATTCCTTTAACATCTCAAAGACTTGAAGAGGCAGTTTTATTGTTCTGTCCGAGGTCTCTGTTTTTGTTTCCTTTGT
>CAYMLJ010000176.1:0-4079 GCA_964391395.1 uncultured Ruminiclostridium sp. | reverse complement strand
TTTCAGAATGACACAGAATATCCATGGAACCGACTATAATGCCCACATTTGCTTTGCCCCCGGTGAAAAGCCTCAAAAGTCCACCGGCTGTTTTTCCGCTCTCGAGATAATTGCTCCCGACATACGCAAGCCGACCGGAATTCTCTATATCTGTATTGACAGTGATAACAGGGATACCCTTATCTGAAAGCTCTTTGATTTTTTTTGCAACATTGGGGTGATTAATTGGTGTAATAGCAAGACCGTTTATTCCTGATTCCACAAGCTCATCCATCAATTTCACTTGATCGGAAGGGTTTCTGAACTGTGAAAAACGGGTGTCCACCGATATACCATACTCCATAAGATCTTTTGATTTTTTCTCAATACCTGCCACCACATCATCAAAAAACGGATTTTCATTTGTGCTGCTGAATAAAATATATCCAAACTTAATGTTTTTCTTTTTAATAGACAATGTTTTGCCTAATTTATTAGGTGTATAATTCAGAAGAGCAGCAATTTCGCGGACCTTCGCCGCTGTTTCAGGATTTACGGTGCCACGGTTATTCAGTACACGATCTACGGTTCCCCGTGAAACCCCCGCTAAACTTGCAATCTGCTTGATTGTTGCCATATTTCCCTGCCACTAAATAATTATTTTCACTCTTGTCTGAGAATAACATGCGAGCTACAATTTTGTCAACCGTGCACGGGTACGGTAGAAACAAATTCTATCAATGCTATGCCCTCTGTCATCCTGAACCATAGTGAAGGATCTATTCGGTTTGCAAAAGATTCTTCGCCCCGATCAGAATGACGTAAAAACTTAGTTCAAACTTATATAAAACTGATTGACATAAACAAAGCGACCATGTAAAATAATAGTATATTGTGCACGGGCACGGTAAACAAAATATAGTGACTTGTATAAAGGAGTGGGATTATGGCAGAGATATTCAAGAATCTTCCAAAGGTCAGGTACGAAGGGGCGAAAAGTACGAACCCTTTAGCATTCAAATACTATGATCCTGATCGCATTATTTTAGGGAAAACAATGAAAGAGCATCTACCGTTCGCAATGGCATGGTGGCATAATCTTTGTGCAACCGGTGTCGATATGTTCGGAGTAGGAACAGCTGATAAAAGCTTCGGAGCCGCTAAAACGGGTACTATGGAGCATGCCAGGGCGAAAGTCGACGCAGGCTTTGAATTCATGGATAAGCTCGGAATTGAGTATTTTTGCTTCCATGATGCAGACATTGTTCCCGAAGCAGACACTATTGAAGAAACAAATAAACGCCTTGACGAGATTAGTGACTACATAAAGGCAAAAATGGCTGCTACAGGAAAAAAACTTCTTTGGGGAACAGCCAATATGTTTAATAATCCGCGCTTTATGAACGGTGCCGGGAGCACTAACTCTGCTGATGTATTTTGCTTTGCTGCAGCTCAGGTAAAGAAAGCTCTCGATATTACCGTAAAGCTTGGCGGTAAGGGTTATGTTTTCTGGGGTGGCCGTGAGGGTTACGAGACTTTACTTAACACCGATATGAAGTTTGAACAGGAAAATATCGCAAAGCTGATGCGTATGGCAGTTGATTATGGCCGCAGCATTGGTTTTACAGGAGATTTTTATATTGAACCTAAGCCGAAGGAGCCTATGAAGCATCAGTATGATTTTGATGCAGCAACCGCAATAGGATTTTTACGCCAGCATGGGCTTGATAAGGATTTTAAAATGAATATCGAGGCCAATCATGCTACATTGGCTGGACATACCTTCCAGCATGATTTACGAGTAGCTGCCATTAACAATATGCTCGGTAGTATCGATGCCAATCAGGGCGACTACCTTTTGGGCTGGGATACAGATCAATTCCCTTCAAATGTATATGAGACAACTATGTGTATGTATGAAGTTTTAAAGGCAGGCGGATTGAAAAACGGCGGACTTAACTTTGACGCTAAAAATCGTCGTCCCAGCTATACTGACGAAGATATGTTCCTGGCCTTTATTTTAGGCATGGACTCATTCGCCCTGGGATTGATTAAAGCCGCAGCAATTATAGAGGACGGCAGAATTGATAGTTTCATAAAAGAGAGATACTCTTCCTTCGAGAGCGGAATAGGCGCAAAAATTCGCTCAGGGGAAACAAATCTTGCTGAGCTTGCTGATTATGCAGCTAAAATGGGTGCTCCGGCTCTTCCTGGAAGCGGTAAGCAGGAGTATCTTGAGAGTGTTGTTAATAGTATTTTGTTTAATTGACATGGTATACAACCTTTGGGTCCTCAGACTAAATGAATTTGAGAGGTAATTTTAAATGAAATATCTGTTAGGAATCGATTTGGGTACCAGCGGAACAAAAACTGTTTTATTTACTCAGGACGGAAAGGCTGTTGCATCGGCTACCGAAGAATACCCAATGCTCCAGCTCCAAAACGGTTGGGCCGAACAGCATCCCGATGACTGGTGGAAGGCTGCGCAAAATACCGTTTCACATGTATTGAGGGAGAGCGGCATAAACACCGGGGATATTGCCGGAATCGGCATATCGGGACAAATGCACGGGCTAGTAATCCTTGATAAGGATGGAAAGGTTCTTCGCCCGGCTATTTTATGGTGTGATGGGCGCACGACCGAAGAATGCAAGGAAATTACCGAAACCATAGGGAAAAAGAGACTGATTGAAATTAATGCGAACCCTGCATTACCCGGGTTCACTGCCGGCAAAATCCTATGGGTGCGTAAACACGAGCCCGAAATATGGAATCAATGCGCACAGATAATGCTGCCCAAGGACTATGTAAGGTACAAGCTGACCGGTGTTTATGCTACCGAGGTTTCCGACGCATCGGGAACAAATCTGTTGGATGTTGCCAACCGATGCTGGAGTGATGAAATCATAGAGAAGCTAAACATCGATAAATCAATCTTGCCTAAAATGTATGAGAGTTCTGATGTGATAGGCTTTGTCACTGATGAGGCAGCTAAGGCGACAGGACTTAAAGTAGGGACCTTAGTTGTCGGAGGCGCTGGTGATAACGCCGCTGCAGCTGTCGGTACCGGTGTTGTAACAGAGGGCAGGGCATTTATCAGCATCGGAACTTCAGGTGTAATCTTTGCTCATTCAGATAAGGTCACTATAGACCCTGAAGGGCGTGTTCACACCTTTTGTGCTGCAGCACCCGGTGCATGGACTGTGATGAGCTGTACTCTGGCAGCCGGGCTCAGCTTAAAATGGTTCCGGGATAATTTATGTGAAGCTGAAATCCAGAAAGCGAAAGAACAAAATGTAGATCCCTATTACCTGCTGGACAAAGAAGCCGAAAAGCTTCCCATTGGAGCTAACCGTCTTATTTATCTTCCATATTTGATGGGTGAGCGTAGCCCTATTCTTGATGAAAATTCCCGCGGCGTATTCTTCGGTCTTTCTGCTATCCATGGAAAGTATGATATGCTCCGTGCTGTAATGGAAGGTGTCATATATTCTCAGCGTAATTGCCTGGACGTACTCCATGATATGAATGTTTATCCCGAAGAGATAATTGCAACGGGCGGAGGCGGCTCAAGTCCGCTATGGCGCCAAATGATTGCTGACACCTTCGGATTTTCAGTAAAAACAACTACAAATAAAGAGGGCCCGGTTTTAGGAGCGGCGCTTCTGGCCGGTGTTGGCGCAGGTCTGTATGGATCGGTAGCGGAGGCATGCGAAGCGGTTATCAAAACCAATCCCGCCCAGCAGCCCAATATGGATAACAATAAAAAATACGGCAAAGTCTACGAAGTATACAGAGGTCTGTACGGTCAGTTAAAACAGAGCTTTTCAGAGCTTTCAGAGCTGTAAATTTAGTACTATCAATAATAACATCACCCGTTCGAAATCCAAGATTTCGAACGGGTCCCGAGTCATTGAAACTCGATGGAAACGGTCCCCCAAATTAACTATCATAGTGGTGGAGAAACCTCCATTCTCGTTATAAAGCCCTCCGCATGATTTTCAACGGAGGGCTTTTCGTATTTCTTAAAACGTGTATATAATTAACTTTATTTTGCAGATGGTATAAAGGGCCTAATAGACCCAGCTACGTTGCTTATC
>CAYMLJ010000175.1:0-4080 GCA_964391395.1 uncultured Ruminiclostridium sp. | reverse complement strand
CCTATTGCCGTGAAAAACTCCCAATAATCCAATCCCAGTACGATTCTGGTACTAAATAGCTTTTGAAGATCAAAAGTGTCAAGGCCCTGCAGAAAGCGGGGAAGCATGTAAAAAGCCTCTCCTAAAGTTCTTGCCCTAAAAAACACCCAGGTAAAACAGGTAAAGGAAAAGGTCAAAAGCATGGGAATAATCCCAAAAACATTTCCTGCCAAACGTAGCAAAAATGGTCTTTGACGGCTTTCCACCGCCTCTTGCTTAACATATAACTCTTTACCGGCTCTTTTCCCTATCCCAAGTATTTTCTCTATAACAATGGCTGCACCGTTCAATGCGCCCCAAATTACAAAGGTCCAGCTTGCTCCGTGCCACAGGCCGCTAACCAGAAATATTAAAAATAAATTGAAAAGGGTTCGAAGATAGCCTTTTCTGCTCCCTCCCAAAGGAAAGTACAAATAATCTCTAAACCAGGTTGATAAGGAAATATGCCAGCGTCTCCAAAACTCGGTAACACTCTTAGAAAAATATGGACGCTCGAAGTTCTTCATAAGGCCGAATCCCATGATTCTGGCGCTTCCTATGGCAATGTCCGAATAGCCTGAAAAATCACAATATATCTGGAATGCAAAGGCAACGGTAGCAATTATATAATAGACCCCGTTGTATCCTGATGGATTATTATAGACAGTATCAACTATTACAGCCAGTCTGTCGGCAATAACAATTTTTTTGAAAAACCCCCAAACCATCATCCTTAGCCCCGAAGATACTCTTTTTGCATCAAACTCATGGTAAACCTTAAACTGATGAAGAAGGTTTGTTGACCGTTCGATAGGCCCGGCCACCAGTTGAGGAAAAAATGACACATAAAGAGCAAGATCGAAAAAATCGCGTTCTGCCTGAAGTTCCCCTCGGTAAACGTCAATGGAATAGCTCAAAGCCTGAAAAGTATAAAATGAGATTCCTATAGGGAGTAGAATATTAAAGCTGAGAGGTTGGTATGAGATATCAAAAAAGGATAATAAATTGGCCACATTTGTATTGAAAAAATTGAAATATTTAAAGAAAAACAGCACCCCTAGAGTTGCTAAAGCACTGATTGCCAACCATAACTGTTTTCCTGCCTTGCCCTTAGCTTTTACCATTCGAAGTGCGGCAAAGTAGTTAACAAAGGAGGAAAACAGCATTAAAATGCCATACTCCGGCTTATATTGCATATAAAAATAGTAGCTGGCAATAAGCAATAAAATATTTCTGACCCTTAATGTCGGCATCATAAAATATACTAAGGTCACTACAGGGAAGAAAACAAGAAACTCTAAGGAATTAAAAAGCATTTATTCACCTCTGCGGGTATCCTCTGTTACTGTTTTTATTATGGTTTCCATTTGATTTCTTATGTGCTTTTCAGCAAGATTTGATGCAATATTGTTTTGAGCCTCTTTAAGAGCTGTCAAAATTTCCTCATGCTCATTTAAAACATTCTCGGCAATAAGGCTTCCGCTCATATAAATGACTCTGAATCTATATATATGTTCACGTAAAGAACCTGCAACAGCAACAAGCCTAGGGTTTCCCGATGCTGAATAAATTATATCGTGGAATTCAACGTCCTTTTTTACGGCTCCCTCCATATTTTCCTTTTCAACACAGGAAATATACTGCTTGTGTACCGATTCCAGAGATTTTAGTTGTGCCGGTTGCATGCGCTTTGCGGCAAGATCTGTAGCCAGTTTATCTAGTACGGTACGAACCTCCAGAACATCCATAATATCTTTGACAGACAGCTCCGAAACATGGGTTCCTTTTCTCGGAATCATAGTAACAAGGCCTTCTGCCTCAAGCCTTCTTATGGCCTCTCTTACCGGGGTTCTGGACACACCCATTTGATCAGCCAAAGAAACCTCCATCAGGCGTTCTCCCGGCTTAATATCCCCACTAACTATAGCTTTACGTAATGTTTCAAAAATTACGTCTCTAAGGGGCTGATAACTGTCTACTTTTAATTTTGGTACTTTAACCATCATTCCCACCTACCAATTGTCATAGTATGATAAACACCTTTATATTGCTTTAAAAGCTCTTCTTTAGCGGCTTTTGCTGTATCCTCATCAGGAAATATTCCAAAGACTGTTGGCCCGCTTCCGCTCATTAGGCTTCCTAAGGCCCCCAGCTCGATTAGCTGATCCTTTAGTGTCTTCAACTCAGGATACTCTTTGAGAGTTACACTCTCCAGAACATTTTTCATATTCTTAGCGATATAATTTATGTCCATTGCTTCAACCGCGCTAATCAGATTGGAAATATTCGGGCGCTCGCCCATATTGCTTAAATCTAAATTATTATAAACCCATTGGGTCGAAACAGGAAATCCCGGATTTACAAGTATTACATGTATACCCTCAAGGTCAGGAAGCTTTGTAATCTCATCCCCTTTTCCCCTGGCATACTGTGTACCGCCATATAAGAAAAAGCTAACATCTGAGCCTAATTTCCTTGAAAGCTGGATAAGCTGTATATCGGTAAGGCACTTGCTATAGAGCTCATTGAGGCCTTTCAATACCCCTGCCGCATCGGAGCTTCCTCCGCCTAATCCCGCTGCTATGGGGATATTCTTTTTTAGGGTTATCTTTGCGCCTCCTTTATCGGGGCATTTTGCGAAGAACAGTTCTGCAGCTTTCAAAGCGATATTTTCTTGGTCACATGGCAGTTTGGGGTTATCACATTGGATAGAAATACCGCTTTGGGTTTTTTCAACAGTAATAATATCAAAAAGGTCAATGGTTTGCATTATCATTTCTACAGAATGATAACCGCTTGCTAGCTTGTTTTTTACATTAATAGAAATATTAATTTTTGCCGGCATCGAAATTGTCAGTTTTTTCATGTTCCACCTCCCTAGTTTTGATAAAGTATATTATATACAAAAAACACAAAAAGGGCAATAGAAAGTGCGTAAAACCTTTGTTTCACGAAGGAAGCATCTTAGAAAAATACATGTTTCAGAGGAAGACAGGGGACGGTTCCGTGTCTTACGAGACATGTTTTAAATAAGACACAGAACCGTCCCCTGTCTTATTCCATTTATTGACACCTGATGTTATAACTGATATCATTAGGATAATACTTCCACCATAAATAAATATTGTCAGGAGATTTGGCCTTATGAAAAAGAGTATCTCTCTATTATTAGTCTTGGTGCTTCTTTCTGCGACACTGTTGACCACGGCTTTTGCTGTAACCGGAGATTTGCCGGATGAAATAGTAAGCTTAAGAATCAAAATTAATTCCATACAGGATATTGATTCAAATATGTATAACAAGCTGGAAGCGGCTGTTGTAAAGAAATACTCCGACATTACAAAAGGTGCCTGGTATATGAGTGTAATGGTGAAGCTGGTCGGTTTAAGCGCATTAGACGGCTCTCTTGACAATAAAATGGACCCCACCGGAACAGTCACCAAGGCCATGTTTATAAAAATGTTTATCCGTGCTATGTACGGACTGGAGGGGCTGGATGAAATAAATCCGGACTTTATTCACTGGGCAGCCAAGGATGTTAAAAAAGCCGAGAAAGTCGGGATATTGGCGCAAGGAGAATACACTCTTGCTAACCTTTCAGAGCCCATTACAAGAGGCGAAATGGCAAAGCTTATTGTCCGTGCATACAACCAGTTTGAAATAAACCCGTTGAGTCTTGAAAAGTGTAAGCCTCTTTCAACGGTCATAAAGGACTATAGCAAAATGGATGCGAGGTACCAACCCTATGCACTGATAGTATATGGATCGGGAATTATCTCGGGCTACACAGATGGGCGTTTTGCTGCGGAGGATAAGGCTAATAGGGCCCAGGCATCGGCCTTTATTATAAGATATCTGGATAAAAGCGAAAGGGCGAAGGTGGTAATTCCGTCAACAGAGGCCACAAGAGAGCCTATGGTATTAAGGTATGACGACCCTAAAAGGCCTATGGCAATAGAGGGTGATACTTTTGTAAAGCCTGACGGAACCGAGGTTGTGCTAAAGGTAGGGCCTTCCGGGGTATTAGGGGAGGAGCAGGGCTGCGCGACGGAGATAGGGCGA
>CAYMLJ010000174.1:0-4093 GCA_964391395.1 uncultured Ruminiclostridium sp. | reverse complement strand
GCCCAGATTTGCGGGCTAAAGCACAGCATACCTAAATCAAAGCGATTGCCGCCGCTGGCACAGCTCTCTAAAAGGATATTGGGTCTTTGGTCAAAAATCCGGGATAATATTTCATATAAACCGAGAATATATCGATGATAAAATTCACCTTGATTCTTTATAGCCGATGAATATGCCTCTGCTATGTTTCTATTCATATCCCATTTAACATAGCTTATATCAGATTCATCGAGTATTCGACCGACATTTTCAACTATATAATCTCGAACCTCTTTTTTACATAAATCCAATACCAGCTGATTTCTTCCGAGTAAAGCTTTTCTACACAGATGCCTGACTGCATATTCGGGATGCTCCCTGTAAAGGTTGCTGTCGGGATTAACCATCTCAGGCTCAAACCATAAACCGAAGTCCAAACCCATTGCGCGAATTTTATCTGCGAAGTTTTTCATGCCATGAGGAAGCTTTTTAGAATTCACATTATAATCTCCCAAACCTGCATTATCACTGTTTCTTTCTTCGAACCAGCCATCATCTAAAACAAAAAGCTCAGCTCCGAGTTCTTTTGCACTTTTAGCAAGTTTAAGAAGCTTTCCCTCATCAAAATTAAAAAAGGTAGCCTCCCAATTATTAAACAGTATAGGCCTTTCACGGTTTTTCCATTGCCCTCTCACAATATGCTTATTTATAAAAAAGTGCATATTATGGCTCATGCCGTTAAACCCTTTATTGCTGAATGTTATAACGGCTTCGGGAGTTTCAAAGCTCTCACTTTGGTTTAACTCCCATTCAAATAGATGAGGATTAATTCCCGTCGAAACTCTTATTATATCGCGTCCGTTTTTTTCCACGCTGCTTTGGTTATTCCCACTGTAAATGAGATTAAACCCGAAAACACGCCCATTATCCTCGGTACAGCGTTCTTCAGCAAGCATGAAGGCCGGGTTGTGGCGATTGCTGCTGTTACCTGTATTGGATGAGTTTATAATAATTCCATACTCCACATTTCGTCTATTTAAATGTGTTTCTTTTATCCATCCTCCGTCTAAAGTGTACATATTGAACTTTTCCGGATGTAAATCAACCATCATACTCATAAAGCGGCGAATGTGAAGAGGGCCGGTGCTATTATTTGTAAGTACTGCCCGACGGGTAATGACATTTGCTTTTTCAAATACGGTATAATAAAGAGTGATGTTTACATTAAAAGCAATATCTTTCAAAGTAATTACAAGAGTTTGATCACCGTCATAAGCCGAAGGCAGTCCTTTTATGGGCACTGATTCATTTTTGATATCATGCGAATTATAGATAAAATCGCTGATAAAAGACCCATCGGGCATTTTAAGCTCGGTGGGACTTTGGCGATAGTCTCCACGGCCATTATCCGACCACTCAAGGCACATATTATCAAGGTTGTAATACTTATCGGATTCATCATAGTCCACACTGTTACCGATCACAGCTGTGCGCTTTTGAGCTAAAACCTCGGCCAAATCCTCTGAATCTAAGCTTGCACCGTAATAAACATGCTCCAAATGGCCGAATTTTGTAATACGAAACATATATGTGGTATCTGTAGTATCAAGTCTGAAGGTATTGTCCTTAAAGAGAATCATTTTCTATTGCTCCTTTTTATCGGAATACCGAAGTAGCTCCAGTTAAACCGGATGTCTAGGTGAGATGCTTTGCGTCGCTTCCCAACTCTAATCTTTAATAATGATATTCTTGGTTTTTAACGTATTTCTCATAAATTTCTGGCGTTACACTATCTGCTTGGATAACCTCAGAAAAGAAGCGTCCTGACTTTTTTATTGTGCGTTTTTGAGTTTCATAATCTACATGTACTAAACCAAATCTAGCACTTTCTCCTTCAATCCACTCAAAGTTGTCACAAAAGCACCAATGGTAGTACCTTTCAATAGGCAAGTCTGATTCGCAAAGTACCTTTAAATGATCATATATATAACGGCACCGGAAGGTGTCATTATTGTCGCAGGTTCCGTTCTCTGTAATATATATAGGTCTTTTTAGAATGCTATATACTTCATTAGCACAGCGGACTATTCCTTCAGGATATATTTCCCAACCTAAATCATTTCTATAGGAGCCTTTTTTCACACCGTCACCAAAATTTGAAACTGTAGAGCGGGTATAATAATTAATCGCGATAAAATCACAATATTCACCCGATTTAATATTCGCAGTGTTTTTCAATGGCCATTTAAACTGGCCTAAACACATAGCTTTAGTAATGGCATCCTGGAAAAAATAATGGGTAAGCTTTGCGCAGGCTTTATGATATATATTTTGGGGATTTGCCGGGTCAAACACCCGTAAATGGTTAGCAAAGCTAACTTTAGTATCTTTATACCCAATGCTCTCCCGCATCTTATGTATCATCTCATAGGCTTTGATATGGCAAACAGCCATATTAGTCATTACTTTCATGGCCTGACTCATGGATTTTTCTCCCGGAGGCCAATCACCATAGAAAAATGATTGTGTAGCATATACATTGGGCTCATTTATGGTTATATACTCAGAAATCAAATCACCGAAGGATTTTACTACAAGGGCTACCAAGTCCAAATAATATTTATTGTTTTCAGCCTTGGTAAATCCGCCTTTCTTTTCGAACCACATAGGATTTGTAAAGTGATGGATGGTCAGAAGTAATGATATGCCTTTTTCTTTAAGATATGAGATTTCCTCACGGTAATGGGCAACCACAGCTTCATCTACTGTATCCTCGGTGGGGCATAGCCGTGCCCATTCTATACCAAAGCGATAAACCTTAAGCCCCATGGAAGCCATTATATGAGCGTCCTCTAGCCAACGTTCATAATGTTCATTGGTTCTGGCGGGATTGCTGCCATCCTTTATTTTACTCTGGCTATACCAATCATTCCAGTTATGGTCCAGTTCTCCGCCTTCAATTTGTGTTGCAGCAGATGCAGCGCCTAATAAGAGATCCGGTTTAAGCTTAAACATCATAATACCGCCTCCGATTATTAAGTAATTATTACCTATTATTAGGACATGAAATGGTGGTAAATATTTACTACTATTTTACCACAAAAATAAACTGTCTGCTATTATTACAAAAAGCAGGCTCGATTGTAGAGCCTGCCTATGTATTATTTTACCCTCTGTATAAGTAATAATTATGTTTTGGGGATTAACTTAATCACATCATCTTCATTCCTAAATCCGCAACAGCATCTTAATATCAGGCAAATTACGGTGAGCAGCAAGGATAACACTCCCAACCCAATTAAGATAAGACCGATAGCGATTGCACCGGCGAACAATATTGCCAAAATTCCTGTTATAATTAAAAACAGGGTAATTAGAGCTAGCAACAGGCATAATAGCCCCGGTAAATCTAAGCATTTACGTAGGCAGCCTATGGCCAGTAATAAAACACCTGCCACAATAACACCTATAGTAATAGCTGTAATGGCAAACCCCGTAGCAAGCAGATAGACTCCCAATCCAACTAACACCAAGCCTAATATGGGGGTCCCTAAACATAGTATTTTTTGGCAATGATTCATATTCTTCACCTCCTCTGGCTTGCATTTAAAACGAATTATTATTCGTTCCACTATCAGTATATTGTACAAGCCTACAAGAAGTTACAGGTTTTTTATCAGTTATGTTGTTAAACGATCTTTCTGTACGGGTTTTGAAGAATTAAAGAATCTCCCATCATAGGACAATGAGGTGAAAAATCTTGAATTATGAATAATATGCTCTTATTAATTATTTGATTCAGGCAATGCTACATCGTCAGGTGCCTCAGATTTTGCTTCGGTCGTATTTTTCTTGCCTGATGTCCGGGTTTTAATTTCAGCAGTAATCCATACTATTAATGGAATAATAATTTGAAAGGGAATGGCGTAATAAGAGTATATATTTGCAGTCCATTCGAACAATTCGGCCGAGTCCTTAAAGAGGATCATTGAACTCAGTGCCAGCAATATACCCACAGGGGCCGCCAGCTTGCGGTAATTCTTTATATCAAATAAATAAGCTAACCCTTTGGTTGCCGTATGCATACAGACAGTACACTTTGTAAATCCACTTA
>CAYMLJ010000173.1:0-4099 GCA_964391395.1 uncultured Ruminiclostridium sp. | reverse complement strand
CAGAATGACACGTGCCGTATTTTGAGACAACCTCTATATGAATATTTTTATCAAATTAATAGTTATTCAGCACCGTAGGCATCAGTAAAGACTTTTGTCAAAGCTTCCTTAGTTTGATCACGATTTGTAGAGCCTGCTGCATAGTTTTGGAAAGCGACGCCGAAAGGCTGTTCTATTCCGTCGGGTCCTGCAAATATCCACCACGGGCAGATATTGCCTTCACCGATATATTTGCCGGTCTCTTTAGCAAGCTGGGTATCAGGTGTTGCAGCTCCGATCTGAGGAGATAATTGCTTAATCTTTTCAGGGATCCAGGCTTTTCCGTAATCCGATGTAGTCAGCCAATCAAGCCACCTGAGGACTTCATCAAGATTTTCTGAATCTTTGTAAATGCGGAATGTGAGGTTTGACTCTACAGCCAGAACAGCTTTGCCGTCCATTCTAGGTTGGGGGAGGAATCCTATTTTTATGTCGGGGTTGATTTGCATTACCGAATCCTCTGCCCATGATCCCTGATGGATCATTGCGACCTTACCGCTTGCAAAGTCGGAGCATTGCATATCAAATGTGGATTCCATAGGTTTTTTGCCGCTATTTGCCTTGATTAGGTCGATTAAATCCAAAGCAAATTCAACCTGAGGTAAATCACCGAATTTAAGTGCGTTGCTTTTTACATCAGCAAATAGTTTTGCATAATCTCCGTTATAAGCGTCACTCATGGAAGGATATGTAGTCTGGGGCAGCACCCACCATTCTCCAAAGCCTGAGCTAAAAGGCTGTACTCCAATAGACGTTAACTTGCTGCACGTATCCTTATATTCGTCCAGAGTTACGGGTAGTTTTGTAATTCCTGCCTGTGTAAATAAATCAATGTTGTATATAAAAGCGTGTGATTGAACAAGGAAAGGATATCCTGTGATGTTTCCGTCAAGGGTAACACTTGTAAGGATTGAAGGTTCGATGTGTTTAATAAAACCTTCGTTATTAAGGATATATTCGTAGTCTTTGTAAACTTTGTTGTCGTTATAAGCGCTGCTCATGAATAGATCGGGGATGTCATCAGAATTGAGTTTAGTCTTAAGAACAGTCTGGTAATCGTTCTGCAAAATCTGGGCTTCGATTGTAACATTAGGCCTTACCTCTTTGTATGCTGCAAACATATCATTGTAATAATCAGTAAGCTCAGGACTGTTCATCATGAACTTCAAGGTAATCGGCTTGTCGGAAGGCTCTTCTTGAGCGGCAGGCGAACTCTCTGCAGGCTTTACAGCGTCGGGAGACGCAGCCGGTGTTGTGGCAGGATTAGCCGTACCACAACCGGTAAAACTGAGAACAGTTACAAGTAGGCAAATCATGATAGCCAGGAACTTTTTCATTTTTTCATCCTCCTATTTGTTTTTGAACCTCGTTAAGTAAAATTATAGCCCAGAAAGAAGGCCATAAAAATGTAATAAAAAAATCAATTCGATGTAAAATAGTGAACAATGCACAATAATCCACTATAAAGCCACTGGTTTTTGTTGTAAAATAATAAATAGGCTTGGCACCTTGATTTAAGCAGCGCTTTTAATACTAAACTAGTTAATAATTCAAACCAGGATTAGGAGTACATAATGAGATTGCTCTCGGGGCTGCGTAAAAAGGCTGAGGGTATGACCCTTGCAAACAAATTGATACTGGCAATATCGGTCTCAACTGTATCGGTTCTGCTTATTGTCTCCATATTCAACTATACCCGGACAATCAATATTATAACAGAGCATCAATCGGCTTCCGGATTAGAGTTGTTGGAGCTTAAAAAACAAAATTTTATTGCCTACTATAACCAGCTTGGAGATTATTCACTTGCACTCAGGAATGACGAATCCTTTGTGAGAATTATCGGTTCAACTGAGATTGGCGATTACACAAATGTCCTTTATATTAAAAGCCTTCTCAGAAACATGTATTATTCAAGAAAAGACATTACCGAGCTTAAGCTTTATCTTGTAAACTCCGGTTACTCATACACCATTTCTCGCAGGCTCCCCAATATAAAAACTGAGGGGGGCAGTAGTCCGGATTTGCCCGATACTAAGGATTTAGAGGAGGGCAATTACATGTATGTGATGCCCTCGAAAAATGCACCCCAGGATACGTTGAAGCTTTGGCGCACAATAATTAATATATCAGATCGCAAACCTTTAGCATATGTTGAGATTACAGTGGACAATTCTTTTTTATCAAATCTGGCAGATATAAAAGAGATTGGAGATCTTTTTCTGCTTCTTGATACCAGAGGAAATCTTTATTATGCCAATGAAAATAAAGTTTTGACCGATAAAATGCCTGCAAGTCTTATAAATTATGCAAAAGAACAAGTAAATGGCGATTTTCTCTATGAAATAAATGATGAATTCTACCTCGCAATCTATTCACATATTGATAATACTGACTTTGCACTGTTTAATCTTATTCCGACTAATCGAATAGACAGTGCGGTAGTTGAAACTCGCAATATTAGTTTAATTATTGCTTTTGCGGCGTTAATTATGTCTTTGGGGCTCATATTGCTTCTTATTAAAACCTTACTAAAGCCCCTTGGCCTTCTGGCAGAGGAAATGAAGGTTGTGGGCGGAGGTAATTTTAAAGTGCGTATCAAGGTAGGAGGAAGCGCTGAGATAAGTAACCTTGGGACTCAGTTTAATTCTATGATCTCACGGGTGGATGATTTAATCGAAAAAAACTATGTGGCCGAGCTCAATGAAAAGATGTCCCGGCTGCAGGCTCTGGAGGCACAAATTAATCCGCATTTTTTGAATAATACTTTGCAGGCCATTTCAGCCCAGGCAATATTAAAAAAACAACGGGGTATCAGCAAAATGATTGAAGCGTTGGCGTCCATGCTTAGATATTCAATAACTGAGGGAGACGCTATGCTGCTTTCAGCCGAAATCAAGCATGTGCAGAGCTATTTAATGCTTCAGAAAGCAAGATTTGATGACAGACTCAATTATAAAATTAGAATGGATGAGAGCCTTTCAGACTTTCTCATACCCAAGATATCCATATTGACTCTTGTTGAAAATTCAATAAATCATGGATTGGAACAATCATCTGAGCGGATTTGCATAAAGATTGATATTCTTTTGGATAAAGGATATCTTGTTATTAAGGTGGTGGATGACGGATGCGGCATGTCACCGGAGAGACTGACTGAAATTCGTCAGCAGCTTGAATATGAAAACGGTCAAACGGGGAGTATCGGACTTAAAAACCTGGCGAGCCGGCTTCATATTCTATATAACGGCAGAGCCAAAATGGAAATCGACAGTACTCAGGGAAAAGGAACAAACGTTATTGTATATATACCGCTCAATAATTAAGGAAGTAGTACAATGTATAAAGCGTTGATCGTTGACGATGAAAAACCGATAATGAAAGTGATTACCGCACTTGGAGAATGGTCAAAGTATGGAATAGAGCGTCCGTATTATGCCGGCGACGGAAAAGAGGGGCTTGCTGCCATGCGCGAAATATCCCCCGACATAGTTTTCGTCGATATGAAGATGCCGGTAATAGACGGACCTGCCTTTTTAAAGGCAACCACCAACGAGTATCCCGATACCCAGTACATAGTTATCAGCGGACACAGCGAGTTCGAATTTGCGCGGACCGCACTTAAATACAGAGTTTTGGACTATTTACTAAAACCCATCATTGAAGAAGAGCTAAATGCAGTGTTAAAAAAAGCGACAGAATTATTGAGCTCCAATAAAAACACAGATTCAGGTACGGCCAATACTGAGGTGGTGCTTAATATCGATGAAATAGTATTTCTTATAAAAACACATATAGAAAGAAACTACTCAAGGGATATCGCTCTGCAAATGTTCGCCGAACAATATCATTTTTCCAAGGAATATCTGTCGAAGGTATTCAAAGAGAAATTCGGTAAGGGCATATATGAATATGCCATGGGTCTTAGAATGGGACGCGCCAGAGAACTGCTTATTGATATTTATATACCAATCCATGAAATTGCAGAACGTCTGGGATATAAAGACAGTAGCTATTTTAGCAAGGCTTTTAGAAACTACTTTGGATGCTGGCCGACAGA
>CAYMLJ010000172.1:0-4108 GCA_964391395.1 uncultured Ruminiclostridium sp. | reverse complement strand
TTATTTATGGCAATTACCAGCCATGGGGCAGCCGGAACAGCCTGCACCACAAGAGCTTTTATGGTTTTTCTTATCTCTGATGAGTTTAATAAAAACTACACCAACTATTATAAAAACAAAACTACCTATTATTATAGAAGCAAGATTATTACTAATAAAATCCAACATTATGCATTAACTCCTTTCAGGGTTTTTAGGGCAGGGGCGTTATATTTGTTCCTGCGTAAAATCATGTAAAGCATTACAGCCAAAACAGATAGAGCTGCTATAGTCCCAACGTTAAAACCATTACCCCCAAAGAACATTCCCAATTGATATACAATAATTGATACCGAGTATGCAAACACTGTTAAATAACCAATTGCATACCAGGTCCATTTCGGATTGTTCATCTCTCGTTTTATAGCTCCGATGGCTGCGAAGCATGGGGCGCATAATAAATTGAACAGCAGGAACGAAAAACCTGATAGAGCTGTAAAATGGATAGCTATAGGCGAAAGACTTTGCACGGCACCTTCCTCTACTAATGCCAAGGCATCGCCGCTAACTCCGTACAATACACCAAAGACACCTACAACCTCTTCTTTTGCAACCAAACCCATTATTGTGGCAACAGCTGCCTGCCAGTTTCCGAAACCAAGAGGGGCAAAGATAGGAGCTATTAGTCCTCCTATTACCGCTAATACACTTAGGTTCATGTCATCAACAAGACCAAAGGACCCATTTACAATGCCAAAGTTGCTTAAAAACCAAATCAATACGCTTGCAGCCAGAATAACCGTTCCGGCACGCTTTACAAAAGACCAGCTTCGCTCGCCGGTTGTTCTCAATACATTTTTAGCCGAAGGAACATGATAAGCGGGAAGCTCCATAATAAAAGGAGAGGGCTCTCCGGCAAAAGATTTTGTTTTCTTTAGAATTATTCCGGAAATCAAAACGGCGGCTACACCGATAAAATATGCGGTAGGGGCAACCCACCATGCACCGCCGAATAATGCACCGGCAATAAGGCCCACGATAGGCATCTTAGCTCCGCAAGGAATAAAAGAGGTTGTCATAATTGTCATTCGGCGCTCTTTTTCATTCTCTATTGTTCGGGAGGCCATGATTCCCGGAACAGAGCAGCCTGAACCAATCAGCATAGAAATATAGGATTTGCCTGATAAGCCAAATCTCTTAAATATTCTGTCCATAATAAATGCTACACGGGCCATATAGCCGCAATCCTCAAGTATTGAAAGAAATAAGAACAAAATGGCCATCTGGGGAACAAACCCAAGGACAGCTCCTACACCGCCGATGATACCATCCACGATGAGACCAATAAGCCAGCCTACAACTCCTAAGCCTTCCATCCAAGCGGAAAGGGGTGCAATAATCCATTCACCGAAGAGGGTATCATTGGTAAAATCGGTTACCATAGTGCCTACCGTTGTCACCGAAATATAATAGACAATAAACATAACCAATGCAAAAATAGGCAATGCCAGCCATCTGTTTGTCAGTATCTTATCAATTTTATCAGATATATTTTCCCTGGTTTTATTCTTCTTCTCAACGGCATTTTTAATAAGTTTGCTTATGTAAGCATATCTCTGGTTTGTAATAATGCTCTCGGCATCATCATCCAGTTCTTGCTCGCAATCCGATATATCTTTCTCGATATGATTAATTGTTTCGGAATCTAAATTCAGTTCCTCAATAACATTTTTATCCCGCTCAAAGAGCTTGATTGAATACCATCTGGCTTGATCTGAATTAATTTTACCTTCAATTGCTTCTTCAATATGAGCAAGAGCATGTTCAACAGCGCCGTCAAAGGTATGAATAGGTTCCATTGCCTTTTTTAATCTGGCAAGCTCAGCAGCTCTTTCAGCTACTTCTTTTGAGCCGATGCCTTTGAGAGCCGAGACCTCTATAACTTCACACCCCAAAGCTTTGGCAATCTTATCAAGACGAATTATATCGCCATTTTTCCTAACAATATCAATCATGTTCAGGGCAATAACCATGGGAATTCCAAGCTCAGCCAGCTGGGTTGTCAGATACAGATTTCTTTCGATATTGGTGCTGTCAACAATATTAATTATTGCGTCAGGCTTTTCATTTATTAGATAGCTTCGGGCTATTACCTCTTCCATAGTGTATGGAGAAAGAGAGTATATTCCGGGAAGATCCTGAATGATTACATCGGGCATACCCTTTAGCTTGCCTTCTTTTTTTTCAACAGTAACACCGGGCCAGTTACCAACATACTGGTTACTGCCTGTTAAATCATTAAACATAGTTGTTTTTCCAGAATTGGGATTACCGGCTAATGCGATTTTTATCTCCATATGTACCTCCGAGAAGATAGAGTTAGTTTCATCTAACTGATGTATAAAAAATTATTGTTCTTCTACTTCTATTAATTCTGCATCGTTCTTTCTTATTGTAAGTTCATAACCAAGTACGTTAATTTCAATAGGATCGCCCAATGGCGCTTCTTTTCTGAAATAAACCTCTACACCCTTGGTTATACCCATATCCATAAACCTTCTCTTTAAAGCTCCGGTTCCGTGAATTTTTTTTATGATGGCTGTATTGCCAATTTCAATATCCCGTAGTGTTCTCATATCTGCTTCCTTCCACTAAACCATAATCCTGTTTGCCATAGTCTTATCAAGCGCAATTCGGCTGTTTTTTATTGAGAGGATCATATTGCCGTTAATTTCGCTTATGACAGTTATACTTTCACCTATAACAAAGCCAAGAGCTTCTAAGTGTCTACGCACCTCATCTTTTCCTGTTATTCTTCGTATATAATTAGTTTCACCGATACGTGCCATACTAAGCGGCATATATATCCCTCCTTTATAAGTTAGTTGCATCTAACTAACCTTTCAGTTATAGTTTAGTGCGTCTAACTCAATATGTCAATATATATTTTTTAAAGAAATATACGAGTAATAATCTATTCGCTCTATATCCAGTAAAAGTAAATAGCCTTGATTAAAAAGTTCATGGATGTTAACATTATTATAATGATTTTCCCCGTTTTCTAAGAGGTTGGGAACATTTTTATTCTCGCTGTAAGACAGCATGAAAGGAGTAGTTCCAATGCAGGTGAACGAATCTATTGAGAATTATCTTGAGATGATACTCATATTGCAGAACAAGAAGGGTTATGCCCGCTCAATTGATATCGCTACAGAACTAGGCGTGACAAAGCCGAGCGTAAGCCATGCAATGAAGCTGCTCCGAGAGAATCAGTATATTGTAATGGAGTCTGATGGAGCTATAACATTAACCGAGTCAGGATTTGAAATTGCCGAAAGAATGTATGAAAGGCACAGAATGCTTGCAAAATTTCTTATGTCCCTTGGAGTTGACGAGGAAACCGCCTTTGTTGATGCCTGTAAAATTGAGCACGATATCAGTGACCAAAGCTTCGAAGCTATCTGCAGGCATATAAAATAAGGAGTTCTAGCTTCTTGTGAACAATACTTGGGATATCTTTTTTTTCAAGGAAGAAGAATGGGTATGAATTTTACTTATATTGTCGAGTGCTCTGATGGCACTTATTATACGGGCTGGACAAATGATTTAGAAAAACGCATGAAAGCTCATAACTGTGGACAAGGCGGGAAATATACTCACGGGAGATTTCCCGTTACTTTAGTTTATTGTGAAGAATTTGAAACAAAACAAGAAGCCCAGCGCAGGGAGTTTGCAATTAAAAAACTGTCAAAGCAACAGAAGAGCAAGCTAATTAATACCTCAGGTAGAAACGCACAGAGAACCTGTTCCAGCCAACCAACAATCTAACCGAAAGCTATCGAGGAGTTAATCTCCCTCTACCTTGCTGCTTCCAGCCGCTGATTTCTGCGCGTTGTATGGCACCAAAGAGATTTGCCTTAAGATGACAGTTTTCCCGAGACATTTCTTTAATCAGCTCTTTTATATTCTGGCGCTTAGTAATTCCGTCCGAAGGGCACCCACTGCCTAACGGATTAAGCCCCAAGTCTTTTACAGCTGCGCGAATAAGCTTTTCCTCGATATAAATCATAGGACGTATCAATGTAATATTTTTACGATCCATATGTGTGACCGGAGAAAAGGTATGGAT
>CAYMLJ010000171.1:0-4140 GCA_964391395.1 uncultured Ruminiclostridium sp. | reverse complement strand
TCCCCGGCGACCATCGGCTTATTCTGAGCATGGCTGCCGCAAGAGTTTCTTTAATAGGTGCAGTATATGCCAGGCCTCTGTAACCTCTTTTATGCAGCCCATCGCCGGAACTGTCCAGTGAGATTATCACCTTATCCTTAGTTATACTAAAGTCTATACGAAACCTCGGGCCTATCTCGGGAAAGGTATCCAGCTTATAGACTTTTTTGAGTCTTTCCACAACTGCTTTTTTTATTATGGATTGGCAATCAGAAACACTCATAAGAGTTGATTTAACGCATCCGCCGGTAACCGGAAATTCTGCATCTTTTGGGAGCCATTCCTCCCAAGGTATTGCACGAACCGATTCAAAAAGGTCATTAAATGTAGTGGCGGTAAATTCCCCCATTAGAATATAGACACGCCCCGCTGAGCGAAGCCACAAGTTTGCACGGCAAAGTGCTTCAAAATCGCCGTTAAAAAAAATTTTCCCGTTGTCTGTAACAGTATCTTCATAGCCCAGGTGTTTAATTTCACGTGCCACAACAGATTCAACTCCAAAAGTTGCAGTGGCGTATAGTCGTAGTTTTTTCATAGTGCTCCTTTATCAAGTCAAAAATAAGATTTTGCTTATTAAAATACCGAATAATTATCGTTCTTTTTAATAATGCGGTTTTATTCTCTGAATAAAGAACCTCCGATAAACTCACGCAAAATCGAGTTTTCCGGCACTTGGTCGGTCGGTGCCGATACAAAATAGCTTAAAAATTCAATGAGTCTTCGGGCCTCTGCATATTGCGGCATGTCATTGGTTAGTGCCTTTAACAATGGCAGTGCCATAGGCTTTAGCATGGGAAGATCATAAATTAGCGAAGAGTTAAACATTGCGTCTGCATTCTCTTGGAAAGGGAAAATATTTTTCTCTTCGCCTTTTCTAACGCTGGGCCACATATCAATTGTTTTGGGGGCAGGCGTGCCTCTGTATCTGTTATCTCTAACCATACGTCTGATAAGCCTTAAATCAGTAGTAGGAATTCTATTATATCTATCAATTCGCATAGAGGTAATTGCACTTATATAAATATTGAACTTGTTTTCATGCTTTACTTCACTGGTGAGTCCGGGATTCAAGCAATGTATGCCTTCGATAACTAATACCTCTCCCTCAGCCATTTTTAGTTTTTTGCCATTGTATTCCCTCTTACCTGTATGAAAATTATAACTGGGGATTTCAACCTCACCACCAGCGATTAATGTATTTATATCTCGGTTAAAAAGTGGCAGGTCAACTGTCTCCAATGCTTCATAGTCAGGCTTTCCCTCCTCGTCCAATGGAGTGTTCACCTTTTCCACAAAATAATCATCAACAGAAATATTTAGTGGCTTTATGCCGTTTACCCTAAGTTGAATAGACAGTCTCTGGGCAAAAGTAGTCTTCCCCGAAGAGGATGGCCCTGCAATCATAATAACCTTTTTTTGAGGCTGTTGATGCTTTATTAAATCCGCAATCTGAGCTATTTTTTTCTCGTGTAAAGCTTCGGCTATAAGCACAAGATCTTTGAGACCGCCATTTTCTATTACATCATTAAGCTTTCCTACATCCTCCACTCCAAGTATGTTAATCCATTCGCCATACTCGGTAAAAATATTAAAAAGCTTTCTTGGAATTGGTACATTCGGCAATACATTGGGGTTTTCTTTCTTCGGCAAAATCAGTACAATACCGCCGTTATCGGCTTCTACTGTAAAAAGCTTAAGATAGCCCGAGCTAGGCACCATGTAACCATAGAAATAATCTTCTTTATCATCAAATATATAAAGCGAAACATAATCTTTTTCACGGTTTTCTATAGCTCTACAACGATCTTCACGCCCTCTTTTTAGTAAGATCTTCCTCGCATCATCAATAGAAACAGTTACTTTGGTAAATGGTAAATCCATTTCAACTAATTCTCTCATTCGCTTTTCAATGCGAATGGCATCTTCCCGGCTTACCTGATAATTTAGAATTTCAAAAAAGACACCTCGGCTGACCGAATGACGAATCTGTAATTCAGATTCAGGAAATAAATCCTTTACTGCCTTTATTAAAATAAACTTTAGACTGCGCTCATATATTCTTACTCCATCTTCGCTTGTTAAGTCTACAAATTTGATATTGCAGTCATTTTCTAAGCGATATGTGAGTTCTCTTAGCTCATTATTTATTAAAACAGCTACAATAATAGAATCCTTTTTACCCCTTTGGTTCTTAATAAGGTCTTCTATTCGTGTGCCCCTTTTGACGCTCATGTCATTACCGTTTAAATTGATGTGTAATTTGTTTTCAGCCATAGAAACAGACTACCTCCCATATCTTCCAATAGTTTTATTATCCTATATTTACCCACATTCATCAAGTTAAAGGCTTTTTCTATCATATAGTATGCCCAAAAAGTGTCGCCTTGCCTTGCTATTAGCTTATCTTATTCATATTGCTTACTAATGATTCTATGTCTTCACAAGTTGATACGCTTGTACATATTATGTAAAAGAAACAAGCATGGAGGCATTATTAATGGATAACCTCAATATAGCAACAGTATATACAGGAAACAATTGTACCGGCGAACCTATTTTGATTCCGGTTATGCCTGTACGTCCCGAACTAGCCCAAGCTTATATACCATACCAGCTGTATAATAAGATTTTTCCCGCACAAGAAGGTTTAAAAAAAGGAACTATTTTCCCTGAACTTGTTAAATAATTGATTTGGAGGTGTTTTTACGTGGATGAACAAACAACGCTTTTAGAGCAGATTATGGCTTATGATTTTGCTCTATATGATTTACAACTTTTTTTAAATACACATCCCTCAGATACAAACGCACTCCGAGACTATAAAATGGCCTTGGAACAATCCGAAAACTTGAGACATCAGTATCAAAACAGATTCGGACCTCTGACCGCCCGGTATCTGCCCAATACAACTTGCTGGCAGTGGATTAACGATCCGTGGCCATGGAATAATAAGGAGGTATAAGAAATGTGGCTTTATGATAAGAAAACCCAATACCCTATTAAAATTACCAAACCTGATCCCAGAATGGCAATTGCCATATTAACTCAATACGGCGGCCCAAACGGCGAATTAGCGGCGTCTTTGCGCTATCTGAGCCAAAGATTCTCAATGCCGACCAAGGAAGCAAAAGCAACATTGAATGATATAGGCACCGAAGAACTTGCACATCTTGAAATGATAGGTACAATGGTTCATCAACTGATGGATAAGGTCCCGCCAAAAGAGCTTGAAAAACTGCATGTGGATACAAATTACGTTATTCACGGCAGAGCTGTTTACCCCTCCGATTCTAACGGTGTTCCCTTTACCGCAGCCTATATTGAATCAATGGAAGACCCAATTGCAAACCTCAATGAGGATCTTGCCGCAGAGCAAAAAGCCCGTGCTACATATGAATACCTGCTAAGTATAGCAGATGATCCCGATGTTAAAGACCCGCTCCGTTTCTTAAGGGAACGCGAGGTCGTTCATTATCAGAGATTTGGCGAAACCTTAAGAATAGTTCAAGAGACTATGGGCAGAAAAAAATTTTTCTAGTGAGTATTACTTAATGTGTGCACCTAGAACCTCCATACTTTTACCCTTCACGTGGAATAAACCAGTATTAACTGGTTTATTCTATTTTACGGCGATAAAGCTTATACTTCCTCGCCTTAGTAAAATACCTATTTGCCTTATACATCTCAATGAAAACCCTTCTTCTGCCATCTACAGGGATATCCGGGGGGTGGCAGTCAGCGGCTCTGCGAAGCCCTGCTTATACATGAACAATAAGAAAAAACCAGTCCCATAAATTAGAACTGGTAATTATTGTAAATATGCTTTGTTGTAACAGAACCGTCCCTGTGACAGATGGAGTGTCAATAGAACCGTCCCCGTGACACTTTTATCCCCGTGACACTTTATGCGAACGGATTCTCGCTCTTATATAACATACCCTTAGGCTGATTGAATCCGATTTCATCCTGACATACACCTATGTACTTGAATACTTCAAACAATGCTTTGCCGAAGTGACCAAATGCAACTGCGCCATGATGAGGATAGTTCTTCTCGATTAATACATGACGATAGAAACGTCCCATCTCAGGAATAGCAAA
>CAYMLJ010000170.1:0-4163 GCA_964391395.1 uncultured Ruminiclostridium sp. | reverse complement strand
AAATCAAAGAGCATATCAAGCATTTGCTCTATTTTTAGCGGTGACGGAGTTTCATCCTTATCGAATAGAATGTCATAATAGTGCAAAGATACATATCCTATGATTCTCGCAATAAAATCTGTCGGATATCTCTTTGTAAAGTTTTTGCCGGCAATACCCGCTTCAACGATTTTCATATATGACTCACTGAGCCCGGGGAAGTATTTCTCCTCAAATTCGTCCTTGATCCGACTTTGCTCCTTTACAAACTGGGTACCAAATTTCCAGAGACCGGGATTTTCTCGCATAAATTCCGCACCGGCTTTTGCCTGTGCTTTCATGATATCGAAGAAATCATTATCCTCCTGTTTTACATCCTCCATCATACGGGCAAAATATTCCTGTTTGATTTTGATTGCATCCTTAATTATAGCGAAATACAATCCCTTTTTATCATGGAAGTAGTGATAAAACGTTCCTTTTGATGTTCCCGATACCATTATAATTCTGTTTATTGATGCGATATCGTAGCTGTATTCTCCAAATTCTTTGATTGCCGCATTAATAATATCGTTCCTTTTTGACATTGCTTACTCCTCTATATCGTGCCGTTTTTTCTTACGCTTTGCTTTTATGTTGTTCCACACCTTCAGCTTCAGATAACTGATAGCTATTACACCGGCCGCAATAAGCACCCACAAATACCATTCCATTTTTTTGCACCTCCAAAAATATTTTATAATTTTCTGTTCATCGAAATGCTATTGCAGACCCTTTCTGATACGGGGCGCCATCAGCATATATACGACAGTGCTAATAACCAATATAATCACAATACAAATCATTAGCTCAAACCAGGTGCCGTTCTGCGATAGAATCATATTGTTCGCTTTGTATGCCCAGTAAAAAGGCGACCAGAAGAAAAACACTTGCCATCCGCCGCTGACCAATTCATAACCGGCTATCGAGCCGGCCAGCGGTAAAAACATCAGTTTGACACTTCCGGCAGCTTCCATCACATCACTGCTGTTAATACCCTGTATAAATCCAATCATCATACTTAATAGCGTTGTTGCAAGAACAACGAGTAGCACCTTGGCAATATCAACCTCATAAAAGCCCGTAATGTATATGCAAGCGACCGTTAAAACCAGCGCAAATACAACTCCTATAAAGCTTTTCCCCAGGATGAAGGTAGTGCGTGACACAGGCGAAACATTGACAGCGCTCACTGTGCGGTCAGTTTTTTCCTCCAGTATGTTCAGCGCTATGATCATACCCGCAAGAACTGCATTTAAAAGAAGTAACGCATTTACCATGAGCTTTTTTAATGGCGGTATTTCCCGTCCGAACTCCACAATCTCCGTACGCGAATCCTCGAGCTTCGCTCCCTTTTCATACAATGCTTTGATCAGTTTAGTATACTCCAAAACCGTTTCGGGTTCGTTTCCCTGCGCCAATATGATATACTCTCCTGCCTCGTTGACAACACCCAGCATGCTGTCCCTTTCCAAAACCCGCTCTTCTACAGCCTGCCTGTTATCAAAAAATTCAATATGGGCAAAACTATTAAAGTAATCCGACTGCTTTTTGTTTTCGTTCTTCACCATGGCGATATTTACAGTAGTATCATTAATGCTAGGTGTAATAAGATTGATCCCGACAGCAAACACCAGAGGAAGTATAATAATTAAAAGCGGTATCGCTTCTCGAGTATTGACTTTAAGATCCCTTGTAAAAATCATCAATATCTTTTTAAGCATACCCATTCCTCCCTATAGATTGAGCGTTTTCTTAAAGCGCATGTCGGTTACAACAAACAGCAATACTCCTGCAACAAGATAACCGGCGCCGGTAACAAGCGTATATACCAAGGTGTCATTTGCGGAAATAACATCTTTTAATCCCTGTATGATGGGGCTCGAGGGAATTAATTGTACCCATTGAGGGTTCCAGCCGGGCAGAAAATAAGATATGGCTGGCACCGCCATCAATATTAAGATAAAAAAGATTGTTCCGAAAGCTTTTGTTATGTCCTTGTAGAAGCTTGCAATCATTAGTCCGACTACTGAATAAAAAAAGCAGCCGGTCAAAAGTAAAAGTAAAATAAGCGCATAGTTGATCTTCAATCCCACAGTGGGCACCAGCACGATCAGTCCCGATACTGTTGCTGTTAATAGGACCACGAAGATCTTACTTAACAGATAATGCGCCACCGAAGAGGTTGTAACCGCATATGCTTTGATTACACCTTCCTTTTTATCGAGGAAAATATATGCCGCCATGACAAACATACCCATCAGGCAGCTGTTAAATGCCAGAAGAGGCGCAATAGCGTTTTCCCTATCATTCAAAGGTGTGTACCCGGCTGCAATCAAGTGTACCTTTTGGCTGTCAAAGCTTTGCTCCAGCTCATCCTCATTGATATTATGCAGCACAGATATCAGATTTTTCAACCTCGCTGATTCATACCCCTGCAGATAATATTTATAGTGAAGCTCGTTGTTTGCGTCCAGCGAAACGGTTGCGCCAACCTTTGCCTGTGTGTCGGCAAGCATCCGCACTATATCCTCGCTTTCCAATATATAAACATCCTCGGCTTCTTTCTCCACAAGCTCCGCAGCATATTTCTGATCTCCCGCTTCCAGGATAACTGTTTCAATCTTCCCGTCCGTATCTTCCTTGCGCAGACTGTCTCTGACGAAATCCGCTGCCTGCTGCGGCAGGTCAAGATAGAGGTATCTCGTTTCTTTCATTTGCACATGTTCCGGAATCGCAAAAAGCAATACGGCCAGCAACACCAAAGCAAACGCGATCTCAATATAAAAGTAAAAGCTCCTGGTAGCCAGGATAAGCTCTTTTTTAAAACTGCTCAATAGTTTCATATTAAACTAATCCCCTTCCCGTTACTTTTATAAAGATTTCTTCCAGTGTTGCCTCCTTCGTATGCATAGTTAATATCTCGTTTTCATCTATGATCTGAGTAAGCCGTGCTCGATCTTCCTCCAATACTGTGGAAAGCGTACCCTTTAAAACCTTTTCGTCTCTTCTATACTCCACATCAACCATCTTTTTACCGTATCGCAGCTTAAGATTCTTAGGAGAATCAATTAGTTTGATCTCCCCATCTATAATAAACGCCACGCGGTCGCAGAGTTCATCCGCAATAAACATGTTGTGTGTCGTCAGAAACACAGTAACGCCCTTATCATTGCGCGATTTTATAATATCCTTAATGGTTGCAGCGATAGCCGGGTCCAAGCCTGTCGTAGGCTCATCTAGAAACCACAACTCAGGATCATTGAGCATTGATCTAGCAAAAGTCAGCCTGTGCTTCATGCCTTTTGAAAATTCACCTGTACGTATGTTTTCTTTACCCTCCAGCCCTACCATTTTGATAAGCTCCATCGGGTCAAGGGTCGGTACATCAAACAATTTGCTGTAAAAAGAAAGGTTCTCCTTAGCGGTAAGTTTGCTGTATAAATTGGACTGCTCGAAAGAAACGCCTATGCGATTAAACATCTCGTTTCTAAGATGTTTTACATCAAAACCGGCTACGATTACATTCCCTTTTTGCAAGCTTAAAAGCCCCGTTAATACGCCTTGGGTTGTTGATTTTCCCGCACCGGAGGGGCCGAGAAAGCCAAATATTTCGCCTTTTTCTACCTCAAAGCTGACATCCTTTACTGCAAACGTCTCATCATTTGAATACGAGTGATACAGCCCTTCAACTTTTATCATAACCGTGCCCCCTTAAATACTAACTGACTCGCTAACCGTTATAGCTCACTATAGACCACGTGGTATAGACCTTATGGTCTAATTGTATTATATTAATCAGAGATGTCAATAGTTTATATTGAAAAATTGAATAGTCCCCAACCTAGATATGTAAAGTCCATGTAGCAATATGTTGGTATGGTGTGGCCCAGAAAGCTACCAGTTGAAGCTATACCAAAACCAAACGTGCTATTATCAAGGTTTCCTGCGGGCTTACGGAATCTACATGATATATAAAAAACGACCCCTTGATGGTTATGAAACCTAGTCTTTGTTTGAATTATACTTTTATGGAATACTGCTATACTCTATTTGTTTTCATTTTTAACACCGGAATACACTATACCAGTGGCAGCATCCATAGTAACGGTTATGCCGCTTCTTAAAACCTTTGTTGCGTGCTC
>CAYMLJ010000169.1:1677-4197 GCA_964391395.1 uncultured Ruminiclostridium sp. | reverse complement strand
AGAAGAAGAGGTTCTGATAATAATAAACTCTGAGGAAGGGATTTTAACTATGTAGAGTTGTTAACCGCAAACAAATGTTGGTGTCATTCTGAACGGAGCATAGCGCAGTGAAGAATCTAATATGTTAACATAGAAGATCCTTCACTTCGTTCAGGATGACTTAAAACCTAAAGTATGGAGCCAATTTGTGGTTGGCTCCATGTGAAGTTTAGCTAAATCAAAGATACTTTTTGAAATTATTTGAATTCTCAATTAATTCTTTTGCAAGAACTCTGGCCTTATCGGCGTTTTCTCTGCTAATCGATGTCATAGCATTTGCCTCTTCGGTATTTGCGGTAGCCTCTTCACTTAAGGCCGATATTTCGGTTATGCTATCAATGACCTTATTATTGGAACTTACGATTTCGCCTAGCCTTTTGGTTACAAGACGAACATCGTTGGTAAACTCACCTATTTTAACGGCGATATTTTCAAATACGTTTTTGGTGTTGTTAATCAGGTCAGTTTGTTGGTCATTTATGTCTTTTAAGATTACGACAGACTCTGATGTTCTGGTTGCTTTTCTCCCCAGAGATTCAAGTATTTCGGCTATGCTTGTGGCACTGTCCTTGCTCTGTATAGCAAGCTTTCGAATTTCATCGGCGACAACGGCAAATCCACGGCCGTTTTCTCCGGCACGAGCTGCCTCAATAGAAGCATTTAATGAAAGTAAATTAGTTTGTTCTGAAATGCCGGTAATTATTTCGGCAATACTTTGAATTTCATTGGCTTTTTCGGTTAACTCCTGCATTTTTCGATATGCATACTGATTCTTTTCATTTGCTACCAAAGCCTTTTCACTAAGCTCTCTAACATGCTCTATTCCTTCGTTCAAAGCATTAACCGATTCGTTGGAGAGCGCTTCCATCTGCTCCGAGAGTTCTGACGTGTCAACTATAAGGGAGTGAATGTTTTTAGACATGACCGATTGATTTTGTATGCTTTCGGCAGTATGTACCACACCGGAGCTTATCTCATTAATAGCATTAGAAATAACATCAGAGCCTGTTGCAGATTCTTCCACAATAGTGTAGACATCTTGTGAGTTCTTTTCTATAACAGCGGCTATTTTAAGAACATCATCCAAAATTTCGGCCTGCTTTTTTTGCTCTGCCAGAATATTTCCTAAGTTCTCATTATTAATTATTATAGAGAGCCTGGTGGAAATTATTATAGAAAGAGAAAAAAGTATCAATGACGCAATTTGTATCGTATATTCGGTTACAGCACCGCCGGTATTTGATTTCAAAATAAAAATACTATATATGATTTTTATTATATTTATTATAAAAGCTACCGAACAAGCCACTATTATGAGCTTAAGATCAAAGTATAGGTAATACATTAGGATTATGCAAAAGAAATATACATAAGTAATCAAATAAGGTGAGGTTAAATTAACGAACAAATAAAAGAATAAATAACCCATTAAGGTAATGTATTTAATACTCGAAGACGCCGGTTTTTTTCGATATACAATAATGGCTATAATAAGCGGAATAAAGATAATAGCTGAAAATGTAAGAAGATAGCCTAAAGTCCTTCCTCCTCTTAGAACTTCCAATAAGTATCCGATGAAGGTAGTGGAATTTAGCAGCAAATTAATCAATAAGACAACCTTATTGGTTCTCTTAATTGGCGAATTTTGTTGCATCAAATCGCCTCCTCTACAAATTTTACATCTTATTACCAAGTATTTTATCTCTTATTTGTAGAATATACAAGTTTATGGAATAAATAATCATCCCCTGATTTTTTTGAGAATACGGATATCTTCACCCGTAAATTGAAGTGCTTGAAACTCTCCGACAATACGGGATGCTATACGCTCGTTATATTCCTGGAAAAGACGTTTGTAATCTAGATTTGAAGAAATTATGGTTTTGGATATATTATTTTTCCCACGAGCCTTTCTTAGCTCAAGAAGAGATAATAATTCAGCATATTTAGAATCGCTTCCCGGTTCTGTCCCAAGATCATCCAAAATCAAAAGATTAACGGTGATAAGATTTTTATATGCTTGCTCGCTCGACACACCATCTCTGTCTATGTTAAGTCGATACTGTTGAATTATCGGGAATAAGGATGTGGCGGTAAGATACAAAACAGTGAATCCCGCTTTTAGAATTTCAATACCTATACTCTTTGCCATGAAGGTTTTTCCGGTACCGGTAGGACCATGAAAATAAAGATTCTGGGTTGATATATCGGTAAAATTATCGATGAAATTCAAGCATTGCTCTTTTACTTCAAGGATTTGTGCTCTTGGAGAAATTTCAGTAAAATACTTTTTATTATTAGGATTAACCGGATAAAAATTTTCATCGAAATATTCGAAACCTGTAGACCCGTCATCAACAAGATTTGAAACCTTATACAATTGCTCTAAATACTGGTTTTGATAACAAGAGCAGGGAACAGATGCTCCGTCTCTGGAAATATAACCTCTGTCCTCGCAAGTTGCGCAGCTAAAGCGGGGAT
>CAYMLJ010000169.1:0-1577 GCA_964391395.1 uncultured Ruminiclostridium sp. | reverse complement strand
AACTCGCTATCTAAAAAGCGTCTTGTATCAGCCATTTAAACATTGTCCTTTCAGTTCGATCAGAGCTTTTCGAGCTTATCATAAAACTCATCATCATAGCTTCGTTGTTGAAAATTGTCTCTACGTGGAGTCTTTCCAGATGAGGCCGGTGTTTTGCTTCTTTTTGTCGAGAAAGAAGCCTCTTGGTACGCCTTTAGCTGCTCAAGACTTTGTATGCCCTCCTTATGCCAATTGGTCAGGATATTATGGGCATACTTAAAGGGTGTTGATTTACCCACCGTAAGCTTAAGGGCTTCATCAATTATGGTCATGTCATAGCCATATTCATTAAGCCAAGTTTCCAGATATTTCTCTTCATAAGAGGTGAGCTTTTTACCTAACCTCAAGGACCTTGCGATGGTTTTGCCTATTTCTCTTGTTTTCTCGCAGGCCTCCATATATTTTTCGAGCTCCCAATGGTTGGTTATATTCTTTGAAGACCATGTTGCTGCGACTTTTTCTATGTATTTAATATTTAATGCATTATTATCATAGCAAAATTTAAAAAGGCTAACCATTACATCCTCGTCAAAGCGATAAGTTAAAAACCAGTTATCTATTGCTGCGTACCAGCTGGGAGCCATAATCCCCTGAAAGAACATTTTATTTATCGAATCAATACATTGATTTCTTCTGATATTTGTCTGAGTTTTGCTGTTGGTAGGCTCAGCATCGGAGGTTGTCTTCTTTTTATATAGCTTTGAAATAGCCATCTCTTTAATGTTTGTCAGAGAGACAACTTTTGGGGTCTGCAAAATAAGCTCTTCCTGCTCCAGAATAAAAAATGCTGCATTGACAGTGTCCATGGAGAGGTCTAGTTTTGCCGCTAAATCTTCAGGACGGGCTTCTTTATTATATTTGCTTAAAAAAATGCAGTAAAGGTACACCTTGACAGCATCGGACGGAATTCTGGGCATTATATCGCTTAAAAAAATGTCCGGAACCAATGTGTCTGATAAAAGGATGTCCTTAACAACTTCAAATTGCATAAAATACCTCATTTTTTTCTTTTGAATAGGTAAAGTAATTATAGCACATACTCAAGATATTCTTAAGGTAAAATTGAAATAATAACAACAGTAATTTAGAGAAGGAGAAGAAGTATGCCGCAATTAGCAGTCAGAACAAGGTCAGGCAGAATAGAAAGCTTGCATGACGGATATATTTGTGTAGCTGATTCAGATAATAATATTGTATATTCGTTAGGGGATCCTAATGCGGGAGTTTACCTTCGTTCATCCGGGAAGCCAATTTATGCCGTTGCTTATGTTAATTCGGGACTAATAGAAAAATATAATATATCTTTAAAGGAATTAGCCATCATGTGCTCATCCCATGAGGGGCAAGCATTTCATAGAAAAATTATAATGTCAGTATTAAAAAAAGTTGGCCTCAACGAAAAGGACTTGGACTGCGGACACAAGTATCCGGAAAGCCAAAAGGTTAATGATGCCCTGATTATGTTATGCAAAAGGCCTGACCCTATATTCAGCAATTGCTCGGGAAAGCATGCGGGATTCTTGGCCCTATGTCAGTTA
>CAYMLJ010000168.1:1587-4226 GCA_964391395.1 uncultured Ruminiclostridium sp. | reverse complement strand
GATCCTTTTATAGCAGTCATTCAGCCTTTCAATATCTCTTTTAAACATTTGAAAATATGCCATGTGATGATGGGCAAGGGTTATGGGTTGAGCTCTTTGAAGATGAGTATAGCCCGGCATTATGGTATTGATATTTTCTTCGCCAATTCTCAAAATAACACTAAGAAGATCTTTTAACATTGATTTTATATCATTTACTTCGTCTTTTAGATACATACGAATATCTAAGGCCACCTGATCATTTCTGCTCCGGCCTGTATGAAGCTGCTTTCCCACATTTCCGATTCTTGATATCAGCAGGGTTTCAATATTCATGTGAATATCCTCGGCAGAAACTTCAAATTCAACCTTGCCGTTCTCAATATCATCTAAAATTTCAAAAAGTGTTTTAAAAATTAGCTCAGCATCGCTTCGTGAAATAACACCACAAGAACCAAGCATTTTAACATGGGCTGCACTGCCCAGTATGTCATGCCTATACATCCTGTTGTCAAAATGTATTGACGAGTTAAAATCATCCATTAACTCATCTGTATTCTTCGAAAATCTACCGCCCCAAAGCTTCATAATAACCCTCAATTCTAAAATAAATTAATACACTGTCAACCACAAACAGGGCTGACAGTGTAAATTATACTACTATTAATCAATCTTTGATATTGTTTAGTTTTTTCATGTTTGCTTGGACCTTACAGGGTAAGCCAAAGAGATTAATGAAACCCTCTGCGTCTTGTTGATTATACACATTATCCTCTTCAAAGGTACACAACTCTTCGCTAAAGAGAGAATAGGGTGAGGTTGTTCCTGCAGGTACAATATTGCCTTTATACAGTTTTAACTTAACAGTCCCGCTAACGTATTTCTGAGTGGAGTCAACAAAAGCGGAAATTGCCTCACGAAGAGGAGTATACCATTGTCCATAGTATACAAGCTCGGCAAATCTTTGTGCAACAAGCGCCTTATAATGGGAAGTATCCCTATCGAGAGTAATGTTTTCAAGCTCCTGGTGCGCAGCATAAAGTATGGTTCCACCGGGTGTTTCATAAACACCACGGGATTTCATTCCTACAAGACGATTCTCTACAATGTCAATTATTCCTATACCATTTTCTCCGCCCACTTTATTTAAGACTTTCATTAGATCAATAGGGGAAAGCTTTTCTCCGTTAACCTTAATCGGAATACCTTTTTCAAATTCAATTTCAACATAAGTAGGACTATCAGGGGCCTTTTCGGGAGTTATCGATAGTTGAAGTAATCTATCGTAAATAGGTTCATTAGCAGGGTTCTCAAGCTCAGAACCCTCGTGGCTTAAATGCCATATGTTTCTGTCACGGCTGTAATTACTACTTTTGCTCACCGGAATAGGAATATCCCTTGCTATAGCGTAATCAATTTCTTCTTCTCTTGATTTTATATCCCATATTCTCCATGGAGCTATTATTTTAAGATGGGGAGCAAGGGCTTTGATAGTAAGCTCAAAACGCACCTGATCATTTCCTTTACCGGTTGCGCCATGACATATAGCGGTAGCACCTTCTCTTTCGGCTATTTCAACCATACGCTTTGCTATAATAGGTCTGGCAAAAGAAGTGCCAAGCAGATATTTACTTTCATATACAGCGCCAGCTTTCAGGGTTGGATATATAAAGTCAGTAATAAATTCTTCTGTGAGATCTTCTATAAAAATCTTGCTTGCGCCGGTTTTTATAGCCTTTTCATTTAAGTGGTCCAATTCCTCGGCTTGCCCCACATCGGCTGCAACAGCAATAACCTCTGCATCATAGTTTTCTTTTAACCATGGAATAATGATAGAAGTATCAAGACCTCCTGAATAGGCAAGTACTATTTTTTCCTTACTCATTAAAAATCTCTCCAATCTGTGCTAAAATTAGGTAACATCAATTTTATTGATGAAGTAAAGCGTAAGTTTAGTTTTTATAATTATACAATATCGTGTATAAATATTCAATACTTGTATATTAAATTATATACTAATTAATTATTTGCATAATAGATAGAGGTAAACACATGAGAATAATAGGAATTGATCCGGGCTTTGCAATTACAGGCTTTGGGGTGATTGAGTACACAGGAAATAAATTTTCAATAATTGATGTGGGGGCAATTACTACGGAAGCCGGTCTTGAATTATCTGACAGATTATTAACCTTAAGTAATGGTCTCGATGAATTAATCGTAAAATATAAACCCGATGCAATGGCCGTAGAAGAACTTTTTTTTAACACAAATGTTAAAACAGCCATTAAAGTTGGACATGGCAGGGGAGTGGTACTCTTAGCTGCTGCGAAAGCTGACATAAAAGTATATGAATATACGCCTCTTCAGGTTAAACAAGCTGTAGTCGGTTATGGTAGAGCTAAAAAGGAACAGGTGCAGCAAATGGTAAAAGTATTACTTAATCTGGAGAAAATTCCAAAGCCGGACGATGCAGCCGATGCCCTCGCAATTGCTATCTGCCATGCGCATTCCTGCGGCTCATATAATATAATTCAAAGATATAAATAAAGCCGGTTCTCTGGCTTGAACCGGCTTTGGTATTTGGCTGCGGATTAAGGATTTGAACCCTAACAAACTGAGCCAGAGTCAGTCGTGCTACCGTTACACCAATCCGCAAC
>CAYMLJ010000168.1:0-1487 GCA_964391395.1 uncultured Ruminiclostridium sp. | reverse complement strand
TTAACAATCCAATTAAAGGGATCCGGTAGTTTTGTATACTGAATTCCCGTTATATTATCATATAACTTTTGTGAGAGTTCGCCGATTTTTCCACCGCTCAAAGAAAGCTTTTTATCATTCCAGCAAAGCTCTCCTATAGGGGAGATAACAGCTGCTGTTCCTGTGCCGAATGCTTCTTTAAGCTGACCTTTATCAGCGGCATCATAAATCTCTTGAATTGAAATTTTTCTCTCAGAAACATTTAATCCCCACGAACGAAGAAGCTCTAAACAAGATTTTCTTGTAATACCGGGCAAAATGCTTCCGTTAAGTGCAGGTGTTACCACTTCGTCGCCTATAACAAAGAAAACATTCATTGTGCCTACTTCTTCAATATATTTTCTCTCGACACCATCGAGCCATAATACTTGAGTAAATCCATTTTTTGCTGCTATTTGTTGAGCTTTCAAGGAAGCAGCATAGTTTGCACTAGCTTTTGCTTCGCCAAGTCCGCCCTTTACGGCACGTACATAATGGGATTCAACAAAGATTCTAACAGGATTAAGCCCTTCTTTATAATAAGCTCCGACAGGCCCAGTAATAATTATAAACTGATAATTGCTTGCAGGATGAACTCCAATATGTGGCTCTGTTGCAATAATAAAAGGGCGAATATAAAGGGAAGTATCCGGTGCATCAGGTACCCAATCTCTGTCAATATCAACTAATTTCTTTAATGCATCAACAGCAAAGGCTTCATCAATTCTCGGGATACATAAAGAATCGCAAGAATTATTTAAACGTTTGAAATTCTCGTCAGGTCTGAAGAGAACCACTTCGCCTTTTGTTTTATATGCCTTCAGCCCTTCGAAAATTGCTTGGCCATAGTGAAATACCATTATAGCAGGTTCGTAATTAATTGAACTATAGGGAACAATTCTGGCATCATGCCAGCCTTTACCTTCCTCATAATCCATAATAAACATATGGTCTGAGAAAATATTACCAAAGGCAAGCTTTTCAGATGCAGGCTTTGCTTTAGGGGTTTTAGTCAATTCTACTTTTATTTCCATAATAACACGCTCCTTTGATAAATTAGTTTACACTATTATAGACTAAAAATCTATAAAATTTATCGCTATAAATATAATTAATGTAAACAATAATTTTGTACACTGCATATGCTGAAATAGATTAGTTTGGAGTGTGAAACCATGGAAATTCATGTAGTTAAATCCGGCGAAAGTGTTTATTCAATTGCGAATCAATACGGAGTATCATGGCAAAAAATAGTTTCAGATAATGAACTCGAGAACCCTAACCAACTTGTTGTAGGACAGACTTTGGTTATTCTACAAGGTAATAGACAGCACGTAGTAAGAAGAGGGGAGTCTCTTTATCTAATTGCTATGGAGTATCAGGTCCGTGTAAGTGACATTATTAATGCGAATCCACAAATTACAAACCCTGCAATGCTTCAAATAGGGCAGACTATAACAATACCCCAA
>CAYMLJ010000167.1:0-4239 GCA_964391395.1 uncultured Ruminiclostridium sp. | reverse complement strand
GCTAAAAATAACACGAAATACAGGGATTTGTACGCAAATTTAATAGGCTGTATCTTTACAAGGAAAGCATATTAAGGTATGCTATAATGTGGTTATTAATTTAACAATCATTGGAAGGGAGATTATTATATGAAACAATATTTAGAAATTGAAGATGTATTTGCACGAGAGATACTTGATTCTCGCGGAAACCCCACAATTGAGGTTGAAGTTATTGTTGAGGGCGGTTTTATAGGACGCGCAGCAGTTCCATCCGGAGCGTCAACAGGCGCTTTTGAGGCAGTCGAATTACGTGACGGCGACAAATCACGCTACCTGGGTAAGGGTGTATCCAAGGCTGTTGATAATGTTAATGATATTATTGCTGCTGAGGTAGTTGGAATGAACGTATTTGATCAGATTCTCATTGACAAGACCATGATCGAATTGGACGGAACTCCTAATAAGGCCAAATTAGGTGCCAATGCTATTTTAGGAGTTTCCTTGGCGGCTGCCAAAGCTGCTGCCGAAGCACTGGGGCTTTCCCTCTATCAGTATATTGGAGGTACTAACTCCAAGGTTCTTCCTGTTCCGATGATGAATATTATCAATGGCGGAGAGCATGCTGATAATTCGGTAACAATACAAGAATTTATGATTATGCCGGTTGGCGCCGATTCCTTTAAGCAAGCACTTCAATGGTGCGCAGAAATTTTCCACAACTTAAAGAGTGTATTAAAGAGCAAGGGCTATTCCACAGCTGTTGGTGATGAGGGTGGTTTTGCTCCTAACTTAAAATCCGATGAAGAAGCTATTCAGGTTATAATTGAAGCAATTGAAAAGGCTGGATTTAAGCCCGGTGAACAATTCCGTATAGCAATGGATCCGGCAGCGACAGAAATGTATGAGAAAGCTAAGGAAAACGGCAAGGAAGGCCAATACTACTGGTGGAAAGCCGACAAATATCTGACCGGAGAAGAGATGGTTGAGTATTGGAGCGATCTTTGCAATAAGTACCCCATCATATCAATTGAAGACGGACTTGCCGAAGAAGATTGGAAAGCTTGGGAACTTATGACCGAAAAGCTTGGAGAAAAGATTCAAATAGTGGGCGACGATTTATTTGTTACCAATACCGAACGTCTTAAGAAGGGTATTGACATGGGAGTAGCTAATTCAATTCTTATCAAGGTTAACCAGATCGGTACCCTTACCGAAACCTTGGAAGCTATTGAAATGGCTAACCGTGCCGGTTACACCGCAGTTATTTCCCATCGTTCTGGTGAAACAGAGGACGCTACAATAGCAGACATCGCTGTTGCAACCAATTCCGGACAAATCAAGACCGGTGCTCCTTCAAGAACTGACCGTGTTGCTAAGTACAATCAACTCTTAAGGATTGAAGAAGAGCTTGACGAGGTTGCTGAATATCCCGGACTTAATGCATGGTTTAATCTTAAAAATAAATAAGAGATTATTAGTGAAAAGAAAGACCGCTTACAGAATGTAGGCGGTCTAGTTTCAATTATTCTTCTGAAACTTCTTCTGCAGTATAATCATCTGATATTTCTTCTGATGATTCAATCGGACTTTCTATTACTTCATCATTAGATACACTAGATGTACAGAACTGAAGCTTTTGCAGTATACAACCCAACGCAATTAAGATAACTACAAATATCACATACTGTGCGCAACTTGCCATAATAAAGTTTACAACATCAAATTCATTGCCTCTGAATACTAATTGTCCCAGGTTAATCATCTCAGAGATATAACCGATGGACTTGCTTGCTGACCAAATAGCAAAAATCATAAGCAATCCAGCCAATACGTATAGAATAATACTTAAGATAGGGAATTTCTTTTTATTCATAATTCACTGCCTTTCTGATTGCATTTTTGAACAATCTATCTTAGTATAATTCATTAATCAAAGAATTACTATATAAGTTGAACTAAATTATTGTTATACCCCATCACACCAGTCATCCTGAACGATAGTGAAGGATTTTTTCTAATGTTCACTATAACTAGAATTAAGATTATCTTACCTCTTGCTGTAATCTTATTGTTTTTTCAACTTGGCCAAAGCATCGGCTAGGGCAGAATTAATTGAGGTATCATCATCCTGGTTTTTTAGGAATTTATGAACATCCCTTTTGCTTACGGTTTCTCCTTTTCGCTTATTGAAGGCCGTAAGCTTTTCCCTATAACCGCATGAGCAGAAGAAGGACTTATCACTACCTTCACCTCGAATTTCCATCTTTTTATGACATTCAGGGCATCTGGCATTTGAAACGAAGGAAAGATTCTTTCGAAAACCGCACTCACGATCAGGACATATAAGCATTTTACCTTTTTTGCCGTTGACTTCAAGAAGGAATTTGCCGCAGTTATCACACTTTTCACGAGTCATATTTTCGTGTTTATATACATGGCTACTTGAGATAACTATACCAACAAGGCTCTTGGCCTGCTCCTTCATTTTAGATACAAATACGGCTGAGTCAACTTGCCCTTTACTTATTAAGGAGAGCTGCTGCTCCCATTTTGCTGTCAGCTCAGGAGATTTTAAATCTTCAGGTACCAAATCTATAAGCTGTACACCCTTAGATGTCGGGATGATTTCTTTTCCATGCCTCTCTACATAAAAGGTGTCAAATAGCTTTTCGATTATATCAGCTCTGGTCGCAGGGGTTCCAAGTCCGCTGGTGCCTTCTATAATCTCACGAAGGGCTTTGTTTTCCATATATTTACTCGGATGCTCCATGGCCGAAAGCAGCGTGGCCTCGGTAAACCGCTTGGGTGGGGAGGTCTTACCGTTTATTGCCCTTACTTGAACAATGGGCTCTGTCTGTCCTTTTGAAACAGGGGGTAGGGACTGGTGACGATTGTTGTCTTCATCGGAACTGTCGTCGTCATTATCGTCATTTAATTCTCCGTCATAGATACTTTTCCAGCCATGGGATTTAATTATACGACCTCTGGCTATAAATAATTCTCCATCCGCCTCATATTTTACCGTAGTCTGTTCATATTCAAAAGGCGAGCTCAATACCGCCAAAAAGCGCTTTACAATCAAATCATAAATGTGGCGTTCATCACTGTTCAATGAAGATAAATCCACATACTGCTCTGTGGGTATAATCGCGTGGTGGTCCGTGACCTTGCTATTGTCCACCAGACGCTTGGTTATATTGAGTTTTGCTCGTAGTATAATCTGCGCTGATTTTTGATATGGGCCAATTGCTATGCTTTTAAGCCGCTCTTGAAGGGTTGGAACTATGTCATCAGTTAGGAAACGGGAGTCGGTTCTTGGATAGGTCACCAGCTTGTGACGCTCATATAGGCTCTGCATTAATTGCAGGGTCTTTTTTGCCGAATAGCCGTACTTTTTATTGGCATCGCGCTGCAACTCTGTAAGGTCATAGGCAAGAGGGGGTAATTCCCTTTTAGCTTCTTTTGAAACCTCTGTGATTGTACCGGTTTTTCCTGAAACCTTAGTCACAATGCTATCTGCCTTGGCTTTATCGAATATGCGGGTCTGACCGGTTTTTTTGTCCTGCCACTGGACAGAAAAGCCCTTTAAATTTACTCCTATTGTCCAGAAATCCTTGGGGACAAATCGTTTTATTTCATTCTCTCTCTCAACAATCATAGCAAGAGTGGGAGTTTGTACCCTCCCCGCAGATAACTGAGCGTTATACTTACATGTCAGGGCACGGGTTACATTGAGCCCTATCAGCCAGTCTGCTTCGGCACGGCTTTGAGCCGAACGGTAGAGGTTGTCATAATTCCTTGAAGGCTTTAAATTCTGGAAGCCTTCATTGATAGCCTTATCTGTTTGTGATGAAATCCATAAACGGCGAATGGGCTTTTTGAACCCCGCTTTCTCGATTATCCATCGGGCGACGAGCTCACCTTCTCTTCCTGCGTCAGTGGCAATAACCAGTTCACTAACATCATCTCTATGAAGAAGGCTTCTAACAATACCAAATTGCTTTGAAGTTTCTTTTATTACAACAAGCTCGGTCTTCTTAGGAAGCATGGGTAGATCCTCAAGATTCCATGTTTTGTATTTTTGATTATAAACTTCCGGGCTGGCCAGTGTTACCAGATGTCCCAAGGCCCATGTAACAATATATCGCGGTCCGGATATAAATCCGTTTCCGTTTTGATTGCATTTTAAGACCTTTGCTATATCTCTTGCCACCGATGGTTTTTCTGCCAATACTAATGTTTTACTCATGAATACCT
>CAYMLJ010000166.1:0-4250 GCA_964391395.1 uncultured Ruminiclostridium sp. | reverse complement strand
GTGCTAGAATTAGATGAATATGATTTAAGAAAAACTTTAGTTATGAGAAATTCCTTATATGGACTGTCTGTTGGGGTAATTGGAAGATGATGTGACTTCGTGTTTAGGAAAATGGGCTTTATGCAGAGTGGTTTTAAAATACTAATTAACCATTATTTATGCAGCAAAAAAGGAGTTCAATATATGGATAATGAAGCTAAAGCAAATATTCTGCAATACATAGACGGAATACCAATTCAGCTTAAAGAACCTTTTGATTTCAACTTTCTACGTCAATATGGAACCGTGTTTAAAATTTATGATACGCAATCTTCTGGGAACCTGTGTTTTGGGTGTGAAAAAGAAGGAAAAAGGTACTTTATCAAGTTTGCAGGTGCAAAAACGATCAATGATCATGATTTACCTGTTGAAGATGCTATTGCTAGGCTTAACGCTGCTGTCATCAAATATAAAGAACTGTCACATCCCTCATTAATTCGCTTAATTAAAGCTGAGAATATCAATAATGGGTTTGTTATTGTTTTCGATTGGGAGAACGGTGGAAGCATAGGTGATCTAAATCCTTCACTGCGTGAACATTTTCTGTCGATGCCAGTAGGTAAAAGGATGAGAGTATTTGAAAAAATTCTTAGCTTTCATGCTCATGTTGCACAATGTGGTTATGTTGCTATTGATTTTAATGACAATAGCATACTGTATGATTTTAATAGTGACAAAGTTATAATCTGTGATATTGATTTCTACGCAAAGCAGTCTTATATGAATGGTATGGGGAGTATTTTTGGTATAAGATCTCTTATGGCTCCAGAGGAATTCCGGTGCGCAGGCTTGATCGATGAAGTCACCAATGTATACACAATGGGTGCAACGGCGTTCATGCTATTGGCAAACTACGATCGTTCACAAGAGGCATGGCCGTTAAATATGAAGTTATATAATGTTATAAAAAGAGCTGTTAGCGAAATGCGTGTTCAGCGACAACAATCAATCAGACAATTGATGGAGGAATGGGATGCAGGAAAAATTAATGAATAGTTTTTATGTATTGTGGAGCAGAGGAAGTGCAGCGGAGATTAATCAATATAGTAATAAAAAATTCCTGACATTGAATATTGTGATAAAATTATGATATAATAATGATAATAAAATGCAAAAGGAGCAATTGCATATGATTCAAATTAGGCCAGTTTCTGACTTAAGAAATAAATTTCCAGAGATTGAAGATATCGTTAAGGAAGGTCAACCCGTTTTCTTGACAAAAAACGGTTATGGGTCAATGGTGGTTTTAAGTCTGGAAAAATATGCAGAATTAACTGATGATGTCGAACTTAAACTTGATGAAGCAGATGAACAGGCAGAATCCACAGATATAAGGTATTCACATGATGAAGTATTTTCAAGAGTGAGGGCAAGAATAAATGCTGAACGATAAATATAAGCTAAGGTACCTTCCAAAATATGAAGATGATCTTAACGAAATAGTAGATTACATCATATTTAAGCTTAATAATCCGGACAGCGCTATGAAATTAGTTGAAAAAGTTGAAAGAGCTATAATAGAAAGATTGACTTGCCCATTATCATTTGAACCATATCAATCAGATAGGAAAAGAAAGAATCAGTATTATAGGATTTACGTTGATAATTTTACTGTTTATTACGTTGTTATTGGTGAGGTAATGGAAGTAAGAAGGATACTTTATAGTCGAAGAGATACAAAACGGATAATAAAGTAGAATTGGCAGCAACATCCTGCATAACTAATATAAGACAAGGAACCAGCATTCACAAATTTTCAGTCTATGTCGCCTTCTGTTAGAAAAAATCTATACTGGGCTATATTTGGAAGCTAAATCTGATAATGACGATGATTTGTGTTTCATGGCAATGGAACATGGGAAAATACAATAAGATATGGAAAAAATGAATGTGAATTTGTCTTTGAAAAAATAATAATATCCATCAATATGAATCTAGTATATCTTTTGAGTTTGTATAATACTATAGGGGGTAACTTATGTATCAGGCAAATCAATCACGTTATGAGTCTATGAAATATAATCGCTTGGGGAAAAGCGGGCTTAAGCTTTCAGCAATTTCTCTGGGGTTATGGCATAATTTTGGTGATGTGGACAGTATGACCAATATGAAGGCTATTGTTACTAAAGCCTTCGATATGGGAATTACCCATTTTGATCTGGCAAATAACTATGGACCTCCTCCGGGGTCGGCTGAGAAAAATTTTGGCCGCATTTTAAAAGAGGAATTGGCTCCTTATCGCGATGAGCTTATCATTTCCACAAAAGCCGGATACACAATGTGGGATGGTCCTTACGGTGATTTTGGCTCGAGAAAATATATTCTGGCAAGTCTGGATCAAAGTCTTCAACGAATGGGTTTAGATTATGTTGATATATTCTATCACCATCGCCCGGATCATGAAACTCCGGTAGAGGAGAGCATGCTTGCCTTGGATAGTGCTGTTAGGCAGGGAAAAGCTTTGTATGTAGGCATTTCCAACTATAAAAGCAAGGATACAAAAAAAGCGTATGAGATATTAAAGGAATTAAAAACACCTTTTGTTATTCATCAGCCACGCTATTCAATTCTGGATCGTTGGATTGAAGAAGACGGTCTTAAGGATTATGCATCAAAAATCGGAATCGGAATCATTGCCTTCAGTCCATTAGCACAGGGAATTCTTACCAGCCGATATCTCAAGGGAATTCCTAAGGATTCCAGAGCAGGCCGGGGTGTATCGCCTTTCCTCACCAAATCAAAAATTACCGATGAGCAACTAAAGATGATAGAAAGTCTAAATCGTATTGCCGTCAACCGCGGTCAAAGCCTTGCCCAAATGGCTCTGTCTTGGGTTCTACGCGAAGAAGGCGTATCCTCTGTATTGGTTGGTGTCAGTAAAGTGTCTCAACTTGAGGACAATGTTCGCTGCATTGATAACACAGCTTTTACCGATGAAGAGTTAAAAGCAATTGACAGTGTCATATCCCGAAATTAAAGTAAAGAAAAAAGGACTATTCGTTTTTATTATATACAAACGAATAGTCCTCTTTATTTATTTAAGTTTTACTCATTAATGTCCACTTCTATATCCCGATATTTTGAAAGTCCTGTACCTGCCGGAATAAGCTTACCAATAATGATATTCTCCTTTAGACCAATCAATGGATCTATCTTGCCCTTTATAGCGGCTTCGGTTAGAACCCTGGTGGTCTCCTGGAATGATGCAGCTGATAAGAATGACTCTGTGGCAAGAGATGCCTTGGTGATACCCAAGAGTGTGCGGTTGCCAGTTGCGGGTCTCAAACCCTGTTCCTCGGCAAGGGCATTCTTCTCTTCGAATTCAAACATATCAACAAGGCTGCCTGGGAGCATGTCGGTATCGCCGTAATCATCAATCTTTACCTTGCGAAGCATTTGACGGACAATAACCTCAATATGCTTATCGTTTATATCAACACCCTGAAGTCTGTAAACCTTTTGAACCTCCTGTAACAGATATCTCTGCACAGCCTGAACGCCTTTAATCTTCAAAATGTCATGGGGATTGACCGAACCTTCGGTAAGCTCGTCACCGGCTTCGATTTCTTCCTGATCCATAACCTTAATAGAAGAACCATAAGGTATGAGGTAAGTTTTGGAATCGCCGATTTCATTGTTGACAACCTCAATTTCCCTCTTCTTCTTGGAATCCTTAATATGAACCGTACCAGCTATTTCAGATACTATTGCCAAGCCCTTAGGCTTACGAGCCTCAAAAAGCTCCTCAACACGGGGAAGACCCTGTGTAATGTCATCACCGGCAACGCCTCCTGTATGGAAGGTACGCATAGTAAGCTGGGTTCCCGGCTCACCTATAGACTGAGCTGCTATAAATCCAACCGCTTCACCTGCATTACAATCTTCGCCGTTGGCCAGATTAATACCATAGCATTTGGCGCAAACACCTACTCTTGATCGGCAGGTTAATACAGAGCGAATTCTAACTTTCTTATATCCGGCATTCTCGACCTTTTCTGCAAGGTCATCGGTTATGCGCTCATTAGCTATTACGATAACTTCTCCGGTCTTTGGATCAGTGATGTCTTCGGGAGAATAACGTCCTATCAGACGCTCTGCCAATCCTTCTATGGTTTTTCCGCTGATTACGATAGGTGAAATCTCGATACCGTCGTCAGTACCGCAATCCTCTTCACGAATAATAACCTCTTGGGATACGTCAACCAAACGGC
>CAYMLJ010000165.1:0-4268 GCA_964391395.1 uncultured Ruminiclostridium sp. | reverse complement strand
TAAAAAAGTATGATATAATTTTTTTAATATCTAGATTTTTCTCCACAGATGGACGACAGGAGGAAAAAAGCAATGCGCTTTTTAAGCTCATCGTTAAAGGAAATGTCAATAAAGACAAGGATATTCGTTTTTTATGCGGCTATACTCATGATATCCTTGTCTATTTTTGCATTTCTGGCTATAAAAACATCCAATGAGGCAATCATTACAAAGGCAACAAAAAATGCAGAAAGAGAATTAGCTCTTATTAGTAACAGCCTTCTAAATTTAACTTATAATTCAGAAGACTATGTAAGAATACTTGCTACAGATAATAGGCTCCAGAGGCAGCTTGAACGATTAAGAAGCAGTGAGATGACTCCTCTAGATAATCTTGATGTGGAAAAGACCTTATCAACAGTAATTAGCAATGTCGTACATCCAAACAGCTATATTGTTGCTGCGAGCATAATGTCAAAAGACCAAAGATTGTTTGATATCGGTTTTGTCGACAACTCAAGTGCCTACCCTGTATTAAACAATGATGTAATTGAATTTGTCACAAAGAAAAAAACTCCTACCTGGATGGGTTTGACGAAAATAAAATACAAATTTGGGGGCGGAGAAGATAATGTATTTATAATAGCCAAAACAATCATTGGTTTGGACACCGGGAATATCCTTGGTACAGCAATACTCTATCTTAATGAAGAAAACGTCGCTTCCATATATATGGATAACATAGTAAATCAGGAGGATAAATTTTATATAGTCGACAATCAAAAGAGTATTATATCTGCTCAAGACAAAAACGAATTATATAAAAAATTCGATGAAGCAAAATATTTAGGTCAATATAGGCTTGAAGAGCTTCCCAATACTAATAGTATAATAAAAGATGTTGGGGAGAGGCGTGCATTAATCACTGTGCAGGATTTTGATAAATTTGATTGGAAAATTATCAGCATTATTCCCTTAGATGAAATCACCTACGAGAATAAAGAAATGACAAGGCTGATTGTGATTTTTGGTTCAATATGTCTGATGATAGCATTCGTTGCTTCTTATTTATTATCCTATACCATATCAAAACCCATACTAAAACTGGTAAATGTCATGAAGGAGATTAAATCTGGGGACTTTAAACTTAGAGCCAATCTTAAAGCAAAAGGAGAAATCGGCATGCTTGGGGATGGGTTCAATAGCCTAATGGATAGAATCAACAGCTTGATGGATAAAATATATATTCAACAGAAATCGAAAAGAGAAAATGAATTTAAGCTTCTTCAATCACAAATCAAGCCCCATTTCTTATACAATACTATTGAAACAATCATTTCTTTCATTAAACTGGATATGAAGGATAAAGCAATGCTAACCGCAAAAAACCTGGCCGGGTTTTACAGAATCTCCTTAAGCAAGGGGAAGGATATAATTTCTATCGAAGAAGAGATGCAACTTATTAATAATTACCTGTCAATCCAAAAGCTCAGATATATAGAATACCTGGATTATCAGATTGATTTTGAAGACAAAATATTAAAGTATCAAATACCAAAATTAACACTGCAGCCCTTGGTAGAGAATTCTATTTATCATGGTTTAAAGGAAAAAGAAGAAAAAGGAAATTTGATTATAAAAGGCTATTATGAGCAAGATGCCATTAAAATTGAGGTGTTTGATGACGGCGTGGGTATGACGGGGGATCAGATCCGAAGTGTTTTTAACACACCTCCCAACGACAAGAAAAACACAGACTTCGGGTTGCACAATGTCGATACAAGGCTAAAACTTAAATATGGAAATCAGTATGGGATAATTATTGAGAGCAGAGTCGGAGAATATACAAAGGTCATTGTAAGCCTTCCGGCGGTCGAGGTTTAAGGGGGAAGAAAATGCTGAAAATAATGATAGTAGATGATGAATTCTATTTCAGAGAGGCAATTAAAATAACTCTCCCTTGGGAGGAGCTTGGTTTTGAAATCTGCGGTGAAGCAAAGAACGGCAGGGATGCTCTTGAAAGAGTGGAAATTTTAAAACCCGAAATCATCATCGTGGATATCAATATGCCTATAATGGATGGTCTGGAGTTTGTTCAGAATCTCAGAGAGAAAAACAATGACAGTAAAGTAATCATTTTAACGGGGCATAGCGAATTTTACTATGCAAAGCAGGCAGTTCAACTGGGCGTTATTAATTATATATTGAAGCCTGTAGATGAAGAAGAACTGAAAGAGACATTGCTGGAGCTTAAAAATATCATCGAAAAGGAAGTCAAGATAAAGAAGGAGACCGATAGGCTCAAACAGCAAGTGAGAGATAGCATCCCTTTGTTGAAGGATAAATTTCTTAATGAGCTGCTTCAGGGAAATCTAACTAGAAAGGGTGACGGAACCCTTAAAAAGATGGATTATTTAAAGGTCAACAGTTCTTCTGACTATTATCTGGCAGTTACTATAGAAGTGGATACTGATGAGCATTTTGATTGGGATGACGAGGACAAGCAGCTATGGAAGTTTGCTGTTTCAAATATTGCTGATGAAATCCTATCCGGACAGTTTGTTTTTGACCGGTGCTATGATAATGACGACAGGATATGCATAATCATCGGTGTAAATGAAAACGAAGACAGAAAAGATCTTTTTTCCGGTCTGGAATACAAATTGGAGTGGTTAAGAGCAATTGTCACAAAACATATGGATTTTTCGGTCACCATAGGTGTCGGAGACATAAGAAATGAATTGTTTGATGTTGCTGCATCCTATAAAGAATCAATTGTCGCATTAAAGAACAAGGTCATTTTAGGTAAGAACAAAGTTATCTTTTATAGCTCTGTGGCAGAATCGGAGCTAAAGGTTAATCTATTTACTGTTGAACATAGGAGTCAACTATTAATGAGTATGCGCTTAGCTAATGAAAAGGAAGTAGATATGTGCATCACCCATATTTTTGAAAGAATGCGATGTGAGAACATCCATTACGAATTAGTTTTTGTAATTTGTATCGAGTTGGTATCGGTCTGCTTTGAATTTATTATTGAAGTGGGGGCGAGTCTGGAGGATATTTTACCTGACAAACAATCAAGTATTATTGAGGAAATTCAATTAAAAAGGTCCATAAATGAGATGGAAGAATGGATTAAGAAAATCTATGGGCATACATTAGAGACTATTAAGAAAAATAAGAGTTCAAAAGCATCAAAGCTTATTGAAGAGGTAAAAAAGTACATAAATAATAATTTTCAAAATGAGGAACTTAATATCGATGAAATAGCAAAAAGCTTATTCATTAATTATGCACACCTTTGCTTTATTTTTAAAAGAGATACAGGAGTTACTATCAATGAATATCTGACAGAATTCAGAATTAAGAAAGCAAAGGATCTTTTTGACAGTGGAAATACACTTATTCTTGATGTAGCGAGCAAGGTAGGATATGCAGATGCAAACTACTTCGGAAAATGCTTTAAGAAATTTTATGGTTTACCCCCAAGTAAATATTTAGAAAATATACGTCATAATTAATGAATCGGGACTTTAGCATGCAACTATTTTTTTATACCGGTTTTCCTATATATCTGTCCTTTTAATAAAACAATACAAATACATTTAGGTGGATATATTTTGTTTTATCCCGATTTTTTTCCTTGCGGACAAATAATATTCCCTTCAATGAAAAAAAGCTGAGTTATACAATAAATATACCGGTAAAAAATCTTTCGAAGGGTTTCAAATTTAATCAGTTTATTAAGGAGGATGTCAAATGAATAAGTTAAAAAGACTTATTTCTATTGCTCTAGCTTTGGTCATGTTAGCTTCATTGGCAGCATGCGGTGGTACAACACCCGCTTCTCAAACACCGAAAGCTTCAGATCCAGCAGCTCCGGCTTCATCAGAAGCTCCAAAACCAGATGAAAAAGTTAAAATTAAGTTTCTTTCATTAAGTGCAGACGATAACAGAAACAACATCCGTGAGAATTACATAAAAGTTAATGTTGGTAAGGAATTTCCAAATGTTGAAGTCGAGTACGATTTAGGTGGCGGCGGACAAGACTATGCAAACAAACTGAAGGCTTACAATGCTTCCGGAGATATGCCCGACGTATGGTTCTCCGAGCAGAATCTTTCTTCTGTAGTTGTTAAGGCAGGTAACGCATTGGATCTACTTCCTTATGTTAAAGAAACAGGTTTTGACCAGAAATTTTCAATGAAAGAAATGGTTGCACCCGATAAGGACGGAAAACTCTATTGTGTTCAACCCGGTGCAGACCAAGGTCAGACACCCAGACT
>CAYMLJ010000164.1:0-4290 GCA_964391395.1 uncultured Ruminiclostridium sp. | reverse complement strand
GAGATAATGGATCGCTTAGAAGCAGGCTCAAAGCTTGTTCAAAAAGATGATGACCGTGTCAATGGCGACGACAATCATGGCATATCAAAGATGACACTATGGATTTATATTCTTGCTGCAACAGCTTATTTTGTAGGATTTTTTCTTGCTAAGAACCCTACTGTTAAGCTAATCCTTTTTATCATAACCTATGTGGTATTTGGCCATAAGGTACTTATAAAATCAGTGAAGAACATTTTAAAGGGGAATGTTTTTGATGAGAACTTTTTAATGTCCATTGCATCAATCGGTGCGTTTATAATCGGAGAATACCCTGAAGCCGCGGCGGTAATGATGTTTTATCAAATCGGCGAACTATTTCAGGATTATGCGGTTGACCATTCAAAAAGGGCAATTAAGAGCCTTATAGCAATAAAACCCGATTACGCAAATATTAAAACGCCTGAAGGATACGAGAGAGTAAATCCCTCCGATGTAATGGAAGGGGATTTAATTCTTATACGTCCGGGTGAAAGAGTGCCCCTTGACGGTATAGTTCTTGAGGGCTCTTCTGCTCTTGATACTTCGGCTCTGACAGGCGAATCTCTTCCAAGAGAGGTTGGCCTCGGAAATGAAATATTATCGGGTAGTATAAATCTGTCCGGAGTGTTAACTGTTCAGGTTACAAAATTATTCGAGAACTCCACTGTTAGCAGAATCCTTTCCATGGTAGAGCATGCCTCGCAGAAGAAGGCAGTGACAGAGCGCTTTATAACGCGTTTTGCTGCAATTTATACGCCTGTCGTGGTAGGACTTGCGACTTTATTGGCGGTTGTGCCTCCTCTGTTTTTCAACGGCGAGTTTAACCAATGGTTATATCGTGCTTTGATATTTCTGGTTGTTTCCTGCCCGTGTGCATTAGTGATATCTATACCACTGGGATTTTTCGGCGGTATTGGTGCAGCCTCAAAGAGAGGAATACTGGTAAAGGGCGGAAGTTACCTTGAAGCGTTGGCAAAGGTTAAGACCATGGTGTTTGACAAAACCGGTACATTAACTAATGGTTCGTTTGAGGTAACTAAAATAAATAACGAAAACGGATTTACTAAGGACGAACTGCTTTACTTTGCTGCCCATGCCGAGGCATTTTCGACCCATCCGTTGGCAGTTTCAATATTGAAGAAGTATGGGAACGAGCCCGATAAAAAGCTGATTACAGAATATGCAGAACATGCCGGAATGGGCGTTTCTGCTAAGATATCGGGAAAAACCGTGATTTTGGGGAACCGAGCGCTTTTTTGCAAACACAATATTGAAATAAATGAGGACAGAAGTCCCGGAACTCTGATGTATCTTGCTATTAACGGAGAATTTGCCGGATCTATTGCCCTTGAGGATACAGTAAAAGATGATGGCGCAAATGCTATCAAAGAGTTGCGCAGTATGGGTATTGACGATATTGTTATGCTAACTGGCGACAGAAAGGATGCAGCAGATACGGCAGCCGAGGAACTTGGCATAAAGCACGTGATTTCAGAGCTACTTCCTCATGAAAAGGTAGATTGTCTCGAAAAGATTATTGATGAGCGCAAAAATACCGGTAAAATCGCCTTTGTCGGAGACGGCATAAATGATTCACCTGTTATAGCAAGGGCCGACATTGGTATTGCCATGGGTGGAACCGGATCTGATGCGGCTATAGAAGCGGCTGATATTGTTATGATGACCGATGAACCGGGCAAAATTCCCGAAGCTGTACGGATCGCCAGAAAAACAAAAACTGTTGTGTACCAGAATATAGCCGTAGCTATGATAGTAAAAGTGATTGTACTGGCCATGGGAGCCGGAGGTGTGGCAAGTCTTTGGGAGGCTGTTTTTGCAGACGTTGGAGTTGCACTGTTGGCAATACTAAATGCCATGAGGCTTACTAGACAATAAGGAAAATAATAAGAAAATTACATATTAAGAATAATGCAAACTAGTTCGCAGTGTCATTCTGAGCGCCAGCGAAGGATCTTTCAGGTTGACGAAAAGATTCTTCACTTCGCTGCGCTCCGTTCAGACGAAACCAAGGGGACAGTCCCTTCGGTTTTCCGTCGTGGTTCTATCGGTTTTCCACAGGATAAGCATTCAGAGACTTTAAGATGTTTTTAAAAACCGCAGGTACAGCCGCTCCTCTGTTTAACGCAAAAGATTCTTCGCTGGCGCTCAGGATGACAGTTCTAATTCGCATTATTCTTAATATGAGTTTGCGATTATCAGTAAAGTTGCCGCTGCGGTAGCAAGGCAACTTTATTATAATTTGACTTTCATTTATGTACGGGTCAGATGATTTTATGATATATTATTTAATATCAATGTGGCGGAGGGTTATACCATGCCTCAAGAGGATATATTCGGGAAATCTATAAAGTATGTAAAAGGTGTTGGAGAAGCAAGAGCCAAGCTTTTATCAAAACTTGGCATTTGCACTGTTAACGATGCACTGAATTTCTTTCCTCGCGATTATCAAGATAGATCAATATTAAAAAAAATAACTGAAATTGAAGACGGAGAGGAATGCGGTGTGCGTGCGTGTCTCGTCTCCGATGTAGCCGAATCAAGACCTCGCAGAAATCTTTCAATTATTAAAGGCTTAGTTTCCGACGGGACGGCCTTTTTATCAATTACTTGGTTTAATCAGAGCTATATAAAAAATAATCTTAAAACCGGAATTGAATACATCTTTTTCGGAAAAGTGAAAAGAATGGGCATGCGACTGGAAATGAATAATCCTGTTATAGAAACAGCTGAACAGTTTGGCAGAAACACAGGGCGTATACTTCCGGTTTATTCTTTGACCAAAGGCTTGACTCAAACACATTTAAGGAAGCTAATCGAGAACTCATTAAAGGTAGCCGGGAACAAATTCGAGGAAACATTGCCGCAGGACATTAGAGAAAGCTACAACCTTAGTCAGATCGGTTACTCATATGAGGAGATTCATTTTCCGCAAAGCTTCCATGATATGGAGCAGGCCAGGAGGCGTCTGGTCTTTGAAGAGTTGCTGATTCTTCAATTGGGTCTATTAAAATCAAAGGGCGTAAGCACCGAACAAAAGGGCAACACGCTTAAACCGATAGATATTAATCCTCTGTTAAATAAGCTTACATTTAAGCTCACCTCAGCACAGAAACAGGTGTTTGAAGAAATCAGCAATGATATGGTATCAGAAAAGAAAATGAATCGTCTGATTCAGGGAGATGTAGGCTCCGGTAAGACAATCGTCGCGGTAATGGCTATTTATTTAGCTGCTAAAAACGAGTATCAGAGTGCCTTTATGGTTCCAACAGAAATTTTAGCCGAGCAGCATTATCAAAGTGTGGGACCACTTTTAGATGAACTTGGAATAAAGGTAAAGCTTCTTACCGGAAGTACAAAAAAGAAAGAAAAAGAAGAAATAAAAGCCCTCGCCAAGCAGGGCAAAATTGAAGTTTTGATTGGGACTCATGCAATTTTAGAAGACGACACCAAATTTTATAAGCTGGGTCTTGTGATAACAGACGAGCAGCACCGCTTTGGTGTTCGTCAAAGAGCAAAGCTTTCGGTAAAGGGTGATAATCCGGACCTGCTTGTTATGACAGCAACTCCCATACCGAGGACCTTGACGCTGGCTTTATACGGCGATTTAGACGTATCTATAATAGATGAATTGCCCCCTGATAGAAAACCAATCGATACCTATGCCGTAAATGAATCCTACAGAGAGAGAATATATAATTTTATCAGAAAAAATGTTGCCGAGGGTAGACAAGCATATATAGTATGCCCTTTAGTTGAAGACTCGGAAGAGATTGAAGCAGAGTCGGCAGAGGGGCTTGCCGAGCGTATAAGGGATAATGAGCTAAAGGGTCTCAGGGTAGGACTGATACATGGTAAAATGAAAAGCGCAGAAAAAGAGAAGGTTATGCGCGGATTTGTTAACGGCCAGCTTGATGTACTGGTCTCAACAACGGTTATTGAGGTAGGTGTAAATGTTCCTAACGCAACTTTGATGGTGATAGAAAATGCGGAACGTTTTGGCCTTTCACAACTACATCAGCTGAGAGGGCGGGTAGGAAGAGGAAAACACAAATCTTATTGCGTTTTGTTTAACCAGAGTAAGAGTGATATTTCGAGACAGCGGATGGATATAATGACAAGGACCAATGACGGCTTTGTAATTTCTGAAAAAGACTTGGAACTTCGAGGCCCCGGTGATGTGTTCGGTGTCAGACAGCATGGTTTACCGGAACTAAAGATTGCTAATCTTTATCGGGATATGGACATTTT
>CAYMLJ010000163.1:0-4308 GCA_964391395.1 uncultured Ruminiclostridium sp. | reverse complement strand
TTGCGGTGTTTATCTTTTAAAAACGCAGAACCAGAGGGACAGTTCCTTCGGTTTTTTACGAACCGTAAATCTGGAAGTTTTCCTTTTATCAAAACCGCAGGGACCGTCCCCACTGGTTAGACTGGTTACCCCCCACTGGTTACCCACTGGTTACCCACTGGTTATTAAAAAAAACCTTCTAACCACTTGGGCAGAAGGCTAAAATTGCGTGTAATTATGACGAATATTGAATCAGAATGGAAGGTCCTCGTCGTCCTCGCTGAGGGCGTAGAACCCATCCCCGTTCTCAGGCTTCTGACCTTGAAATTCGGGCTGTGGAGCCTGAGACATATTGCCGCCTCCAAATGTATTGTTTGAGCCTGCATCACGTTTACTGTCGGCAAAATAGACCTGTTCGGCATGGACTTCGTCGCTATATCGCTTATTTCCATCCTTATCAGTCCAGTTATTATTGCGAATATACCCTTCTATTAATACCTGCTGTCCTTTATGGAAGTACTTTCCCACAAACTCAGCGGTATTTCTCCAGGCTGTAATCTGGATAAAGTCAGCATTAGGCTGGCCTTCCTGAGGCTTTCCGGGTCTGTTTACAGCAATTCTGAAGCGACTCATTGCGATGTTGCTTTGTGTGTATCGAGTCTCCGGGTCAGCTACCAGCCTTCCCATTAAAATTACCTTGTTCAATCAAAACACCACCTATACATAATTGGTTTTTGCAATATTTAAAGTACCTAAAGAGAATAATTAATCCTCTTTATTTAAAATAAGGTACTTAAGGATATTCTCATTGATTTTGAAATTTCTTTCAAGCTCAGCTGGGAATTCCGGGTTTGCCGTAAAGTATAGAAGTACGTAGTACCCTTCCTTCTGGTCTTGGACTTCATAAGCAAGCTTCTTCCTGCCCCATTCCTCAACCTTTTCGATCTCTCCGTGTTCAGAAATCAAATTATTGAATTTCTCAACAAGAGCCTTTACCTGTTCCTCATCAAGGGTTGGAGAAATGATATACATTGTTTCATACTTATTCATGACCATGTCACCTCCTTTTGGACTCATTCGGCCCTGCGTCAACCACAGAGCAAGGATTAGCCGCTCATTGATTTTGCGGCATTTGTTATATTATCATATATAATCTGTTTTTGTCTAGTGGTGCTTTGTGTTTGTGTCTTTGTGTTTGATATATTGATATAATTCACAAGACCACTTGTAATTACTATAATATATGAAGATATGTATGTCAATGTTTTTATTTTTTTACAGTAAATTACACGGAATAAAGCAGTTCTTTTCGTCAATAGGTATGACTTCCTCGCACAAACATACGATTCCGCCATTGCCTCTTTCAATGTGCGCTTTATCTAAAACACTAAACTTTTTAGCCTCGCGTGTATCCGGATTAGCAGACTTTTTTATTTCAAGAGGATAAATATACCCATTCCCCTCTATTAATAAATCAATTTCTTTTGCATTTGAATCACGATAATAAGTCAGATTTACTTTTGTCCTAGAATAGGAGTAGTTTTTTAATAGCTCTGTCACAATAAAATTTTCATAAAAATGGCCGCTTGCCGCACCCTTCATTAAAGTTTCCGGAGTAGGCCACATAGATAAATGTGCACATAAGCCTGTATCTAAAAAATATAGCTTTGGTGTTTTAGTCAGCCGCTTTAATTCATTATTAAAGTATGGTCTTAGCAAATAAATAACACCAAGTCCTTCTAATAGTCTAAGCCACTCCTTTGCGGTAGGTTGTGATATTTCTGCGGCTTCAGCTAGCTTTTTATAATTCAGTTGTTCTGATACCAACGCCGCACAAGCTTGCAGAAATTTACGAAATCGGATTGAGTCTGTAATTCCGCCAAGCTCTGCAACATCTCGCATAAGATAGGTATCGATATAAGAATCAAAATAAATTTGCCTTTGTTCTGCGTCTGCAGTAACGATTTGTGGCATTCCTCCGCGCCAAATATAATTAAATACATCAATAATATTATTTTTTTTACTTTTTGCTTGTCTCTCAAGAAGGCACTTAAGGGAAAAGTCCAGTTCATTTTGATAAAAGACCCCTTCAACCTCTCTTTTTGATAAGCTATATACCTCCAAAATTCCAAGTCTTCCTGCCATGGTTTCACGTACATTTTTTATCGTGGAATATTGCTGAGAGCCTGTCAACCAAAAACGTCCGGTTTCTTTGGTTTCGTCACACATAATTTTTATTTGGCTGAACAATTCAGGAGCGTACTGTACTTCATCTAAAATAATCGGGGGCTTATATGTCTGGAAAAACAATACCGGATCTGTTTTCGCAAGAGTTCTTGCCATAAGATTATCCAAAGTCACATAAGTTCTTTTCTGCCCTTTTGCCAAATGCTTAAGCATCGTCGTCTTTCCTACCTGCCTTGCACCGGTAATCAAAACAGCCTTAAAGAACGAACTCATGCGGATAAATTTTTCTTCCATGCCCCTTTTGATATAGTCCATAGGCACCTCCGTGCATTTTGTACGATAATATAAAGTATGTCTTATTTTATCATAAAAATACGTGCTGGTAAATAGTTGCCTCTCCTCCTGCCGCTCCTGAGTTTAAATGCCCGAATAATATTTTTGAAATTTACTCTTTGGTTTATTAGGAATGGTCATCTTTATCTTTCCCTCTAAAATAAGAGGATTGATGTATATCTTAATAAAATATGTTGGTGTTGTAAAACCGAATTTTTCTGCCAGCTCTTCTCTGGATCTCGGGGTCATACAGTAATCTAAAATCTCCTGTTCCATATCAACATCCCTGTTGTATGTGGCAGTACTTTTATATAGTATAACCTTGAAGACTCCTCGTCTATCAATAAAAACAGGATCTGGCAAGCCTGATTTTTTGAGCTCGGCTCTGACAGTAGGGATTCCTGAAAAGCGATTTTCTGTATTTCCCATGATTTCCATAGCTCCGGCTAAGTATGGATTTCTGGTATCGGCAGAGACTTTTCCCAAGTCGTTAATTGTTATCCTTCCATACAATCCACCCGGGTTTTCCAGCTCCAACCTATCCTCATACATAATAAGACGTATCGGAGAATGGTCCGTATGAACGCTATAATCTCGATGAATCAAAGCATTTAATATAATTTCCCTGACTGCCTTTATAGGATACTCCGTTTTATCGGAACGAGTTCCTTCGTCTGTTATAATTGTCTTTACTTTCATGTTTCTTCGGACAAAGGCTAATGTATCTTCCAACATTTGTAGTATATTGCCTTCAATGCGCTTATTATCAATAAAGCGCTCACCCTCTTCGCCTAATTCCCCGACTTCCTTTCCTTGAACTACCATCGCGGTAACACAAAGCTGTGGAAAAAATTCCTGAGGATATACACTCAACAACATTAATCCTGTTAAAGTAGGAATACCCTCTTGGCAAATTCCTTGTGTTTCAAGGATTCTCTTATCTTCAAGGCTCAGCAGATTGTGTTTATTTCTGCGCAGTTTAATCAAATACTCTGTTAATACATCTTTCGACAGGTTAGCTATTGTTGCTCTTTCTACTGTCCGAAGTTCATCATGTATTCTTCTTTTATATGCTTCATAGCTATATATTTCATATTCGGTCATAGGCTGATCAGAATCCCCTACCCTTATATAAGAGCCTCTTAATCTTCCCGCACCTTTATAAAAGCATGGTTTATCATAAATATCGCATTCCGAAATCTCTGCACTGACTACTATTTTGCCTTCAATTTGGACAACTGTAAACAAGGGCCTTAATATAGGCTCCATTTGTAATGATTGCTCCATCACTTTTTTTTGTAGCTCTTGCGCATCATATACACCTACAACTTTATATCCATCATTTTCGTCTATTCCAAAAATAATTATGCCACCAAACGGTTGATTAGCAAAACTTGATAACGTACCATAAAGCTTTGTAGGAGTTCCATCAGACGCTTTTTTTATTTCGAGATATTGCTTTTCGCATTTTTGATCAGTTATTCTTTTTACTAATTGTACTAATTCCGTTTCCAGCATAAAATCATCACCTTCCTGAAAAGATTATATAATAACTTTATGCAAATTTCAATAATTTATCCAAATAATTTTGATTTTATTAAAATTATTGGTATTTTATCAAAATAATTTTGAGTCTAGTGAAAAATTTTTAATTCTATTAAAATATATATTTCACTATTTTTAGTAATTTTCTAAAAATCCCTTAAATATTCTTCAATTTATTGTCGTCAGGTTCACAATGGTCTTTAGTATCATTTATCTCGGCCTTTAATATACCCATTTCCTGAACAAGGCGCTTTGTGCGGCCTG
>CAYMLJ010000162.1:0-4324 GCA_964391395.1 uncultured Ruminiclostridium sp. | reverse complement strand
TTGAGTTTTTTAAGGATCAGGTTAAAATTGCTTTGCGGAATTGCGGAATTATTGAACATAACAGTATCGATGCCTACATAGCTCATGATGGTTATTTTGCTGCACACAAGGTCCTTACTCAAAAAACTCCTGAAGAAGTAGTCGAAGAAGTGAAAAAATCAGGTATTAAAGGACGCGGCGGTGCGGGATTTCCCACCGGTATTAAGTGGGAATCCGGGTTAAGAGCTGAAGGCAATAAAAAGTATATAGTTTGTAATGCCGATGAAGGTGATCCCGGCGCATTTATGGACAGAAGCATCATCGAAGGGGATCCCCATACCATCATTGAAGGTATGATAATCGGAGGCTATGCAATTGGTGCAAATTTAGGTTATGTGTATATAAGAGCAGAATATCCCATCGCGGTTGAACGGCTCTCAAAAGCCATTGAGGATGTGCGCAAACATGGATTGCTGGGCAAAAATCTTCTCGGAACTGACTTTTCTTTCGATTTGGAAATCAGAATCGGTGCCGGTGCTTTTGTTTGCGGAGAAGAAACCGCTCTTATGAATTCCATCGAAGGTCAAAGAGGAGAACCGCGTCAAAAGCCTCCCCTACCCTTCCAAAAGGGGCTTTTTGAATGTCCGACCATTATCAATAATGCCGAGACTATGGCAAGTATACCGGCTATTCTCCTTAATGGAAGTGAATGGTTCACCCAATACGGTACCGAAACCAGCAAAGGGACCAAGGTATACGCTTTGGCCGGGGATTTGGTCAATGCAGGTATCGTTGAAGTTCCTATCGGAATGCCTCTTGGAGATATTCTCTTTAAAATCGGCGGAGGCATGAGGGACAAAAAGAAATTTAAATCGGCACAAATCGGAGGGCCATCGGGCGGGTGTATTACCCAGGAAAACCTCAATGTCAATACCGATTATGATTCTATCACCAAGCTCGGCGCTATTATGGGCTCCGGCGGACTTATCGCCATGAACGAGGATACCTGTATGGTGGACACAGCCAGATATTTTATGGACTTCATTCAGGATGAATCCTGTGGAAAATGTGTAGCGTGCCGCCTTGGAACAAAAAGAATGCTTGAAATACTCGAGCGGATAACCCAAGGCAAAGGTGAGGAAGGCGATATTGAGCTGTTGGAAGAGCTGGGCAACACCATAAAAGACACAGCTATGTGCGGTCTGGGCCAATCGGCCCCGAACCCGGTTCTTAGCACCATAAAATATTTCAGGCACGAATACGAGGAACATATAAATAAGAAATACTGCCGCGCCGGAGTTTGCTCAGATCTATTTATTTCACCCTGTGAAAATACTTGCCCCGCAAATATCAATGTACCTGGTTATATAAAGCTGGTTTCAGCAGGAAGATTTATTGACGCTTATAATTTAATCAGACAGGAAAATCCTTTCCCGGCTGTATGCGGACGAATCTGCACCCGCCCCTGTGAATCTAAATGTAGGCGCAGGTCCCTGGATGAGGCCGTTGCTATATGCGACCTAAAGCGATTCGTGGCTGATTATGCTCATAAAAATGAAAAGCCCTATACCAAGGACATCATTTTCCCGAAAAACGGAAAGAAGATTGCCATTATAGGTGCGGGGGCCTCCGGTCTAACCTGTGGGTATTATCTGGTTCGTATCGGATATGATGTTGATATTTATGAATCAGAATCTATTGCAGGTGGAGTCCTTGCCTTTGGAATTCCCGAATACCGGCTTCCTCAAAAGGTTATAACCCATGAGATTGAGCTAGTCACACAGGCAGGGGTCAATATATTCTTAAACACCGAGGTTGGTCGTGATATTGCTTTTCAGGATTTGCGCAATAAATATGACTCTATATATGTTGCAACCGGAACCCAATTCCCACAGCGGGTCAATATCCCCGGAGAGGAGCTTAAGGGTGTCATTCATGGCATAACCTTCTTGAAAGACGTTAATCTCAAACGAGATATTAAGCTGGGGCACACAGTTGCAATCATAGGCGGTGGAAATACGGCCATTGATTCAGCTAGAACGGCTTTGAGATTAGGTGCCAAAAAGGTTATTGTACTATACAGAAGAACAATTGATGCCATGCCCGCCTACGAATCGGAAATCCATGAGGCTATCGCCGAAGGTGTTGAAATCATGGATTTAGTAACCCCTATCAGATTTATTAAAGGTAAAGATGGAGCCGTAGAAAAAATAGAATGCATTAAAATGAAGCTGGGTGAATTTGACCGGTCAGGCAGAAGAAAATCCGTACCCATAGGCGGCTCCAACTTCATGCTTGAAGTGGATAATGTTATTCCTGCTGTAAGCCAATATGCGGATTTACCTTTTATCAAAAAGGACGAAATCGGAATAACCTCCTGGGGAACCTTCATCATCCAGGAAGACACTTTGATGACAACAATGGACGGCGTGTTTGCGGGAGGTGATGTAGCCAGAGGTCCTGACACGGTTATATCGGCTATAGCAGACGGGAAAAAGGCTGCTGTATCCATAGACCTATATTTGGGGGGCAAAGGCAAACTCAATAAAGGCCCTAAAATCGATATACCCGACACCTTTGATGAGGATGAGATTGTTGCATTAAATAGGTTTCCTCTTGACATGCTGCCCGTTGACAAGCGAATGAATATGGATAGTGAAGTTGTGCTGGGATTCCATAAGCTCAATGCCTTAGCGGAATCCATGCGTTGCTTACACTGTGATAGGAGGTAGTTTTATGATTAACTTTACAATAAACGGAAAAGAAATCTCCGCTGATGAAAATTTCACTATTCTTGAGGCAGCAAAAAACAATGGAATTAATATTCCTCATTTATGCTACCTAGAGGGCGTCCATGAATTTGGATCCTGCAGAATTTGCGTAGTTGAAGTGGAAGGTGCAAAAACTCTGCAAGCCTCATGTATCACAAAAATTACAGAAGGTATGGTGGTTCACACAAATTCTTCTAGGGTAAGAAAGGCAAGAAAAGTCCTATATGAGCTTTTACTGTCAGATCATTCAAAAGACTGCCTTAGTTGTAAAAGAAATCAAAACTGTGAGCTTCAAGAATTGGGTCGAACTCTGGGAATTGAAGAAACCCGCTTTAACGGAGCCCGTTCGGCTTGTGTTTTAGACAGCTCGGTTTCCATAACAAGAGACATGTCAAAATGCATTCTTTGCAGAAGATGTGTTACCACCTGCAATGAGATTCAAGGCGTGGGTATCTTAAATGCTCAAAACAGAGGCTTTAATACAGTAATTGGGCCGGCTATGGATCTTCCCATCGGCACTGTAAATTGTGCTTATTGCGGTCAGTGTACCGTGGTATGTCCTGTGGGCGCCCTTAAAGAGACCGATTCCATTCAAGAGGTATGGGATGCCATCAACGATAAAAAGAAGCGTGTGGTGGTACAAGTGGCTCCTGCAGTTCGTATAGCTATTGGAGAGGAATTCGGCTATGACAGCGGAGAAAGGGTTACGGGAAAACTTGCCGCATCATTGCGGGAGCTTGGCTTTGATGACGTGTTCGACACTAATTTTGCTGCTGATTTGACCATATTAGAGGAAGGCTCCGAACTTCTGTCGCGGGTTAAAAGCGCCCTGACAGGCAGGGGTGCAGTCCTTCCTATGATAACCAGTTGCAGTCCCGGTTGGATAAAATATGTGGAACACACTTTCCCAGAGGAGCTTGATCATCTCTCCACCTGCAAATCTCCCCATACTATGTTGGGAGCCCTTGTAAAATCCTATTATGCAAAAAAAATCAATGTAGATCCTAAAGACATCTACGTAGTATCAGTTATGCCCTGTACTGCCAAGAAGACTGAAATCCGCAGGTCAGAGATGAAAAACGATGGGAACCCGAATGTTGATGCAGTTCTGACAACCAGAGAGCTAGCATCTATGATTAAAGAAGCGGGTATCAATTTCAGAGATCTTGAAGACAGTGAATTTGATAATCCCTTAGGCTTATCAACAGGTGCAGCCGACATTTTCGGAATTACAGGAGGCGTAATGGAAGCCGCTCTGCGAACGGTATATGAAATTGTGACCGGCCGGGAATTACCCTTTGATGGTCTCCATGTAACCCCTATTGTGGGATTGGACCAAGTCAAAGAGGCAGCCATACTAGTTGAGAATCCGCTGGCCTATTACAGTTTTCTTGACGGCGTTGAAATCAGGGTAGCTGTAACCAGCGGCTTAAAAGGCGCTAATCAACTTATGAAAGCAGTGGCTACAGGCAAATCACCCTATCATTTTATTGAGGTTATGGGCTGTCCGGGAGGCTGTATAACAGGAGGCGGGCAACCTAGATCTAAAGACCCCGATGTACGGCTTAAAAGAC
>CAYMLJ010000161.1:0-4357 GCA_964391395.1 uncultured Ruminiclostridium sp. | reverse complement strand
ACCACTGCAGGAACAGGAAGCGAGGTTACACCTTTTGCGGTAATTACCGATGAGACTACGGGGGTTAAATATCCTCTGGCCGATTACGAGCTGATGCCTAATATGGCCATTGTCGATGCTGATTTAATGATGAATGCACCTAAGGGATTAACCTCAGCATCGGGTATAGACGCTGTAACCCATGCCATGGAAGCATATGCATCAATGTTGGCTACAGATTATACCGACAGCCTTGCATTGGGGGCCTTAAAAATAATATTTGAATACCTGCCAAGGGCTTATGAAAATGGACCTAACGACCCTATTGCCAGAGAAAAAATGGCCAATGCAGCTACTATGGCCGGGATGGCGTTTGCCAACGCATTTTTGGGCGTATGTCACTCAATGGCTCATAAACTTGGTGCATTCCATCACCTGCCCCATGGTATAGCTAACGCATTGATGATAAATGAAGTGATTAAATTTAATGCTGTAGAAGCTCCGACTAAAATGGGTACCTTTTCTCAGTATGATCACCCTCATACTCTCTCCAGATATGCACAGGTTGGTGATTATTTAGGTGTAGCGGGTAAAACAGATGATGAAAAGCTTGAAAATTTGGTTAAATATATAGAAGAACTAAAAGCAAAAATTGGAATCAAAAAGACCATAAGGGACTATGGTATTGACGAAAAGGTATTTTTAGGTTCTCTGGATGAGATGGTTGACCAAGCCTTTGATGATCAGTGCACAGGCGCAAATCCGCGTTATCCGCTCATGAGAGAGATTAAACAAATGTATCTTAACGCTTATTACGGAACCAACCAGAAAGTATAGGAGGGAAAGTTATGAAGCTGGATAAAATAATTGCTGTCAGAACTGACAAAACCGTATACCGCGACGGAAACCTTGCCATTAAGGTTTTTGACGCAGGTTATTCAAAAGCCAATATTCTAAATGAAGCTCTTAACCATGCGAGAGTTGAAGAAACCGGACTCCACATCCCAAAGCTTATTGAAGTGGGAATGATTGAAGGTAAATGGTCCATTATTACAGAATTTATAGAAGGCATAACCTTGGCTCAAATGATGGAGAAAAATCCTGAAAAATATGATGAATATCTGGAGCTTTTTGTTGATTTGCAGATGACTACCCATGCTCAAAAGGCGCCTCTCCTTAACAAGATTAAAGATAAAATGCACAGAAAAATCTCAGAGACCAAATTAGATGCTACTACACGTTATGAGCTGCATACCCGCTTAGAGGCAATGCCAAACCATAAAAAGGTCTGTCATGGTGACTTTAATCCTACAAATATAATAATTACAAACGAAGGTGTTCCTTACATTCTTGACTGGTCCCACGCGACTCAGGGTAATGCCAGCGCTGATGTGGCAAGAACCTATCTTTTGTTTTGCTTAGCCGGAGATACTAAAAATGCCGATAAATATCTCAATTTATTTTGCAAGAAGAGCGACACTGCAAAGCAATATGTGCAAAAATGGTTGCCCATTGTTGCCGCATCCCAATCCGTTAAAGGCAAACCCGAGGAAAAAGATTTTTTGTTGCGTTGGGTAGATGTTGTTCAATACTATTAAATGCTTCATAGCTCTTGCAAAAAATAAATAGTATTATTATAATTGTTATACAATCAAATAATGCATGACGGTGCATTAAATTGCTTAATAGGGAACAGGGTGAAAACCCCGGACTGTCCCAGCAACCGTGAAGCTGACGAAACGGCGAATACCACTGTAATAGGTTAAATCTTTATGGGAAGGTGCCTGAGTAGGATGACGCAAAGTCGGTAGACCTGCCGTGATGAATGTTTCTTCTGGGGTTTAAGAGTAAGATTTGTGAGTATTTATCCGACCTTTTACCCCGCAAAAAACGCGGGGTTTTTTGTTACAGAAAAACGAATTTGGAAGAAACCATACTTTGATTGAAATTAATTAAAACCGAAAGGGGTCTTCCAAATGAAAAAAGTTTTATCTGTTATTCTAGCCATCACATTAATCTTTGCACTTTCAGCTTGCAATTTACAGTCAAGTACCCGTGGATCAATCGCTATAACTGATAGTAGAGGTGTTGAAGTTACACTTAATAAAACACCCGAGAGAATAGTGTCATTAATGCCCTCTAATACTGAAATTTTATTTGCATTGGGCTGTGGAGAGAAGATAATTGCTATTAGCGATTACTGCAATTATCCTGAGAAAACCTCCAATATACCGAAACTTCCTACAGGAGAACAGCTTAGTATTGAGCAAATAATAGCTTTAAGCCCCGATGCTGCCATTATCGGAAAAATGACAGCCATGGAGGATCAGGTAAATCAATTGGAACAGGCGGGAGTAAAGGTAATAGTTACCGAGGCTAATAATCTTTCCGAGACCTATGAGGTCATAGAAATGCTAGGAACCGCAATGGGAAAAGAAAAGGAAGCATCAACTATTGTAAAAGATATGAAGGAAGGCTTTGAAAAGATAAAGAAAGAAGTTGAAAACAAAGCTGCATCCAAAGTATATGTGGAGGTTTCGCCCCTTGAATACGGACTTTGGTCATGCGGACAGAACACCTTTATTCAGGAGCTGATAGAAATAGTAGGTGTTAAGAATATATTTGATGATATTGAGGGTTGGGCAGCGGTTTCAGAGGAGCAGGTCATTGTCCGTAACCCTGATATTATACTAACTACATCAAGCCCTCTTACGGGAATTGAAGACCCTGTAGGAGAGATTTCATCAAGAGAAAACTGGAGTGGGATTGAAGCAGTTAAAAATGACAGGATAATTATGCTGGATGCTGATATGATAAGCCGCCCGGGTCCCAGACTTTTAGATGCTGCCAATGATCTTATGAGAATAACACAATAGGGAGAACATGGGTTGACTCAAAATAGGCAGTCATCCTGAGTGACAGTGTCATTCTGAACGAAACGTAGTGAAGTGAAGAATCTTATGTTTCAATTAAAGATTCTTCGTATTCGCTCAGAATGACACGTTCAGTATCTTGAGACAGCCCTTTTACGGTAGATTATGATAAAGCGTAAGTTTTTGGATAAAACCGAGAAAAAACCAGCAGCAGCCTCAATAATGGGAAGCTTTGGAGTGCTTCTGTTCTTTGTTGTGTTTTTTCTCTCTATATCAGTTGGGAGTGTGGGCTTTTCTTTTTTTGATACAGTGAGGGTGTTGGCCGGTAATCTTTTAGGCATAGGGGATATGGGAGATATACCTGATAATGTAGTTACCATTATTATTAATGTTCGCCTGCCCAGAGTTATTCTATCAGCCTTGGTAGGAGCGGCACTTTCTATTTCTGGAGCGGCCATGCAGGGACTTTTAAAAAACCCGCTGGCTGACGGCTCTACTTTAGGCATAACCTCGGGGGGAGCATTAGGAGCAGTTATATCTATTGCAGCCGGGTTTAACCTGCCATTCTTTCCACACGGGGGACTGGTATTTATGAGCATATTATTCTCTTTTTTGTCTCTGGTACTGATATTAACTCTTACCTATAAAATAGATTACAATTTATCCAATCAGACTATTATTCTTACAGGTGTTATATTTTCTATGCTTGCAAGCAGCATAACCAGCTTGATTGTATCGTTGTCGGGAAATAATCTAAAACAGGTTGTCTTTTGGACTATGGGTTCATTTTCGGGGAGAGGCTGGTCGTATGTAGCCCTTATGCTACCATTCTTTTTGGCAGGAGCCATTCCGCTTTTATTCTTAAATCGGGAGCTTGATGCCTTTTCATTAGGGGAGGAGCAGGCTGAATATATTGGGGTTAATACCAAAAGGATTAAGCTTTCAATTCTGATTTTGGTGTCGATTTTAGTAGGTGTATCTGTAGCAGTCAGCGGCACAATAGGATTTGTAGGTCTGGTAATTCCTCATATGACAAGATTCATAACCGGGCCCAATCATAAAAAACTGCCTCCGGTTTCTGCCCTTTTTGGAGCCGGATTTCTTATGGCCACCGATTTATTGTCACGAACCATACTCAGCCCCGCCGAACTGCCAATCGGTGTGGTTACTTCGCTAATCGGTGCACTATTATTTATTTATATTTTTTACAGCAGAACTAGAGCGAAGGGGTAGGATATGCTAAAAATAGAGGGCCTATCGGTTAAAATAGGGGAAAGAAAGATAGTGGATGGTGTATCCTTTGAATTAAAGGAGCATGATGTTTTTATTGTGATGGGCCCCAACGGAGCGGGGAAGACCACTCTTTTTAAAGCTATTATGGGGGTAATTCCCCATGACGGAAAAGTACGGTTAAACAAAACCGATATAAAAACTATCAATAACAAGGAATTAGCAAAAACAATAGGTGTTCTTACCCAAAAGCATCAGCCCCAGTTTGCCCATAC
>CAYMLJ010000160.1:0-4399 GCA_964391395.1 uncultured Ruminiclostridium sp. | reverse complement strand
TGAAGTAAACTATATGTGAACATACGTTCTTTAAGAAGGAGAATACTTTGGCAAGAAGAGTGAATAAGAAAGAAACCGTGACTGAGCAGAATGAGCCCTTTCGATTTAAGACCTCGGTACGAAATCTGGTCTCATTCTCTGTAAAGGATGATGCTCTCTGGAGCTTTGCCTCGTATCGCCTGGCAAATGAGGGTTCTTTAGCACATTCTCAGCTTCAGGCAATAAACAGAGAAAAAGGGAATTATACTCCGGAGGTTCATCTTTCGTATTCCTTTGAAGCAATGGATTGTATTTTAGAATTGAGCGGAAGAGCCGATGGTATTTGGAGATTTGACGATAAGGTAATAATTCAGGAGATTAAAACCTCCGCCACTCCCTTATCCGAAATACATAAAGATTTTAGTGAGGCTCATTGGGCTCAGGGTAAGTGTTATGCATATCTTTTATCATCACTTGAGGATATCGGCGAAATCACCGTGCGCCTCACATATTATGACCGGGAGAAAAATGAGGAAAAGTCTTTTGACAGGACATTTAACCGTGATAAGCTCCAGCGCTTTTTTAAAACACTTATTCATCCCTATCTGGCATGGGCACTTTCCCAAGAAAAATGGAAGGAAATCCGCAACCTTTCTATTGAAGGTATAATCCTCCCCTATCCTTCCTATAGGAAGGGACAGAAGCTTCTTGCATATAATACCTACAAATGTATAGAGGATAACAAACGGCTTTTTGTCCAAGCTCCTACCGGAATAGGAAAGACTATGGGGGTTCTTTATCCGGCAATTAAAGCCCTCGGCCAGGGAAAACTGGACAGGCTTTTTTATGCTACCGCAAAAACCACCACCAGAGGAATAGCCGAAACAGCATATAATATTCTTGCCGGGCAAGGTCTGCGTCTTAAAGTATTAACCCTTACCGCAAAAGAAAAGATATGTCTTAATGATGAAAAGAACTGCAGCCCTGATAAATGCCCTTTTATACTGGGCTATATGTCGCGATCACGTAAAATAGTTAAGGAACTTTTAAAAAAACATGATTTCTTTCCACGTGATGTAATAACTCAAGTGGGATTGCGCCATGGCATCTGCCCATTTGAGCTCAGTCTCGATCTGGCTCTTAGCTGTGATTTGGTGATATGTGACTATAACTATATTTTTGATCCCAGAGTATATTTAAGGCGTTTCTTTGAGCAAAAGGGTCGCGAGGACTATCTTATAATGATAGATGAAGCACATAATCTTTTTGACCGTGCCAGAGGAATGCACTCGGCCGATTTGAATGTTAAAGCACTTTCAGATATATCAAAGGAAATAAAAACCGATTTACCTATTATAAATGCGGAAGTAAAAAAACTTAAAAAAGCATTATCTACTTTCGAAAAGCAAGCAGGAGAGCTCATTTTAGAAGCCGGAGGAGTAAAATATAACGCAGTTTCTGATGCTCCTCAATATTTAAAAGCACCTCTCGGGGATTTTATTACAACTGCTGAAAGCTGGATCTCTGGGGAAAGGGAAGATAAACCATACACCGATAAGTTAGTAAATCTTTTCTTTGAGATTCTACATTTTAAAAATATCCTTGAAATTTACTCAGATAATTATCGTACGCTGATGACCGGAAAAAAGACAGGATTCAGTCTGAAATTGGTCTGCCTCGATCCCGGCTCCATGTTAGACCGCAAAATGTCTGCGGCAAAGAGTGCAATCCTATTTTCAGCAACTCTGTCACCCCTTTGGTATTTTAAGAACATTCTCGGTGGAAGGGATGAGGATATTACTCTGCGACTTCCCTCACCCTTCCCCCGAAAAAACCTTTTAGTTCTTAATGATGATTGTATTGAAACCCGTTTCCGGCACCGGGAGCAGTATTTGGAATCAACTGCCAAAGCCATATATGATTGGTCGGTATCGCACAAAGGAAACATCATGGTATTCTTTCCCTCATACAAATATCTTCTTGATGTGTTGGAGATTTTTAAATCCTTGGCTCCTGATTTTGAAATCCTGTGTCAGGACCGTGAAATGGACGAACCTACAAGAGAGGATTTTATAAGAAAATTTGATGATTTTGGAGATATAAACCGTATTGCCTTCTGTGTTATGGGCGGTGTTTTCAGCGAAGGTATTGACTTAACCGGAGACAAACTTACCGGAGTAATTATTGTAGGTGTCGGACTGCCGCAAGTATCCCCGGAGCTCGAAATCATGCGCAATTACTATCAAAATGAAGCTGCATCGGGTTTTTCATATGCTTATACCTATCCCGGCCTCAATAAGGTATTGCAGGCAGCCGGCAGGCTAATAAGATCCGAGTTTGATCGGGGAGCCCTTTTATTGATTGATTCCAGGTTTTCTACATCGGAATATTTAAATCTTCTTCCGCAGGAATGGCATCCTATCCCGAAAACATCGCAAGGAATGCTTAGCGATGAGTTTGCTTTCAACTTTTGGAATGAGGATAAAAGAGTTTAGAATATACCTAAGAATTTTTGTGTTACCTTAATTTTGACACGGCTTACAGTATCGTTAGATACTATATATGCCAAATCATCCTTTGCAAGATATACACCGGATACATTTGATTTGGCGGTATAACGGTCCATAATCTGACCATCCGCATTAATAAAAAGCACTTCTGATTCGGCAATGATAGCCGCCGTTTTCTTTTTAGAGGCTATTCCCGTCACCTTTGCATCTATATCAAAGTGAATTTTCTCGGTGCCGTTGTTATTATATATCTTCATTGTAGTCAAATAATGCCTTTCCCTAGAATATGCTTCATTATTAAGAAGAGCCACTATCGGGTATTTATCTTGTATAACATTAGCAGCTGTTAAGGAGAGTCCTTCAAAGCTCTTTTCCCATACTGTATTGAAGCCATTATCAATTGACATTATGCTTTTTTCTCCATAAACTAAAAGCCTTTCTTCAACCATTGGATAGCAGCCGCCGAATATTTCATTTTCACCTTTTATGCTTGCTTTCTGGTTCATTGATGGGTCTAAGAATTCAAAAAGTCCGTTAGCCTCAAGGCCTGATACCTCTAAACTGCTGACGGCAAAGGTCGCCCTGTTGTATCCGGGAAAATTCATAACCGTGAAAGGATAATAATTTGAAACACTTCTGAACGATACCTCTTGACCATCCCTGGAATAAGCACGAATTGTTCTTTTATAGCCTGATTGTTCGCTTTCGGTTATTAAAAGAATCCAAGCATCTGAAATACTAGCGTTTACAATAAGCTCATCAATGTTCTTCTCCCAAGCAATCCTATTATTTATTACCAAGGAAAAATAATGCCCTGCCAAATCAGCCACCAAAGTATCATCAGCATATGACTGAACAAAAGGCTTTTTTAAGGTTACAGGGATATATGCTTTTTCCATTCCATCCGGGTCAATAATTTTAACCGAGCTGACTGAGGCGACCACAAGATTGTTAGAAACAGTTGAACAATGAACATTCTCACTTTCATCAAATGTCGCGACAGTTTTTACCGTCTCTTTAAGAGCATCAATTTCGCCGGTACTAACAGTAAAAATACGGTTATATAAGCCGGTTACTCCATCGGTGAGCGCATCTAAAGGATTTATATCTAAAAAGGAATACATTACCACTCCCGATACCATTATCACTATTAACAGAAAGAGGGCCAGCTTTAATAAACTGAAGCCCTTTGTATTTTTAATATTGTCTGTTTCCATTCAAAAGAGAGTCTCCTTTGTTAATCTCTGAACCACTCAAGCACTTCCAGAGCTTTTGTATATTGCGTGTCATTGCTTTTTCTAAGCTCATGTAAGGTTTCATTGAGCTTTTCTCTTGTAGTTGTTTCAATTATACCTGTTACTGCAAGCTTTTTATCAGCCTGATACTTTTTTACAGCCTCAACAGTTTTATTATCAAAAAGCCTATCTGCGGTTATATCCATATATCCAGCAGCTTTCAGTATTTTTTCTGCATTATAAACGTCGTTATTATATGAATTGAGCTCTACATTTTCCTTAAGAGGTGCTACCTTTGACAAATTAATATCACCCGGATTTGTAGGATTTGGTTCAACGAATGAAGGTTTAAGCCCTATCCCGTTAATGGACCTTCCTTTAGGGGTCAGGTAATGGCCTGTTGTAAGCTTAACTGATCCAATAATCTCATCTTCACCGGGAACTACTCCATGATAGCTCATCCATTCAATATCAGTAACATATTTCGCGCCGTGTCGTTTATTGTATTTATTATAAGCTTCTGGTGTCAGGATGGAAAAGATATTTTGGAAAACACCTTTGCCATATGTTGTCTGTCCTACTAAAAAACCGACTCCGGTATCATCAAGAGCACCCGCCAGAATCTCGGTGGCACTTGCCGAATTTTCGTCAACCAGAACACCTATTATATAATCA
>CAYMLJ010000159.1:0-4477 GCA_964391395.1 uncultured Ruminiclostridium sp. | reverse complement strand
TTCTCGTTATAGCGGTATATTTCCATGTTTTTTTGAAGGTCTGGTCTCGCGTTTTGATGCCAGCATATCCAAAGCACTTGCTATATGCTGACGAGTTGCAGCCGGTTCAATAACGTCATCAATATATCCTCTCGAAGCAGCAATATACGGATTGGAGAACTTATCGCGATACTCCTGAATCTTCTGCTTTCTAAATTCTATAGGATCTTGAGATTCTCCGATTTCTTTTTTAAATATGATATTAGCAGCTCCGTCGGGACCCATGACAGCTATTTCTGCTGTAGGCCATGCCATAACCATATCAGCACCCAAATGCTTGCTGTTCATGGCTATATAAGCGCCGCCGTATGCTTTTCTAACTATAATATTTATTTTGGGAACGGTAGCCTCTGAGAAGGCATACAATAACTTTGCACCATGACGGATTATTCCATTATGCTCTTGTTTTACACCAGGAAGATATCCAGGAACATCAGTAAAACTAACGAGAGGAATATTAAACGCATCGCAAAAACGTATAAACCTGGCAGCTTTGTCGGAAGCATCTACATCCAAAGCTCCTGCGGCTACATTTGGCTGATTAGCTACAATTCCTACCGCTTTCCCCCCAATGTGTGAAAACCCTACCAAAATATTCTTTGCAAATCCTTTGTGAATCTCAAAAAATTCAGCATTATCGGCAACTTTGGTAATAATGTCTAACATGTCATAAGGCTTGTTGGGATCATCGGGGATAATAGTATTAAGCTCTGCATCTAGTCTGTTTACATCATCCTGCGACAGAATTTCATCAGGATCGCTTAAATTATTGTCGGGAAGATACGAAATAAGCTTCTTAATTTGTTCAAAGCAGCTATCCTCGTCCTGACACTCGAAATGAGCAACACCGCTTACTGTGTTATGTGCGTTTGCGCCACCCAGAGTATCAAAGGTTACATCCTCGCCGGTTACAGCTTTAATAACCTGAGGCCCTGTAATAAACATGTGACTTATTTTATCAACCATGAATACAAAATCGGTTATAGCAGGAGAATACACCGCTCCGCCTGCACAAGGTCCTAATATTACAGATATTTGAGGAATCACTCCGGAAGCCATTGTGTTTCTGAGGAAGATATCACCAAAGCCTCCCAATGCATCGATGCCCTCTTCGATTCGGGCTCCGCCAGAATCATTGATACTTACAAAAGGAGCACCCATTTTCATGGCCATATCCATTACTTTTGTAATTTTCTTTGCATGCATTTCACCAAGGGAGCCACCAATAACCGTAAAATCCTGAGAAGATACGAATATAAGGCGTCCATCTACTGTGCCATACCCTGTAACTACGCCATCCCCTGCAATCTTTTTATTTTGCATCTCAAAGTCAATGCCTCTGGTTTCAACAAAAGCATCGATTTCTACAAAACTCCCTGCATCAAATAACAGGTTAAGTCTCTCCCTTGCGGTTTTCTTTCCCGCATCATGTTGTTTTGCGACCTTTTTATCTCCACCGCCTTGTTTAATATGTTCTTTCCTAACGTGAAGATCATTCACTTTTTCAAAAGTTGCCATTTTTTCACCTCGTAGAATGATTATATAGTGTGTTACGTATATATAAATTATAAATTGTTAAAAGGTTAACTAAATTAGCACATGGTCATAATTATATCTTAGTTTAACTTACAGTGCAATATTTATTAGTTTACAAGTAGCATTAAAATATTCAAAAATTGTCCAATCACCTTTACCAATATTCTAATACTTAGAAACTTAAAGTTCAAAAAAATTGAAAAATGATTCCTATTGCCGAAATTAGTATATAAAGCAGAGAAAATACACAAAATCTTTGTAGATATTCTTTGAGGAGGAATTTTTATGATCAAATGGGCAATAACATTTTTTGTATTGGCACTAGTAGCAGGCTTGTTTGGTTTCGGTCTAATAGCAAATATGGCATTCGGAATCGCAAAAGTTCTATTCTATATATTTATTGGCCTCTTTGTAGTCAGCCTTATTTTTGGTAGACGAATGACCAGATCAAGAACATAAATGATACAAAAAAGAGGCTCCTTTATTACTAAAAAGGGTCTTGTGATTATTAATAAATCTTCATCATAAGGCCCTTCTTGTTTTTTCTATTCAGTTGAAAGTCGCTTTTCTCCGGTAATGCCTTGTATAGGTTTTATATCCTGTGTAACTTCAAGAGTACCAAGATATTCACCTTTAGCGTTTCTCACCGCATAATATCGGATCAATACAAATCGCGGCCCCATACGAATCCAAAAATCTTCATGATCCTTTTTTCCTGACATAAAATCTTCTACGATTTTTTCAACGACATGCACACTTGCCGGTGGATGACAATTGCTGACCTGCCTACCTATTACAGTCTTAGGACGGGCGAAAATTCTATCCTTACCCATAGTGAAATATTTGACGGCTCCATCCTTATCAACAAAGGTCATATCAAAAGGAACTGTGTTTAATATAGCATTTACCTCTTCAGGCGACATGAATCCAGCATCAAATTCAATGTATCCGTCGTTTGAAGGTTCCTCACCTTGATCCAGAATCTTTCCTTCAACGTCCACCTTCGCAGGCTTCCATTTATCCTTAGGCTTAATAAGTGTATAACCGAACTCCTTACTTTCTTGCTGTATTTTAACCCACTCATCTTCAGACAAAGTATCCAACACCAGAGGAAAGAGAATATTTTCCTCTTTATAAATCATTTCATTTACACGAACTAAAACAGCCTCAGCTTTTTTAATAAGTTTATCTTTGTCTTTCGATTCAGATTTCAAAAGTTCAAGGACTTCCTTAAGCTCCTCCCGGATTTCATCATCAACACCCCACATAACCTTCGGCGGAGCTGTAATTCCGTACTTCTCCATGTATGGGAATAGAAGGTTTTCTTTTCTTAAATAGTGCTTATCTATTTCCCACAACATTTCAAAACTATTAAAGATTTTCTTAGCATTCTTTTTTGATGCATCGGATTTATAAGCATCAATATCTGCTTGAATATCTTCGATAAGCTCACCTACTGCTTTATTTTCTTTAATAAAGGTATGAATAGGATGGCCCGGAATCTCCTCGGGTTTTTGAGGTCTGTGAATCTCTTCGATTGAGCCCTTAAATACTTCCGCATGAACGTCGCATAGTCGCTGGATTTCTTCCACAGGCATTCCCTCAGCTATCAATGCTCCTTCCATTTCTGAGATCTCGGCAGTAGATATTCCCTTAATCAATTCTGCGAACTGTGCTTTTACATCGTCTACAGCTTTTCCGTTATGAAGTTCCTTGATAATTTCCTTTAAAACCTTTTGTCGATACTCACGATTATTAATCATCTCACTCATGTTCAGTACCTCCTATCACTGTGAAGCCCTTGGCTTCAAATTCTTTTATGACCGTTTCCAAATCGATTTTTTTCATTAACGCGCCTTTTGGTATTGTCATATATCTTCCCACTGTACTTACCATTAAAGGGTCTGTTATGCTTTCAAACCCGATAATTTTCATGATGTTAGCTATTTCAGGGTATTCTTTTATTAATTCAAAGACTGATTTATTTATATCTATAACCTTTGGCATATTCATCACCCTTTAGAGTAATCTAAAAAAGCCTGAAGCTAGTCTGGCTTATTTCAGATATATTTAATCAATGATATTACATTAATTCCAAGATACAGTAAAAAGAAAACGTAATCTGTGACCAAGCTCACAATTCCAGTAAAATATGTAAAGTTTGCTTATTCTATTGATTTTTCCAGTGCCGGTCGATTCAGGAGCAGCACTTTTTTATTCCCTATCATTTCAATCAAGCCCTCATCCTGCATTAAACTCATTTTCCTGCTGACGGTTTCCCTTGTGAGACCAATATAATTCGCAATTCCCTCACGGCTTAAAGGCAGATCTATAATAGTCCCTTGGGAGCTTGGTTTTCCAAATTTATCAGCAAATTCAAGCAACACAGAACTTACCCGCGCACCTACAGTACGAGTTCCCATTGTTTCAACTGTATTTTCCAGACGATCAAGCCTTTGGCATAATACCTCCATTACCTTTAGTCCGATATCCGGATATTCCTGAACCAACTTCTGGAAATCATTCTTATGTATGATGCAAACATGTGTCTCTTCCAAGGCTTCTACTCCATAATTTGATGCCTGATCTCTTAGAAGATTTTTTTCTCCGAAAAAATCCCCTTCAGAAAATATATATAGAATTTGTTCTCTACCGTCTATGGTATTTCTAAAAGCTTTAACCTGGCCTTTGTTCACAATTACTAGGTCATTTCTGACCTCCCCTTCAAAAAGCAATAACTCTCCCTTTTTGTATTCCTTATGAATAATAAGCTTAATTACTTTTAATAATTGTTCCCTATCCAGTGAGGTAAATATTGAAACACGCCCGGCACAAAGCTTGTGCTGACATGAATCACATGCGCAAAGAGATTTATCCATAGACAATTTATCCGTCCTTTTAT
>CAYMLJ010000158.1:0-4526 GCA_964391395.1 uncultured Ruminiclostridium sp. | reverse complement strand
AGTAATTCAAATATTTGTATCAAGGGGAGAATCATATGAGTAAGGTAATTATAAATGAATGTAAAAATTATGAATTGGAAACCGTAATTGATAAAATCAATGCTGCTGCCCGGTAAAAGCTATTGACAAGGATACTAAGCAAATTGATTATGATACCTGTATAGAATGTATGTGTTGTCACGAGTTATGCATGTTTAAGGCTGTAGAGCTTAAAAATAGTAATAAGGCAGCAGGTTTTATATCAGGCTTTTTCAGAAAATAGGTCCAATAATCAATGTAAAGTAAAGAAAGTATCACAACAAAGCAAGGCACCCTACGCTATAATTTCGTAGAGTGCCTCGTTCGTTTTATAGCTTACTCATTTACATCCACCGCCACGCCGGACTTGAATTTTACAGTGAATTTGTCCTCGTAGACGGTGACCATCTTAGAAGAGAAAAACGCGATCACTGTGTAGCAATATGCACCACTTTTCATTAATTCCTAAACCTCAAAATTATAATAGAGTCTAACTTAATTATATATGGCATAGATTTTTATGAGTAATAAAAACTTATCATATAAGGGAGACTGACTATGAAAAACCGATGCACTTTTACGAGTGCTGAAATATTTATAAATACAATGATTCTTGGAATAGTTGCGGTCTTTTCGCATTTTGCATATGAACTTAGCCGAAGAAACCTAATCGTAGGATTATTTAATCCAGTAAACGAGAGTGTATGGGAACATCTTAAATTTATGTTTTTTCCATTCCTAATATGGTGGATAGTCATGTATCTTGTAAAAAATAAAAAATGTGAAGAATCATTAGATACCTGGATCATATCTGCTGCAGTTTCGTTAGTTGCAGCACCTTTATCTGTTGTATTGTTATTTTACAGTTATACAGGCGCTTTAGGAACTCAATCTGTGTTTATTGATATTTTATTGACGTTCATATGTTATTTTATTGCACTATATGTTGCATCTCATTTTTTTAAATACTTAGCACCTAATAAGTGGGTAGCATTTATATCAGTTATTGTTATTATGATTATATTCATTGCTTTTATTGTATTTACAATTAATCCGCCGGAATTACCAATTTTCTACGATAACAGCAACATTGGGTGAACCTCAAAACGAGCAAGGCCTCTACATTTTTGAAGAATGTCTTGCTCGTTTTCAACCTTATTCTTTCACATCCACCTTCATACCGGACTTGCCGCTCAAAGTATTATTGATGGCAGCGACCAGTACTTGCTCAATGATGCTTTTCAGTACCGTGCGGTTTATTCAGATGATGAACGGAAATAATATTAATTAAAAGTACTTCAAATTGCGTACTAAAGAATATTAGAATTTTTAGGCAAATTAAGAGCTGAGTTTATGATAAAAGATATTATGTTTAAAAGCATCTTGCTAAAGGAGTATCTGTTTATCCTGCTACAGTGTAAACGATGTTTCTTATTCAGCATTCTGGGTGGTGTCAGTATAGCTAAGAAATGGGCTGCGCGGTAGAGCGGTTGAAAGTTTACTTTGGACCCTTGTGTCATAGACATAGCCTCCTTTAATAATTACCATTATTTTTTAAATAGAAAATTTATTAGCTTTGTAAGTTCGACTTCGATGTGTTTCTTTTGCGTAGAACCATTGGATGAGAAACTCAGCATAATCATTCCCTGCAAGGCATAAATGGTAGTCTTGGCGATAACTTCAATATCCTCAGTTTGAATGATACCTTCCTGGATTAATCTGATAAAGGATTTCTGCCACATGCCATGAAAGCGTTGCTCAAGTTTTTGATAACTGTCATCACCCTCCGGCTGAACAAAAGGATAGAAGTAAAAAAAACGAAAGATATTCGGATGTTTGAAAAAATAGTCCGTATAGCAGAAAAAGAAATATTGGACTGAATTATTCACCTTTTATTAATAGAAATTCCATAAGTTCATAAGTTCACATAAGTTCATAAGTTCACATAAGTTCATTATTTGTTGACAAAATAGACACGCGTGTCTATAATTGTAAGATTCCTTAAGTCTTGCGATGGAGCAGGATTGTAACAATCAAGCCTGAAACAATAGTTTCGATTATTTTATACATTAAAAAACAGCTTTTAAAGGAGAAATAATAAAATGGAATTTACTACAGAACGTTTAATACTTCGTCGGTGGAAAGAATCGGACGCTAAAGATTTATATGAATATGCAAAGAACCCAAAAGTAGGTCCTATTGCCGGTTGGCCAATACATACCAGTATCGAGAATAGCCAGGAGATTATTAAAAATGTTTTGTCTGCCGAGGGAACCTATGCAGTGTGTTTGAAGGAAGATAATAGAGTAATAGGAAGCATAGGACTTATTCCACCGCTGCAGTCACACACACATGCAGCTGATGATGAAATAGAGATTGGCTATTGGATAGGAGTTCCTTTCTGGGGACAAGGACTGATTCCTGAGGCTGTAAGAAGATTGCAGGAACATGTTTTTGAAGATTTGGGATATTCGGCAATATGGTGTGGCTATTATGACGGCAACGAAAAATCGAAACGCTGTCAAGAAAAATGTGGATTCGTTTATCATCATACAGAAAAAGACAAGCCATGCCAGTTGATGGGTGATAAAAGGACAGAGCATTTCACGAAGCTTACCAGAGAGCAGTGGAGACATAATAAGGGATTAACATAGGTAACTCACTTATTTAATCTCACTATTTATAAGAAACGGAATAATATATTCGATAGAATTGGTTACCACAAGACCGCAGTTTATGAGTAAATAGATTTTTGCTGATGGGACAAGCTGGGAAAGCCTTTGCGCCGATTGAGCTGCATCAATGATAACATCATCTTCTCCGTCAATAAAGAGAACCGGCATGTTAAGTTACTGCAAGAGCCATGTAACAGGATAATGGGTTGATGAGACTCCTGCCCGGCCGTTAGTATAAACGTCTGCCCAAAGGTGTTTTTTGTGAATTGCTGTCCAAGAGGAAACTGACTAAGTACTTGGTAGGTAACGTGTCAAGAAGTTTATAGTAAACTTTTATAATGCGTTGAAATCTTCACTTTGCGTTTTAAGATCATCCATAAACAGAGCAAGCCAGGGGCAACGTCACACAACGAAACGCAAACGAAACGCAATTATATTTACAAACACAATAATTTATGCTAAAATGGTTAAAGCTTAATAAGGTTTTGTGACGGTTGGGTGAATTTAAAATTCGCTTTCAAGAGTTTAAACTTCTGGGGTGGGAAGCTCATTATTTAATGACTTTCCCACCTTTTTTATATTAATTGGGGAAAAGATTAAAATAATACAATTTAAGGGGATGATGAAATTGGATAATCATAAGAAGCACATAATATTTGCCCTTTGTTATTTTATTTTTGCAATTATTATTGCGATTATTACTGCAAATCTCATGTAATAGAATTCTAGCCTAGCGTTCAAAAGAAGGAGGGGCGGATTATTGTTGAGTCACTTAACCAATATAGCTTGCAGGGCGTTATTAGACTAGTCAAGTATTAGGTAATAGCGTATACTACTCCCTCAGGTAGTCTCGCCCAGGATTTTTTATCTGGGGATTTTACCCAAATATAAAAGAGCATTTGATAATTGTCGGCATATAACCTTTCGTATTAAAACAGTTTTGCAACAAGCTGTGGTATTTTATCTATAGCAGTTTTTATTGTTTCTTGACGTTCTTCTTCTGTCACTCCCGTGCCATCAACTAACAAATCTTGAAACGTACTAATACCAATAAATTTCATGATATCGTGTACATAGTTTAATCCTTTAGAAAGAGCTGGTTTTAATATCCATGGAATTTTGCTACCGGAAGACTGAACATAGATAAATGTTCTTTGTTTATCCTCCATAAGGCCATATGGCTTGTTGTTATCAAATGCTATTGTCTTTCCCGACTGGATAATACAATCCAGATATTCCTTTACAGGTGCTGGAAATGATAAACTCCACATCGGAGCTGCCAAAACATAAATGTCGGCTTCCGTAAATTGGTCACAGAGATCGTCAATTGTCTCAACTTCTTTTTGCTCCTCTGATGTAAGCTTGCTTCTGGCCTCAGCATTCACAATTGCACTTCTGCTTTCAAAATAACAGCCCTTTATCTGGGGAATGTGATCTTCATACAGATTTAATTCCTCCAGTTCCGTATCTGATACCTTTTCTAGGATTGCATTGACTAATCTTCTACTCACTGTCCTGCTTGAGGACTGTTCTTCGGCCTTTGAATTTGCAATAATATAAAGTAATTTTTTCATACATTTTACTCTCCGTAAATTCATGGATACTGAACTATTGTGTGTCTTTTCAACACACTTTATTCTTCCGTAGAATCAAAAAGAACAATCGTCGTATTCTTGATAAGATAACCTCAGAAAGAAGGTTTGAGCAATTAGCGGGCTGCACAACTGGGTATCCAGAATCCAAAAGGACTGGATGATGAGGCAGAATACCGAGTTCATTCAATTTGCCGCTGGATTTCAAAAGTGTAACATACGACAAAACAACAAAATAATA
>CAYMLJ010000157.1:0-4552 GCA_964391395.1 uncultured Ruminiclostridium sp. | reverse complement strand
GTATATTTTATACCTCCCCTCACAATAGAATATTTAATTATTTAAAAACATTTTTAACGTAATCCCATTAAAATAATGCCTAATAACATAGACAAAACAATGAAAATTGACATTATTGAAGCTACAATCCGCTTGATTCTGTTATTCATATGCCTGACCTGCCTCCATAATCATGAGCTTAGGACGAATTATATTAATCCGCCAAATCCTATTGTAACTCTGTATCTATCAATTTTCAATAACTCAGGTTATTACCAATTTTTATACAGCAACTCAAGATGCTTTCCGATATGCTGCTCAAGAAGCTGTGCATAGGCATCGCCATGCTCATTCCAAAGCTTGTACAAGCGATCATGGAACCGGCTGGAATCATCGGGATTCTTTGCATTCAGTATAAGACCGTATGTTATATGAATAAGCTGCCTGCTATCATTGTGGTTAAACAAATTCGGCAATTCTGAATCATCGAGACTATCTAGATCAGGAATCCTGTCGATTTGAGTTGTTACATGGTAATACTTTTTGGCCTGTTCAAATACCTCAATCGCATAAGCATGAATCTCTCTATAAAGCTTTGCATCTTTAATAGCAACCAGCTTCATAGCTTCCAGCCAGTTGGTGCCTGCTGTTTTAACGTGGAATATACCTCTTGTGTGTTTCCCAATTATAGGGAATACTGAAAACTTATCAGACCCTGAATGGACACTTATTTTATATCCAAAATGTCTTGCAATGGTTGCGTGAACAGCAAATTCTTTCTCGAATTGCGTAAGATCGCCAATATAATCAACACCCTTCTGGAACTCACCGCAGAAGCGAGGTGCCACAGTATTAAACTCTACCCCTCTGCGTTTTAACTCATTTGCTACGAAGAAATGCTGTAAAGGTGTTGTGGGTGTTGCCGTTTCATCAATGGAAATCTCATAATCGGCATTATTGTTCTTTATATACTTGTCATATATGCTGCAAGCAAATTCAATGGCTTTAATGTATATAAGTACCGTGCGTTTGAATTCATTATCATCAAAGCTTATGGTTACACCTTCACCGATATCAAAGGATTTTCCGATATATAAGGCTTCCAAAGCCTCATCTTTCTGGTATTCCTTATCAACCTGTTCCTTTGACAAACCGTTTATATCATTTCTGATGTGTTCACTACAATCCAGTGTAATCATTGTATAACCACACTTGAGTGCATATTCTAATTCTTCGGCGGTTTTAAGATGATCACCATCGGCCCCGAATCCGCGTTTAAAGCCTTCGCGATAGACTGCAAAGGTAACAACGTCAAGAACATCATCATATGTTCTGTTTGTCAAATTCAACTCTCGTATAGATTGCTGTGCCAAAATGGGAACAGCATCATACTTTTCCAAAATTCTTAAGTGACCCGGACAGGCAACACCAAGCCTGTCACCCACACCAAAGGTACGGTCATTTGAAAGTATCGGTTTAGGTGCTGTAAACGGAAAATGCTCTCTGAGCTTGCATGCGTTGTTATGTGTTAGTGGTGCCTTGGTATATTTAATGCCATTTTCCTCAGAAATACTTCCTTCAAACCCTAGATCACCGCCTACAATAATCAGGATATCTTCTGATCCTTCTCTGGACATATATACGGTTTTCCCATCAATCATGTTCACTGACTTACTATAGGGCTTATATCCTTTTAAAATTTTTTCCATATTTTTAATCCTCCAATTCAAATCCAAAATAGTTTTTGGTATTGTTATAACTTATATTCTCAACCAACTGACCTAATATTTCCATATCATGAGGATACTCCCCATTTTCCACCCATCCTCCTATCAGCTCGCAGAGTATGCGTCTGAAATATTCATGCCGAGTGTAGGACAGAAAGCTTCTTGAGTCGGTTAGCATCCCTATAAAATTTCCGAGAACAGAAAGATTTGCAAGGCTTGTAAGCTGTTCTATCATTCCCGTTTTGGTGTCATTAAACCACCAAGCGCTGCCATGCTGGATTTTGCCGGCTATCTCGCCTGATTGGAAGCATCCTATAATTGCTCCAATAATGGCATTATCAGTAGGATTAAGTGAGTATATAATGGTTTTGGGTAAATTCCCTTCCCTTTCCAATGCTCCTAGAAGCGCTCCTAGCTTAGCCCCGCTTTCACTTGTGCCATAAATTGCATCAAAGCCTGTATCAGGGCCAAGCTTCTCAAAAGCATCAGGATTGTTGTTCCTCACAGCTCCATAGTGAAGCTGCATAACAATACTATGTTTCCTGTATTGAGATGCGCAATACATAACCATTTCAGTTTTATAAGCATCGGCTTTCTTTTGGTCAATAGGATTTCCGGCTAATACTTTTTTAAGAATATCATCGAGATTTTCATTGGTTTTTTCATAGACAACATAATCTAAACCATGGTCAGCAGCCTTACAGCCCATTTGTGCAAAATACTCAATCCTGCTTGCCAATGCTGCTTTAACATCATCAACTGTTTTAATATCGATTCCGCTAACTTCACCAAGGGTCTTTATATAGTCCGTAAAACCGGGTTTCTCGATATTTATTGCCTTATCGGGACGAAAAGCAGGAAGCACCTTTACCTTACAGGTCTTATCTTCACTAATAAGCTTATGCCACTTTAAGTCATCAACCGGGTCATCGGTTGTACATACAAGACGTACATTTGACTTTTCTATTATTTTTCTTACTGAAAGACTTTTTAGAATCTCGTTAGCTTTATCCCATATTTCTTTGGCTGATTTTCCAGAAAGCGGAGTATCTATCCCGAAATATTCTTTAAGCTCAAGATGTGTCCAATGGTACAGCGGATTACCAATTAGTTTCGGAACAGTTTGAGCCCATTTTTCGAATTTTTCATAGGGAGTGGTATCCTCACCGGTTATAAATCTCTCTTCTATGCCATTAGAACGTATAGCCCGCCACTTATAGTGGTCACCGCCTAGCCATACCTGACTGATATTGTCATAAATAAGATCCTCATATATCTCTTTAGGATTAATATGACAATGATAGTCAATAATCGGCATTTTACTTGCATGCTCATGATAAAGCTTTCTTGCCGTATCGGTAGTAAGTAAAAAATTCTCGTCCATAAATTTTTTCATAAACACCTCATAATAAATTTATTTTAAGCAAACGGTCGAAGGGATAGCAAACTTTAAGATTCAATTATTATAAAGTGCCCCGTTTACGTAATTTAAGACAGCATGCGGGACAAGTCATTTTATGTATAAACACCTTGAAATTAGCACCAAACGTTCATTAGATAGTTTTTACTTATCCTAGTACCATCTTAGGTAAGAATATGAATTTTGTCAATATTCGAGAAGATAGTCTATGGCGTAAAAGTATTTAAATATTGCTCCTTTGCATGTAAAAGTTGCTAATTCATATTGTCATTTAACGCTCCCCCTGTTGGCACTTTTACGCTATAATAGCTATATTATGATTACAACCCAAAAAGCTATCGCATAGCTTTTTGATGAAAGTTCTATGAATAGAACTTTCATTGCATCCGCCAGGATGTGCTTGTAATCATAGGATTGCACCAGGTTGCAGCGTAATGCTGCAACTTCATGCAAGAAGGCAAAGCCTGCTTGCATGAAAAAGTCATGAAATGACTTTCTGGGGAGCAATCATATTATTATCTATTTGGAGGTTAAAGATGCTAAATGAAATTAAAACTGTTCATATAATAGGTCTTGGGGCAGTTGGAGCAACATATGGCTCAATTTTAAATGATTATGACAGAAACTGTGTTAAGGTGATTATTGATGATAAGCGGTTATTAAAATATAAAAGTGGCATTGTTATTAACGGAAAACGATATTTTTTCGATTTACAAATTCCAAAGGTTGCTGATTCAAAAGCTGAGCTTATTATAATATCCGTTAAGGGACTCAATTTACAAGAAGCAATCAATACAATTACTCCATTAGTAGGCAGTGATACAATTATTCTTTCATTATTAAACGGAATAACCAGTGAGGACATTCTAAGCGAGACATTTGGCAGGGATAAGGTCCTTCACGGATTTTCGGTTGGTATTGATGCATTAAGGGAGAATGGTGAGGTAAAATTCTCCACTATGGGAAAGATAGTCTTCGGTGAATATTATCCCGAGGTTAGAGGAAAAGCTGCATTAGTTGCCGAAATCTTCTCGAAAGCCGGAATAAATTACTCTATTCCGAATGATATACGCAAGGAGATGTGGTGGAAATTTATGCTCAATGTAGGGATTAACCAAACTTCGGCCATACTTAGAGCGCCCTATGGGGTTTATGCCACAAGCTCCGATGCACAAAAACTTTTGGCTATAGCGTGCAGAGAGGTTATTCCTCTTGCTGAAAAAGAGGGTGTATCTCTTTCCGAGGCTGATATAGAGAAGTATATTAAAATAATACAAACCCTCTCTCCCTCGGGTAAAACCTCCATGCTTCAAGACATAGAAGCAGGGAGAAAAACCGAGGTCGAAAGCTTTGCTTTGGCTGTGATTAATCTAGGGAAAAAACACAATATTCCCACACCGGTAAATGAGATGCTTTATCTAATGAT
>CAYMLJ010000156.1:2893-4564 GCA_964391395.1 uncultured Ruminiclostridium sp. | reverse complement strand
TGGTGCGGCCGACCGGACTTGAACCGGTATGCTCTCGCATACGCCCCTCAAACGTACGTGTCTGCCAGTTCCACCACGGCCGCATATGTGGATATAAGAACAGCAAGATTTATTATACATACTGAATTTGGCTCTGTCAATATAAAAACGCCAAAAAGATTGTATCTGAAATAGTTGCAATTTGACCCAACTACCCTTAATTTGCTTCAGAATCAGTTATTGTTTTCGTTATGGATACAATGGTCAATGGCAATAGAAAGAGCACAAAACAGAGGGATATCGTTATCATTATTAATAATTAATTCATAGCTGTCACCCCAGGACAGCCATACTTTATGAAGCTCTCCTACGGAAATATTGTTGCGCAGAATGGAAAAATCCATTCCAAATAAATTACCGACAAAGGTGTAGTCACCAAATTCGCTCTGGATACTCAGCTTTGGAGTAAAAAAGGAAAACTCCTTTTTTATAATAGCGCTTAATGTATTCCCGCTGTAAATATGATATTCGGGTAGAAATCTAAAAAGCTTTTGTTGTATGAAAAATATCTCTGTGCCGGTGGCATCATATATGTGAATTTTTGCCCCAAATGTGAAAACCTCACCCTGAACAGAAAATACAGGCTGCCCGCTTTCGTTATAAATATTGTATTTGTCACCAAAGGAAAATACCTTTTGCTTAATATAAAGCTTAGTCATATCTACCTCTCAAAAAATAAATATATTATTTATAAAAGTATAAATTATTTTATACTTTATGATATACTCTATTACAATACTAGTTCAAGTAGTATAATTATGCAATATAGAATCAATAAAGGTAAGGATTTGTTTATGAACGACGAAGAAAAAGTTTTTAATGTTGCACCAGAAGAGGTATACGAGGATAACAGAAGCAGAATAACCATATTTTTTCAGGTTTTAGGCCGAAAGTTTTGGAAGCTTATTCAGTTCAACTTGATTTATTTAGTTTTTAATATTCCGGCTATTGTAATCTCATATTTTTTAAGCGGTTATTTAATAAGTTCTATACCACTTACTATGGAGTCGCCGGCTGATATAGTTGCCTTTTTATTTGTTTACGGATTTCCGCCGATGATACTGTTGATGGCGATTCCTGTTATTGCTGTAGGGCCGGCACAAGCCGGATTGACCTACCTTTTACGTTGTTTTTCTTATGAAACGCCCACATTTTATTGGTCAGATTTTAAGGATAAAATGAAGGAGAATTTTAAACAAGGCCTAATTGTCAGTTTAATTAACCTAGCCGCATTTATATTCCTCTTATTGGATTTCCATCTGTACAGTCAGCTCAGTAAGAATGGAAGCAGCATATTGCTTGCCGCCGCAAACGGTATTTTATTTTTAATCTTAATATTGTTTATTATGATGTGTATGTATATTTACCCCATGATGGTAACATACGAATTGAAACTTAAATATCTATATAAAAACGCATTTTTATTTAGCATCGGAAGGTTTTTGCCTAATATTGCAGTGCTTCTAATAAGTATATTACTTATTATGGCACCAATGCTTATTGTATTGTTTACCGGCAGTGCTATTGCTCTGGCTGTAATATATATTTATTATATTCTTCTCGGCTTTACTTTGCCGGGATTGGCAATTAACTTTTTTATTAACCCTGTAATTGATAAATATCTAAAACCTG
>CAYMLJ010000156.1:0-2793 GCA_964391395.1 uncultured Ruminiclostridium sp. | reverse complement strand
CTTATGAAAATATATCCTGCATTTTATAGTATCCGGGGGCTTTTCCGTGAAGGAAAACCGCAGCTTTAATAGCGCCTTCGGCAAAGAGGTCCTTTGATACTGCTGTGTGCTTGATTTCTATCATTTCGTCATTACCGGCAAATATAACAGTATGCTCTCCGGCTATAGTGCCGCCCCTGATTGAATGAATGCCTATTTCATCTCTGGTCCTCTTTTGCATTGATGAATGGCGGTCATAAACATATTTCATCTCATTTCCCGGAAGTACCGAATTGATGTTATCGGCAATTGTAAGGGCAGTGCCGCTGGGAGAATCGATTTTTTGGTTATGATGCTTTTCGATAATTTCAATATCAAACGATCCATGAAGCATTTTTGTAGCACGCTTAACCAATTCCAACATAAGGTTAATTCCCAAAGACATATTCGCAGAAAGCAAAACCGGTATCGATTTGGAGGCATTGAAAATAAGATCCTTTTGGGCTTCATTGAGACCTGTTGTAGCTATAACAATGGGTAGAGCTTTTTCAATTGCATAATTCAGAATCCCGTCCATAGCATTGGGATGAGAAAAGTCGATAATAATATCAACCTTCTCTTTGACGTGGTTCGGTTCGGTATATACGGGGTAACTCTTATCTGTTGAAATAACAGCGTCTACACCTGCGACTATCATTAACTTTTCGTTGAACATACATGAGCGTGTGACTGCTTGCCCCATTTTGCCGTTGCATCCGTTTAGTAGTATACGAATCATTAAATAACCTCCGATATTGATGAGAATAAAATTATACTAGTCCATATTCATTAAGTGCCTTTTTTAACTGTGCAAAACCGGATTCCGACATTTCAACCAATGGCATTCGGCAAGGACCTACATCGAATCCCATTATATTCATAGCTGCCTTAACCGGAATGGGATTGGTTTCACAAAACAGTGCTTTTTCGACGGGGACTGACTTAATCTGTAATTTGCGGCTTGTTTCAATATCTCCGTCAAGAAAGGATTTGACCATATTATGTGTATCTTTTGGTAATATATTTGCGATAACCGAAATTACACCTTTTCCTCCAAGAGCAAGTAAAGGAACAATATTAGCGTCCTCACCGGAATATAAATCCAACTTATCTCCGCAAAGATAAAAAATTTCAGCTGCCTGCATCAGATTGCATTCCTTTACGGCAACAATATTATCAATATCGGCAAGACGCATTAAAGTAGAAGGATTTATATTAAGATTAGTTCTCGAAGGCACATTATAAATTACGACAGGAATATTTATGCTTTCGGCAATGGCTTTAAAATGCCGGTAAAGGCCCTCTTGTGTCGTTTTATTGTAATAGGGTGTAACTGATAAAATAGAATCTGCACCAACGCTCTCGCAGTATTTAGAAAGCTCGATTGCATGTTTTGTATCATTGCTTCCGGCTCCTGCCATAACATGAACACGTTTATTTATCTTTTCAATTCCAAAGCGGATAACTTCCTTATGCTCCTCATCGGGCATTGTACTGGCTTCTCCGGTGGTTCCGCAGATTAATATAGCATCGGTACCTTCTTTTATATGCCACTCAATAAGCTCCTCAAATTTTTTAAAGTCAACACCGTTTTCATTAAAGGGGGTAACTAAGGCTACACATGAACCTGTAAATAATGTCTTTTTCATTATGAGCACTCCTCTCAATTAATAATAGTCAGTTCTAATAAGACATATGTTACGGAAAATAGCTATTAAAAAAAGCTACCAAATATTTCTATCGGTAGCCTGATTACATTAGGCATATGTTATTACAAGTAACCATACCGATAGCTCTCCGCCATAGCGACAGTTGAAAGGCTGTTTGCCGGCCAACCAGGTAGCGGATGAAGCGGCATCCGCTGCCTTCGGCGTTCTTCCCTTTTACTTAAGTTCGCAGGACCCGTTACCCTTCCTTAAGCGACTTATGAAAAACGCACCTCTATCTATAGATTATATTCTATTTTTCCCAAGTACTCCACACCTAATGAGTGTGAAATTATCGTAAATAATATCATGTATTACTTACGTTGTCAAAGGGCAAAATAATATGATATAGTAAACTTGCATAAGAATTAATGTTAATTTATAGTGGAGGTAATTCTGTGGCTCCCAGAAAAGTACAAAAGAGGCCAGTTTCCGGTGCAAAAAAAGTTCAGAAGAAGAAAGTCAGCAAGTCCGGTGCTTCAAAACAGCTGAAATCAGAAGTAAATGGACTTATAACATTTGCTATAGGCATATTGATGGCTCTGAGTGTTTACTTTGATAATATAGTAGGGCCTTTAGGCGAACTGTTTGGAAAATTTGTGGGAGGCATATTCGGTATGTCCGGATACGTTCTTCCTTTGATTGTAATGTTCCACGGCTTGGTAAAAATCTTCAAACCAAGGCTTTTACACCAAGATAAACGTTTTTATTTAATATTAGTACTTCTTATATTGTTTTCGGCCATGCTACAAGCCGGTCTTTATGATGCTCTGAAATATGAAAATATGACCTTATCCATATACATACGCACTTTCTATAAAGAGGGTGTAAGCGCTATCGGTAAAGGCAGCGAGTTTTTGCCCAGCGGAGGTATAATAGGCGGAATTGTAGGGGTACCGTTGCTCTTTGTTTTCAAAAAGTGGGGTACAATGATAATTCTCACCACTCTTGCTATTATTGCGGCTATGCTTATAACAAGGCTTTCATTAGCAGATGCGGCAAGAAGCGTAGCTAAAGGGACAAGTGAAGCTATTAACGGAATTGTAGACGCCGCCCGCAAAAAACGTGA
>CAYMLJ010000155.1:0-4581 GCA_964391395.1 uncultured Ruminiclostridium sp. | reverse complement strand
AATGCAAAAAATCCTTCAGGTTTAATAGCACCGAGTATCCAAACCACTATGGCAGTATAAATACAGATACCAATGAAAAAGACTAAATAGGCAAGTAAACGAATCAGCATAAACGGAAATGTCTTAGCAATAATTGCAGATGGTTTCATTGAGCGCGACCTCCTCAATATGATATATTTGCTAACAATATATCATATTTTAACTATACAAACAATAACTTCAATGGCTATTTCCGTAAATAATTTCTTTAATTTTCCATTGTGGTTTTTTATGATGTTGCATGATTTTTTTTTCTAGTGTAAGCTAAAACTATTAAATTATAATGCTAAAGAAAGATTTTGCTCCGGAGGATCTGATGAAAAACCTTTTAACGCCTAATGCTTGCGTAAACTCAATCTTCGACATAACACCTGAAATGCTTAAGAATAAAGGATTAAACGGGCTCATTCTTGATATCGATAATACTTTAGTCGCAACACATATAAAAGAAGCCGATGAGAAGGTAATCAACTTTATTAGGTCACTTAAAGATAACGGAATAAAAGCCATAGTTGTTTCTAACGGAAGAAAGAAACGTGTGGAGCATTTTTGTAAGCCTTTGGGTATAGATTTTTTATATAACGCGCATAAACCTTTGGGAGGCCCCTTTAAAAAAGCTATTAATCTAATGGGACTATCGTATGATAAAGTTGCTATTCTTGGCGACCAGCTATTTACAGATGTTTTAGGAGGTAATATAAAAGGTATTCATACTATACTTGTAAGACCTATAGATTTAGATGAACCCTTCTTTATAAAATTTAAACGCATTTTTGAAAGACCTTTCTTGAAAAATATAGAATATAAGAATAAATTTTAGAAAAGAATGGTATATATTTTTTTAAATTAATATGCTAAGATTTAGATAGAACAATACAGGAGGGCAATTATATGCACCAAATGAAAAATTATATGGAAGAAATCGTTTTAAGTGCCATGGAAGATATTTTAAGAGATATTAAAGTGTGTACCTGCGAACGTTGTAGATATGATATAGCCGCAAAAGCCCTAAATGATTTGCCGCCTCAATATATTGTAACACAGAGAGGTGAAATATATTCTAAAATTAACAATCTAAAGGCACAATTTGAGGTGGATGTTATTTCTGCAATAACAAAGGCAGCTATTCTAGTTAAGCGAAATCCAAACCATGATTCTAAAGTGGATTAAGATTATTTATTTATTACTTTACATAGGAAATTTAGATCGCTACTTGTCAATTAAACTGCCCGTATGCTATAATATTACGGGTATTTTTAATACACACGCTATTAGATTTACAGAGGTGTGCACAGCAATTAATTCTGTGTCCTCTGCAAAGAAGAAGATAGCGGAGGAAAAAACAAGGAGGACATTATTATGTCAGTAATTTCAATGAAACAGCTGCTGGAAGCAGGTGTACACTTTGGTCACCAGACAAGAAGATGGAACCCTAAAATGGCGGAATACATCTTCACCGAAAGAAATGGTATTTATATCATTGACCTTCAAAAGACAGTTAAGAAAATTGATGAAGCATATTTCTTCATCAGAGATTTGGTTATGGACGGCGGAAATATTCTTTTTGTCGGTACCAAGAAGCAAGCTCAGGACGCAATTAAAGAAGAAGCTGAACGTTGCGGACAATTCTATGTAAACAACAGATGGTTAGGTGGTATGCTAACAAACTTTAAAACTATTCGCAAGAGTATTGATCGTCTTCTTGAGCTAAAGAAGATGGAATCAGACGGTATTTTTGATGTTCTTCCCAAAAAAGAGGTTAGTAAGTTAAATCTCGAAATGGAAAAATTGGAGAAGAATCTTGGCGGTATAGTTGAGATGAAAAAACTACCGGTAGCATTATTTATAGTTGATCCTAAGAAAGAAAGAAATGCTATATTAGAAGCAAGAATACTGGGTATTCCTATCGTTGCCATAGTTGATACTAATTGTGACCCTGATGAAGTTGATTATGTTATTCCGGGTAATGATGACGCTATCAGAGCTGTCAAGCTTATCAGCGGGAAAATGGCCGATGCTGTCATAGAATCAAAGCAGGGCGAAATGGGTTCAGCTGCCTCAGAAACAGAGGATGGTGGCTCTGAAATTGAACTCGAAGATGTGCCTGTAGAAAATGCAGACGAGGATCCCGATTCAGAAGAGGTAGTAGAAAACGAATAATAGTACTTAACACGGTTAGGAGGATAATATAATGGAAATTAATGCTAGTATGGTAAAGGATTTACGCGATCGTACCGGTGCCGGTATGATGGATTGCAAAAAAGCTCTTATGGAAACTAACGGCGATTTAGAAAAAGCAATCGAATATCTCCGTGAAAAAGGTATAGCTAAAGCAGCTAAAAAATCGGGTAGAGTTGCTTCTGAAGGTATTGTAGAATCATACATTCATGGCGGCGGTCGTATAGGTGTTTTGGTTGAGGTTAATATTGAAACTGACTTTGCAGCAAAAAATGAAGATTTTCGTGCGTTTGTTAAGGACGTGGCTATGCAAATCGCAGCAATGAATCCAACATATGTCAAGAGGGAAGATGTTCCTTCTGATTTAATAGAAAAAGAGAAAGAAATACTAAAAGCTCAGGCAATTAACGAAGGTAAACCTGCTAATATTGCCGAAAAGATGGTAAACGGCAGAATCGAAAAGTATTACAATGAGATTTGCCTTCTTGAGCAACCATTTATTAAAGAAAATGATAAAACTGTTCAGCAGGTTCTTCAGGAAAAAATCTCTACAATTGGTGAAAATATCAGTATTAGAAGGTTCGCCCGCTTTGAAATGGGTGAGGGCTTAGAGAAAAAAGAAGAGAATTTTGCTGATGAAGTAATGAAACAAATAAAGTAATTAAGAAGGAGGTATATCGATTTAATCATCATATACCTTCTTTTTTTAAATAAGGGTTACGCCTGTAATTCAACATTTTTAATATTTAATGTTTTTGGAGGTTTTATGGCATTAAAGTTTAAGCGAATTATGCTAAAAGTAAGTGGGGAAGCATTATCAAGCACAAAGAGCTTTGGTATTGACCAGACAGTTTTAAACAATATCAGTGATAAAATAAAATCTGCATGGGACATGGGCGTTGAAATAGGAATAGTTGTAGGAGGGGGGAACTTCTGGCGCGGACGAAGCAGTAAGGGTATGAACAGAACGACAGCAGACCATATGGGAATGTTGGCAACAGTTATGAATTCATTAGCCTTACAGGACTCTTTGGAATCCAGAGGTGTTCCAACCAGGGTACAAACTGCTCTTGATATGCCAAGAATTGCTGAACCATATATCAGAGGTAGAGCTGTCAGACACCTTGAAAAAAAGAGAGTGGTAATATTTGCTTGCGGAACAGGGAATCCTTATTTTTCTACTGATACTGCTGCAGTTTTAAGAGCAGCCGAGATTGATGCCGAGGTTATACTTCTGGCTAAAAATGTTGATGGCGTATATGATAGCGATCCTAAACTTAACCCGGAAGCAAAGAAATTTGATACCATAACCTTTTTTGAAGTATTACAGCGACAATTGGGGGTTATGGATTCAACAGCAACATCCCTATGTATGGACAATAATATTCCTCTACATGTGTTTAGTATAAAAGAACCTGAAAATATTATAAAGGTTTTAAACGGTAATAAAGTTGGTACATTTGTTGCTAAGGAGGTTTAATAAAATGAGTAAGAATTATGATGAGTTTACCAAAAAGATGGACAAATCTATTAATTATTTAAAGGATGAACTTGGGTCAATCCGTGCAGGCAGAGCTAATCCGCGCCTTTTGGATAAGATTACCGTTAATTACTACGGAACACCTACGTTGATTACTCAAATTGCCAATATTCAAGTACCTGAAGCAAGACAAATTATTATTCAACCTTGGGATGCCAAAATACTTAATGATATTGTTAAAGCTATCCATATGTCAGACCTTGGAATAAATCCCAACAATGATGGGAAAGTGATCCGCCTTATGTTTCCACCATTAACTGAAGAAAGAAGAATTGATTTAACAAAGGAAGTAAAAAAGCTTGGTGAAAATAATAAGATTGCAATAAGGCAGATTCGTCGTGATGCTGTAGAAAGCGTTAAAAAGAGTGAGAAGTCAAAGGAAATTACCGAAGATGAACTTAAGATTGCCGAAAAAGATATTCAGAAGTTTACTGATGAATATATAGAAAAGGTAGATAAAATAGTCGAAGCAAAAATCGAAGAAATTATGGAAGTATAATAATATAAATAGAGGGGCTAAACGAATTAAAGTTTAGTCCTTATTATTTAATTACATATAGATATAGTTACGTAATGCTGTATTTACATTGTTACAGGTCTAAAGCGAGGAAATTATATATGTGTGGCAGATTTTATATTCCTGAAAAGGATATTGATGACTTTGCCGGATTAGTGAATAAAATAGAAAAGCAATTATTGAAGAAAGCAGGGGAGATTTACCCGGGTGATTATGCTCCGATAATTACACCCAAACCTAAAATTGACTCAAATACAGATATTGAGTCGATTAATATTGGTCATGCAGTTCATGCTGTTAAATGGGG
>CAYMLJ010000154.1:0-4588 GCA_964391395.1 uncultured Ruminiclostridium sp. | reverse complement strand
CCGTGGTTTTGAGTAAATCAGTTCCTATGTGGGGCTTGCTTTTATAGAGTATTTCCGGCGGAGCACCTGCCTTCATAAACTCTTCCAGAACTAAACGACATCGAGGGTCGTTAATCAATGTGGTAAGTTTACCGTCCGAAAAAGTCCCCGCTCCTCCTTCACCAAACTGAACATTACTTTCGTTATCCAGTAAGCCGGTTTTCCAAAATGTATTTATTTTTTGGGCTCTGGTGTCAACATCGTCTCCTCTTTCTAGGATGATAGGCATATATCCGTATCTTGAGAGCAGCAAACCCGCAAATAATCCCGCGGGGCCCATGCCTATTATAACAGGCCGTTCATGCATTTCTCCGGTACCAAAGCTTAGACTGTATGCCGCTAAATCGGGGGTGGGTATTATGCCATTTTTAGCGTGCTTTTTTAGGATAAAATCTTCACTTTTTACCTCAGCATCAACAGTATAAACATAGTGAATATCGTTCTTTTTTCTGGCATCAATTGATTTTTTGAATATGATAAAATCTATAAGCTCATGCTCTTCTATTTTCAGCTTTGATAGTATAATGCTTTGCAGCGCCAGTCTTTCAGTATTCCAATCCGGAGCCTCTTTAATTCCCACTATAATATTTGATAGTCTTACCATATAGGCTTATATTCCCTTCGATTATGCTTTCATTTTGCTGCGTTCTTTCCTGCAACAAATCCCGATGACCAGGCCCACTGCAGATTAAATCCCCCACATTGTCCGTCAATATCCAGGAGTTCACCGGCAAAATAGAGGGATTTAACTAGCTTTGATTCCATTGTTTTTGGGTCTATTTCGTCTGTAACTATCCCTCCGGCTGTAACCTGTGCGCTGGGCCAGCTTTTAGTTCCTCTGATTTTGAATCTCCAATCCTTTAGTATGCTAGATATGTTCTCTATTTCATTAGCATACAGGTCTAAAACCGAACGCTTTATATCCCCTATCCCTGCCTCTGCTAAAATTACCGGTATAAGCCTTTTATTTATTAGTCCTACAAGACTGAATTCCACAGATTTCTCGTGATTATTTCCAAAGCGTTTCTTAATAAGGGCTCTAACTTCATCTTCAGTCATGATATCCAGCATATCTAACTTTACATATGCCTCTTTCCCCTGATTTAAAAATTCTCCGGCTTTTCTGCTTATTTGCAAGATAGGAGGCCCCGACACACCGTAATTTGTAAAGAGAACATCTCCCCTATCTTTAACTATAGATTTGTTTTTATGGATTATTTCGGCTGTTCCTACAAATTTTACTCCGTCAATACGTTTGAAATATTGGCCGTCCAGCATAATCTGCACCAGAGCAGGAAAAATGTCGGTTATTCTATGCCCCAGCTTTTTTGCCAACTCGTAGCCGTCTCCGTCTGACCCGCTTGATGGCATAGCTTTTCCTCCGGGGGTAAGAATAACACTATCAGCTCTATATTCAGTACCGTTTTCCAATCGTATAATAAATTCTTGTCCCTTTTTGCTGATATCCTTTACATTTGCTTCACAAACTATATTTACACCTATATTATTTAGCTCATATAAAAGAACATCCAGAATACTTGATGCCTGATCCGACATGGGGAAAACCTTGCCTAAATCCTCCACCTTATTCTCAATTCCTAATTCCTCAAAAAATTTAAGGGTATCTTCTATAGTAAAATCTGATAATGCACTATGGACGAATTTGGGATTATCTCCGTTGTAGCAGCTGATATCAGCATTGATATTAGTATAGTTACAGCGGCCATTACCGGTAGCCAGAATTTTTTTACCTACCCGCGGATTCTTTTCTAATATTGTAACATCTGCACCAAGCCTCCGGGCAGAAATGGCAGCTGTCATTCCGGCTGCGCCTCCGCCTACAACTATAATCTGCTTATTTTCCATAAGTTTTATCCTTTATCTTCGATTCCATATGTTAAGCTCATATTCCTAATATATCACACTTGGATTCATAATATAGAAAATAAGTTTATATAACCGCCTCATCTGTTACCGAAATCAAAGATTTCGAACGAGCCCCAAGTCGTTGAAACCCGAGACGGGGGAGATATACCCTCGCCTGAGATAGTAATTTCTACTCATTATCTAGTAGGTGGAGAAAATCTTTACTCTCGTTATAGTAAAATAGAGTTATATAGGGCGAATATTCCACATTTTTTCCTGTCTATATAAGTGAGGGCAGTTTATTACACATTAGAGGAGGGGTTCAATGGAAGACCATGCAATTATTGCGCTTTACTGGAAACGTGATGAAGCGGCCATCCGAGAAACCGATTATAAATACGGTAGATTTTGTTACAGCCTTGCCATAAACATTCTTTCGGTCTCAGAAGATGCCGAGGAATGCGTTAACGATACCTATCAAAAGGTATGGAATGTAATCCCGCCCGAAAGGCCCATGGCTTTTCGCACATGGCTCGGTAAGATTGTACGCAACCTTTCCATCAACCGCTGGCACTACAACCGGGCGCAGAAACGCAATGCGGGGATAGATGAGCTTTTATCAGAGCTATCCGACTGTATTCCCGACACAAGAACAACAGAGGAAATACTGGAAGGGCAGGCACTCTCACAGCATATAAGCAATTGGCTGGATACCCTTTCTCCATCGAATCGAATTCTCTTTATTCGCAGATACTGGAACGGCGAAGCACTGCAAAAGCTCTCTGCCTGCTGCAGCATTACACCCAATAAACTGGCCGGACGTATGTTCCGCCTGCGAAAAAGCCTGCAAACCTATTTAATAGAGAAAGAGGTGACGATATGAATCTGGAACGGGAGAAAAAACTGTTTGATGCCATCACAGGAATTCGCGATGACCTTATTGAGGAGGCACAGGATACAAAACCGAGAACCATTCGTCCCAAATGGCAGGTCTGGAGCACCATAGCTGCCTGCGCCATTTTAGTGGTCGGCCTTGGTGGCATCCTGTTTTGGCAGAACCTATTTCCTTTTGGGGCGAGCCCCGGAGACGGCGGTAAAGTGGGCAGCGGTGGAAGTGGCCATTCTGAAGGCAGTACCTTATTCATGTCCTATGCCGGACCCGTGTTCCCCCTTACGCTGGACGGAGCCAACAATGAGATTACTGCTGAGCGCCATATTTCCTACGATTTTTCTCTTGCCGGCGAAGAAGCTCTGCGCGCTTGGGGTGCGCAGGTACAAGACAAATATGTCCTGTCCAACCATTTGGAAAAGGAGCAAAGGATAACTGCTCTCTACCCTTTTACGGGAAGCTTTCATGAACTGACTAAACAACAGCCGGATATCATGATAGATGGGGAATGGATTCAGCCGACACTGCGCCCCGGCAGCTATTCAGGTGGTTTCATGGGTGTTATAGGCGCGGACGATCCGGGCGGAAGCGCAAACCTCAAGCAGCTTAACAGCTGGGAAGACTATAAGGAGCTTTTGAAGGATGGAAGCTATCAACAAAACGCATTATCTCCCTATCCTGAACTTAACCAAAAGATAACCGTATATGAATTTTCCGATTTTGAAGCCCCCCTTGAAGAATATCAAGCGGCAACCCAGGCCATTTCCTTTACCATTGATCAAAACAAGACCATACTATTGCAATATGGCTTTGAAGGAATGGGGTGGGAAGACAATGGATTTCGGCAGTACAGCTATTTTGTACCCGACGGCATCTCCATGCGCCCGGATCGCAAGCTGCTGATTGTAATTGGCGAGGATATTTCAGACTATAATCTGGAAGGATATAAAAACGGTGCTTGCGAAAGAGGTAATGAGCTTGACGGGGTATCGGCCACCGTAACCCGGTACCAGTCAGTGCTGGGCGATGTGATGGATGAGCTGGTCACCGATTATTTTATGCAGTACAAGGATGGTACCGACTTACCCACAGACATTTCCAGAGAACTATTTATCGGCGCTGTGGCTGAGCTTCTGTATCAGCATGGCTCCTTCTCTCATGCCGTTACCGACCGGTATCAGGACGGACGTTTGCTTGATATTATTTCGGAAACCAATGTTCTTAAGCGTGTGCTCTATCTGGAATTTCCGGTTACCATCCCCGCCGGGGAAAGTGTTACCCTAACCGCCAGACTTCATAAAAGCCCAAGTTTTGACTTTGCCTGTACGGGTTCGGAAAATATAGGAATACAGGGCTACGATATGGTATCACACCTTGGAAGCAATCTGAATTTTGAAGGATTGACCGCTGAGTTGACCAACACAGAACACATCGAAATTGTAAGGCAAAACTTTGGCTTTGATCTGTCAAACAACGTGACAAAGGTTACCCTTAACCCTGCCACAGAGCATTATTATTTAGAAATACGGAAGAGGGAACAGAATGAATAAAACGAAACGGCGGATCTTTCTTATCCCACCGGATCAAAAAATTCTTCTGACAGAGCAGAAGGAGATTACTGAACTTTGCGAAATTTTACGGGAGCTTGTAATCTACCGGCAGGACGACCGCGCTCACATAGCGCCTGTTTTTATGCAGTTCTCTCGGTGTATGCCGTTCATTTTTTTGTATATTAGAACCTTAAACTTTTATCCTCTCCCATCCCCATCATTCCATCAAGAATATATTTATTGC
>CAYMLJ010000153.1:0-4594 GCA_964391395.1 uncultured Ruminiclostridium sp. | reverse complement strand
TATGAATACAAAGAGGCGGCCTATATACCTGCCAAGGTTTCTGTTACAGAGCTAAAACGAAGATTCAATATCCAATCATCTGAGGAAAGCACAGCCCTGCCTTTCTTTACTGCTTCCCTTGTTAAAAAACCTATGTTTTTGGAAGAAAAGAAGGGCTTAAGTGCAGCCGAAAAAGGAACCGTAACCCATTTTATCATGCAGCACTTGGACTTAGACGAAATAAAAATGAGTACAGGAGTAAAATATAAGAAAATTATAGATAATCAGGTTGAACAAATGGTTGTAAAGGACCTTTTAACGGTAAAGCAAGTCGGGAGCATAGATACTAGAATGTTAGAAAGATTCTTTGAATCTGAATTGGGTAAAAGAATGTTAACTGCAAAAAGTATAAGCCGTGAAATACCGTTTAATATTGCAATTCCTTTCGAAGAGCTATACGGGAAAGAAAATAAGAAATACATGAAGGAAGAAACCGTATTGCTGCAAGGTGTAATAGATTGTTTCTTTGAAGAAGAGGACGGGGTTGTACTAATAGACTATAAAACAGATTATGTACCTAAGGGAAACGAGTATATAATAAAAGACAGGTATAAGTTCCAGCTGGATAATTATGAAAGAGCATTAGAAAAGATAACTGATAAGAAAGTAAAGGATAAATACATATATCTATTTCAATCAGAGGTTTCCATACGAATGTAAAAAAACAAATGTTATTGACAAGTAGCATTTTAGTTACTATTCTGAAGTGGTACAACCTAATATAAAGTTGTATTTATAAAAATAAGAAAAGAAGTGTTTGAATGAAAATTATTATAATCGGTGATGGTAAGGTCGGTCACAGCTTAGCAGAGCATCTATCAAAGGAGAACCATGATGTTACTATTATCGATAAAAATCCGGAAGCACTGAGAAAGGCCAGTGAGGCTCTGGATGTCCTGTGCATCAAAGGAAACGGAGTAAGCACAAAAATCATGATGGAGGCTGGGGTTAAAAATGCTGATCTTCTAATAGCGGCAACTTCCAGTGACGAGATGAACATGGTATGTGCTTTGACCGGAAGAAAGCTGGGGGCAAGTCATACTATAGCCAGAATCAGAGATCCTGAATATGCCAATGAGCTTACGGTATTAAAACAGGAATTGGGGCTGGACCTCGTAATAAACCCGGAGCAAGCTGCGGCTCGTGAAATAGCACGTTTATTAAGGTTCCCCTCAGCTGCCGATGTTGAACATTTTGCAAAAGGTAGAATAGAATTTGTAGAAATAGCGGCAACTAATGATATGCCTATAATCGGTATTCCCCTCAAGAATTTGGCCGGAAAATATTTGTCTAATATCCTTATTGGTGCTGTTAAAAGAGGGAATGAGGTTATTATACCTAATGGTGAATTTGAAATAGCCGCTGATGACAGACTTAACATTATAGGACGGCCTAATGATGTTTTTGCATTTTGCAAGCAAATCGGCAAATGCACTCAAAAAATTAAAAAGGTCATGGTGGTAGGCGGCGGCATGATTGCTCATTATCTGGCTATGAACCTTAAGCTAAACGACATAAAGGTAAAGATTATAGAAATGGACAGGGAAAGAAGTATTGAGTTTGCAGAGATGCTTCCGGATACTTTGGTCATAAACGGTGATGGAACCGATAAAGCACTTCTTGATTCAGAAAATCTCAGCGAAATGGATGCTTTTATTGCTTTAACAGGACGAGATGAGGAAAACCTCATATCTGCAATGATGGCAAAGCAAAGTGGGGTAAAGAAGGTTATTGTAAAAACTACAAGAATCGATAACCCAGAATTATTTCATGACCTTGGTGTGGATAGTATTGTCAGCCCAAAACTTATTACTACAAATTATATTTTAAAATTTGTCAGAGGCCTAAGCAATGCTATGGGTAACCCTGCCGAAACAGTGTATAAAATTGTTGATGGTGAGGCGGAGGTTCTTGAATTTGTAGCAAATAAAACCACAAAGTTTTTAAATATTCCCCTAAAAAAGCTTAAACTTTTAAAGGGAGTAATCATTGGTGCTATAGCGAGGAAGAATGATATTATCATTCCCCACGGCGATGATATGATAAAGTTGGGGGACAATGTTATTGTTATTTCAGTCGATAAGCTCATTTCAGATTTTAATGAAGTTGTTGTTTCAATTGGAGGATAACAATGAATGCTGCAATGATATCAAGAAACCTGGGAATTCTGCTTCTGGTTGAGGCAGCAAGTATGTTGCCGTCATTATTGGTAGCGATAATATATAAACAAAATGATATTTCGGCCTTTATCATAACTATAATAGCCCTAATCGTTATTGGTTTTACCATGTATAAACTTCCTGCGCGCAATAAGAATATTTATGCCCGAGACGGGTTTGCCATTGTATCTTTGGGATGGATACTGGTTTCTCTTTTTGGGGCTCTTCCGTTTTATATAAGCGGTGCTATACCATCATATATAGATGCTTTTTTTGAAACTGTTTCGGGCTTTACAACAACCGGCTCTTCAATTTTAAGAGAAATTGAAAGCCTTCCTAAGGGCATTCTGTTTTGGAGAAGCTTTACCAACTGGATGGGAGGCATGGGCGTTCTTGTAATGATGTTAGCTGTTTTGCCGGCCGCAGGAGCTAACAACCTGCATATTATGAAGGCCGAAAGCCCCGGACCTGATCCCGGCAAGCTGGTTCCTAAAATAGGACAAACCGCAAAAATACTTTATCTTATGTATATTGGGCTGTCATTGGTTCAAATATTATTGCTTCTGCTAAGCGGAATGCCGCTCTATGATACCTTGATTCATACTTTCTCAACTGCCGGCACCGGTGGCTTCTCAAACATGAATACCAGCGTAGGCGCATATAATAATGTGTATTTTGAAGTTATTATAACCATATTTATGTTTCTCTTCGGCATTAATTTTACACTTTATTTTCAGGCCCTGAAGGGGAGCATAAAAAATACCTTTAAGGATGAGGAATTCCGTTTTTACCTATTTACTGCAACTGGAGCAATATTGTTAATTGCATGGAATATTTGGGGCTCTATATTCGGATCGGGTTGGGAGAGCCTCCGTCATGCTTCTTTCCAAGTGAGCTCTATAATGACAACCACCGGATTTTCGTCTACAAATTTTGACGTTTGGCCAGTTTTCAGTAAATCTATTTTGATAATTATCATGTTTATCGGTGCCAGTGCAGGATCTACCGGTGGCGGTATAAAGTGTATTCGTTTTCTTTTGCTGTTTAAGACTATAAAACGTGAGGTCAGAAGAATTATACACCCAAGGTCTGTTTATACTGTTAAGTATGGGGGAAAGACCGTAGATGGTGATGTATTGTTCAGTGTAATGAACTATTTCTTTATATATATTGTCCTTTTTACAATAGCTCTTTTATTGGTTTCTCTTGACGGTTTTGATATGGTTTCTAATTTTTCAGCCGTAGCAGCCACAATAAATAATATTGGTCCCGGCCTTGGAGTTGTAGGCCCAATGGGTAACTTTGCAGATTATTCTGACTTAAGTAAAACTATTTTCTCATTTACCATGCTTTTTGGAAGGCTGGAGATATACCCTATGTTGATACTTTTCGCCCCCACATTCTGGAAACGGGTAAATATTTAGCAAATTAATCTACATCATCATAAACTTGTTCGGGCGGCTGGTCCAGAGCATCCGGCTTTTTTATTAGATTGCGATAAAGCTTGAAGGCTGTTGCGAAGTAGTGACCGTCAACAATCCTTTCATCTGTTACTACGCACACACGAACATACTTTTTGTTTGTTATTTCATTATCTGAATTAATAACCTTTTCTTTCATTTTTATACCGAAAGCCACAAATGAGCTGGTGGTACCAAAATCATAAAGATGATGATATACGGGCTGAATTCCTATTGAGCCCAAATCGGTAATAAAAACACTGGTGTGGAAAGGGCTCAGCCTATTTATTATCTTTGGCATAAGACCTATGTAATCTAAACATCTTAGAACCCACACCAAAAATCTAACCAACTGCCCCGGTATTGCCATAATTAGCTTAGCAAGCTTATCGGTATCATTTTTTGTATCCGAACCCTGATTTTCCTCTATTGCGGTGTTAACCTTCCTGACCACATCCATAAAGGTGTCATCTGCATTGAACTTTACCTTTAGAGTGGTCTCCGGGCTTTCTTCATTGAATTCCTTTTTTAGGACAAAGGATATTAAGATTTCATTACGGGCAAAGATTTTCTGGCCTGCCACAAATCTGTTAATTCCAGGCTTCTGGGAAATAGTACGAACCATTGCGGCAATAATAACATGAAGAAAAGAAATTCTCTCGCCCGTTTCCTTGCGTTTTCGTATTATGAAAGATTCGGTGCTGCTGATTTCAATTTTCTCCTCAAAATAGTTCTGCGCATCGATACGGGTTTTCATAATATAAGGGATTATTTTATAAAATGGATCAAGGGATCTCAGTTTTCTACCGTCATAACGGTCTCCTAGGCGTTTTTTTCTTTGTGCCATTTTCTTACCCCCATATTTTACGGTTGCCGATAATAACCATTGAACTTAAGTATATAGATTTTTGAGGTATGTTACAAGTTTTAAATACC
>CAYMLJ010000152.1:0-4657 GCA_964391395.1 uncultured Ruminiclostridium sp. | reverse complement strand
TCAATCAAAAGCTCTACGGGGCAATGGTCGGAACCCATAACATCGGAATGAATAATAGCATCCTCTATTTTACTCTCCAAAGATTTAGACACGCAAAAATAGTCAATACGCCACCCGGCATTGTTCTGCCTGGCTTTAAACATATATGACCACCATGTGTAGGCTCCTGTTTTGTCGGGATAAAAATACCTGAATGTATCGGTAAAACCGGCTTCTAAGAGCTCTGAAAACTTGTTTCGCTCTTCATCTGTAAACCCTGCATTCCGGCGGTTTGTCTTTGGATTCTTTAGATCAATCTCTTTATGTGCTACATTTAAATCTCCACAAATTATTACGGGCTTGACCTTATCAAGGGATAGAAGATACTCTCTGAAATCATCCTCCCATTCCATTCTATATGATAGACGCTCCAATTCTCTCTGAGAATTCGGTGTATATACGTTAACCAGGTAGCAGCCTTCAAATTCTAATGTAATAACACGACCTTCGTGATCATGCCTGTCTATCCCGATACCATATGTAACATTTATTGGCTTTATTTTCGTATAGATAGCAGTTCCTGAATAGCCTTTCTTTTCGGCATAGTTATAATACATCTCATATCCCTCTAACTCCAAGTCAAGCTGCCCTTCCGAAAGCTTTATTTCCTGTAAGCAAAGCACATCTGGGTTTTTGCTGTCAAAGAAATCTAGGAAACCCTTTCCCATTACCGCTCTTAATCCGTTGACATTCCATGATATAAGTTTTTTCACTTTTAGTCTCCTTCCAATTTTGTCCACCTATTTTGTTGTTCAAACGCTTCGACTGCGTTATTTGCCTTCTTGATAACATCTTCACTAAATCCCATTATTTTAAGTAACTTTATAGCATTCCGAGATTTGGCTTTCCCGTCCTTAATTGTATAATCAAATTTAATATCATCATCATTGATTATCTCTTCAAAATGTTTGTTTGTAAAAACATCTGAAAGAATATTTGTTAGTTCAATATCGTGAGTAGCTGCAAAGATACAAGTATTTTCACTTGCCAATGCATATAAAATCCTTGAGGACGCAGCTATTCTCTCAACTGTATTGGTTCCCCGCAGCACCTCATCTATTACACAAAGGCATGTTATCTCGTTATTTACACTTGAAAATATCCTTTTAAGCGATTTTATTTCAGCAATAAAATAGCTTTCTCCATTTATTATACTATCTCTTAAAGCCATAGAGGTAATGGGAAACAATGGTCTAGATGTCCATTTTTTTGCTAAGCAAAAACCCAGAGTATGGGCTAAAAGAGTATTAATTACAATAGTTTTAAGATACGTTGATTTCCCCGAAGCATTAGACCCGGTAACAAGTGTCGGTTTTATTGAGTTAATGGGATTAGGAGCGCAATTCTTTATAAGGGGATGCAATACATCATCAGCATGTATATAAAAATTATCGTTATACGAATTCCACAATATTTCAGGGTTACAACAAAAAGCATTATTGCTCTCATCTGAAAGGTATTCTCTATATGATGCGATACTTATAGTCGCATCTATTTCACCTGTCGCTTCTATTAGACAGGCAAAATCTTTATGGTGTTTTTCTATGAAATTTATGGCGGATTGATACACCCACAAGTCAACCAAAAAAACCATATTAAACAAAGACAGTATATCTATGCTTATATTACCTGTGAATCCTACGATAACGCTATTTAGAGAACCTTTTCCCAATATTGGTTTAAGCTTTTTATATTGTGTTTTTATGTTTTCATATTTTTTATTAAGTCCAGAAGGTTTATTTTTATATAGTTTCTTTGCCAGGGTCACTATTCTTGTAGCCTGGGTTACTGCCTCTAATCCTAAATGTATTTCTTTTACCTTGGATTCATGGTAAAGAGCATTAATTCCTAAGCTAAAGATGATCCATAGCACTCCATATCCAATACTAAACAAAAATAATGGTAGAGCAAGAATCGGAGCAAAAGTTAAGAGCTTGAACACCCATTGATTCTTTAGTTTTAGAAAGTCACATTTATCAATCAACACATCTATTCGGCTGGGTCTGAATTTTCCGAAGTTCGCCAATACTACCTGTGTTTTTTCGCGATCATCCATATGATCAGACCAGTAATCAACTATTTCCAATCTGTCTATAAATCTGTCCTTATCATATAAAGGGGTTCTAAGAAGAGAATACAAAACATTATCACCCATAGATGTCATAGTGCTGTTTATTAGACTGTAAAAGCTGTCCATCTCTAAATCATTCCATGTTATGTCATCTATAATCATATCAAGACTTTTATGTTTGCGAAAAAAATACAACTGAGAAAAAGATTTATAGTCATACTCATCGTAACAATTTTCAGGTAAAACGCTCCATGAATCCTGAATAACTTTTCTTAGTTTCTTTTTTCTCTTAAAGTACCGATTAATGCTCGTACATATAATAATAACAGTAGCAAGAGCTACTATCATTAGATAGTCTGACATGCAAACCTCCGAACAGAATTATTATTTTAAATTATAACCTCATTTACCATATCAATCAACAAATTGCAATAGCACTATCAATCTGTATTACTGCTTTTTGCAATACTCAAAGTTTACTCAAATATGCATAAAGCGAAAATTATGATGTATTATTATGTATTTTGATATATTTATTGATTTCTTGTTAAAGTTTTGCTACAATAACGGTAATTACAGGAAATCAGTTTTATAGACATATTTGGATTGTCAAGTTCCGGATATGGAGAAGCTGAATATGATTTTTTATAATAGAATACATTAAAACTAGCTTTTTGCCGTTTTGCAAACGGTAATAATTATTTGGAGGTTTTTGATATGTCAGAAAACGGTGGTCAAGGAAATGGAAAAGCTATTGCCTCTCTTGTGTTAGGAATAGTTGCGGTTGTATGTGTATTCTTTGGTTATGGGGCTCTTTTAGGAATTGTTTTAGGTATTGTAGGGTTGATTCTGGGAATTAGCGCTAAGAAAGAGAACCCATCTGGTATGGCTACAGCGGGTGTTGTTTTGAGTATTATTGCAATAGCTATATGTGCGGTCGGGTTTATTGCATGCGTCGCATGTGTTGGTATTTTAGGTAATATGGGGCAGCAGTTAATGGGTTAAGGTTATTAATTTGTACATGCCCGTAATTCAGAGCTTAGCTACTCAATTATGAGTAGCTTTCTTTTACCCACATTACGCAACGTGGAGGAAATAGGATGCTGCCATTTATTTATATATTTGGTTTAAAAATATCAATTTACGGTCTTCTAATTGTATTAGGAGTGGCTACGGGTAGCACTGTAGCAGTTTTCTTTTCAAGCAAGAAGGGAGTGCCGAGACAAGACATCATCTTCGCTATCTGTTATGCCGGCATAGGTGCATTCCTAGGCGCGAAGTTTCTATACCTTACAATCACAATTCCTCAGCTACTAAATAGAAAGGGACATGTCACCTTCTCTTGGCTAATGATAACCGAGCTAATTACCTATGGATTCGTTTTTTATGGCGGCCTTATAGGAGGGATCTTGGCTGTTTACATATATGCCCGGAAGTATAAATTGCACTTTTTTAATCTGATTGAAATTATGGTTCCAGTTATTCCCTTAATCCATTCCATTGGCCGCCTAGGTTGTTTCTGTGCCGGTTGCTGCTATGGAAGACCCATGGCTCCGCCTTTTGGATTACATTTCCATCCCGATTCAGTAGCCCCGCAAGAAATTACTCTATTCCCAATTCAACTCCTTGAATCGGCTTTGAACTTGATACTGTTCATCGGTATTTTTATTTATTCGCGTAAAGAACGGCGTTCAGGTCAGATTTTAGGATTGTATTTTATGGGTTATGGCATTATTCGCTTTATACTTGAATATTTCCGTTATGATGCAGCAAGAGGCATATATCTGGGATTATCCGTCTCTCAATGGATAAGTATTCTTCTAGTACCCATTGGCCTCTACTTACTCCGGGGTATGAAGGACCATAAAATATAACAAAAAGCTGTCATATTAAATATAAATAAATTATTTTATAATGCTGTATTCATTTTAAAGAATGAGCTCTAGTTCTTATATAATTATATAAAAATGATTGGTAAGGATATTGCATTACTCGATTCATAATGCTACAATATGAAAGAACAAAATGTCTTTAAGTTTGGTACAGAGATGCCGACAAGATGTTAAATATCGTTAAATCAGGCGCTTTGCGGTTTATAACGCTTGCCTGAAATTTAGTGAAATACAATCTTGTCTGCTCAGGACAAGATTTTTTTGTGCCACTTTACAAATGTTTTGCGGGGGTGATCACAGTGAAACTGAAGGCTCAAATTATGGATGAAGTGTCGGTTGAGCGTGCTATAGTCCGCATCGCACATCAAATAATTGAGAAAAATCACGGAACAGATGACCTTTGCATTATCGGTATTAAGACACGTGGAGTGCCCATTGCAACAAGGCTTGTGAAAGCCATTCAATCAATAGAAGGTACACAAATAGATTTAGGAGTCCTTGATATCAGTTTATACCGTGATGATCTTTCAGACTTTACCCAGGACCCTGTATTAAACTCCACTGATATTCCTTTCTCTGTAGTGAATAAAAATGTTATTTTAGTTGATGATGTAATTTATACCGGCCGTACAGTAAGAGCCGCAATGGATGCCAT
>CAYMLJ010000151.1:0-4689 GCA_964391395.1 uncultured Ruminiclostridium sp. | reverse complement strand
TCCAGGAGGGCAAGGCTGAAAAGGCCATTGAAGCCCTTCAGCAAATGTCATCCCCCTATTCAAAGGTAAAAAGAAATGGCCGTGTTTTGCAGATTAAGTCCGAAGATATAGTACCCGGAGATATTGTTCTTCTGGAAGCCGGGGACTCTATTCCTGCCGATATGCGTATAATTGACGCTTCAAGCTTGAAGGTTGAAGAGGCCTCTCTTACGGGGGAATCAGTGCCTGTGGAAAAAACAAGTAATATACTAAGTTCGTCAAAAAACGAAGAGGTGCCTTTGGGGGACCGGTACAATATGGCCTATATGGGCACAAATGCAGTGTATGGCCGTGGCGAATGTGTGGTGGTAGGTACCGGAATGTCCACAGAAATGGGGAAAATTGCAGGGATCATATCCCGTACTGAAAATGAAAAAACACCTCTTCAAAATAAGCTCGCATCTTTAAGCAAGGTGTTGAGTATCGGTGTTTTAGGAATCAGTATATTTATATTTGTTTTCAGTGTATTAAAAAACGGCGGGTTTAGCGGCGGCCATGTTTTAGAAATGTTCATGCTGGCCATTAGTCTTGCTGTTGCTGCAATACCTGAAGGTCTTGTTGCTGTTGTTACAGTTGTTCTGTCAATAGGCGTCACAAAAATGTCAAAACGTAATGCCATAATAAGAAAGCTTACGGCAGTGGAGACTCTGGGATGCACTCAAATTATCTGTTCAGATAAAACAGGAACATTAACACAAAACAAAATGACAGTGGTCGATACTTTTGGCAACGAAAATCAACTTGCAATATCAATGGCATTGTGTAATGACGCTTCCATTTCCGAAGAGGACGATAGCATTGTAGGGGAACCTACCGAAAGTGCATTGGTAAGATTCGCTTTTGATGCAGGCAAGAATAAAAATGAGTTAGAGAAAAGATTACCACGTGTTTTAGAGGCACCCTTCGACTCAGAGAGAAAGATGATGTCTACTATCCACAAAACTGAGAGCAGATTTATACAATACACAAAAGGCGCACCTGATGAGTTATTAAAAAAATGTACTCATATTCTTACTCAACATGGCGAGGTCGAATTATCTGATGATCTTCGTAAAAACGTTCTAGATCGGAATAAAGCCATGGCCAAAAAGGCCTTAAGGGTTCTTGGCTCGGCTATGAGGCATTGGGAGAAGCTTTCTGAAGATAAATCTCCCGAAAATCTTGAAAAGGATCTAATATTTATAGGCTTGACGGGTATGATTGATCCGGTTAGACCGGAGGCTAAAGCCGCAATTGAGGAATGCCGGTCTGCGGGCATAAGGCCAATAATGATTACCGGTGATCATCGGGATACGGCTATCGCAATCGCTATAGAACTGGGGATAATAAATGACGAAAGCCAGGCTATAACAGGTGCCGATATTTCTAAAATGTCTGATGAAGAGTTTGATTCGAATATAGAAAAATATTCTGTATATGCCCGTGTACAACCCGAACACAAGGTAAGAATAGTAAACGCATGGAAAAAACGTGGTAAAATAACTGCTATGACGGGGGATGGAGTTAACGATGCACCCGCCTTAAAAACTGGTGATATAGGTGTTGGAATGGGAATTACGGGAACTGATGTCAGCAAGAGCGTCTCAGATATGGTTCTGGCTGATGATAACTTTGCATCAATTGTCTACGCAGTGGAAGAAGGACGCAGAATATATGAGAATATACGTAAATCAATACAGTTTCTTTTAAGTTCTAATCTGAGTGAAGTGGTAGCATTATTTGTCGCGACACTAATGAATTTTAAGCTATTTTCACCTATTCATATACTTTGGATTAACTTGATTACAGACACCTTCCCGGCAATAGGACTGGGCATGGAAGAGGCTGAAAATGATATTATGAAAAAACCTCCCCGTGATCCAAGTGAAGGTATATTTGCTGCAGGTCTTGGAGTAAGAATTATATATCAGGGTGTTATAATAGCCGCATTAACCTTGATTTCATTTTTAATTGGATATACCGGAAATGATTCATCTCAAGAGATAAGGCAGATTACAGCTATGACTATGGCATTTCTCACCTTATCACTTTGTGAGATTTTCCACTCTTTAAATTTAAGATCAAGCATAAATTCGTTATTCGCTGCAAAATCGCATAATAAGTATTTACTGTTAGCTATGCTATTATCATTCGTGCTTACAATGACAGTTATTTATATACCGGGATTGAACTCTGTTTTTGAACTTACAGCTCTCCCATTAGCTAATTTTATGGAAGCAATAGGGATAGCGTTATTAATAATACCTATAGTTGAGATTGAGAAGGTCATCAGTCGTACTAGGATTAAGAGTAGGACATCATAATTTCTATGAGCGAAGGAGATATAATTTATGAGTGAAATGGGTCACAAGCTAAAAGGATATTTACTGCTGATAACCTATGCAATCTTACTTTATCTTGTTGCTTCCAATATTAAATCGGTGTTGGCGTTTTTGAGTACTATTTTGTTGGTTTTGAGTCCGTTTATTTTAGGCATAATTTTTGCCTATGTGCTCAATATTATAATGGTTTTTTTCGAGCGGCATTTGTTTAATAAACTGGACAAGAGCAAAAAACCTTTTCTGAGAAAGCTACGTCGCCCGTTATCAATATTGACTACATTTACGGTAGTGTTTTTATTTTTGACAATAATATCTTTATTTATGGTACCTCAACTGAGTGAAAGCATCTTAACGCTAAGATCAAATATGAACGGGTATTTGGATTCACTTAATAAATTTATTAATAATTTAGCAGACAAGTACAATTTAACAGGTGATATTTGGAATGAAATAAGTATTAACTGGAATGAAATCTTGAATAAGAGCAGCCAGTTCGTTTCAGCTGCAATTCCGCAGATATATACTTTCACCAAGAATCTAACAAACGGGATTATAAATATTATAATGGGTGTTATTGTTTCTATTTACCTGCTTGCACAAAAAGAAAAACTGATAAGAAATATGAAACAACTCTTATATGCATTTACACCCAAAGAAACAGCAACCAAAATTGTAGACACCGGTATCCAGGCAAATAAGACCTTTCAGGACTTTATTGCAGGACAGGCCACCGAGGCGCTTATACTAGGAGCATTAGTTCTCCTGGGAATGCTAATTTTTAATTTTCCCTATGCCGTGCTTTGCAGCGTAATAATTGCGGTAACTGCTCTGATACCCATTTTTGGTGCATGGATAGGAACAATACCCTGCGCATTTATTATTCTAATGGCTCAACCTCAAAAGGCTTTATGGTTTATAGTATTTATTGTTATACTCCAGCAGTTGGAGAACAATTTAATTTATCCAAGAGTTGTGGGTAACTCCATTGGCCTTGATGGGCTTTGGGTACTATTCGCGTTAATTGTAGGTGGGAGTCTTTTCGGACTTGCGGGAATGCTTGTTGGAGTTCCCGCTTTTGCAGTTTTGTATGTTATAATACGTCGCATCACAAAAAGAAAATTAAAAGAAAAAAATATTGTGATTTCATAAAATGTACGGAGGATTAAATGAATAAGCCAGTTTTAGTTATTATGGCGGCCGGAATGGGCAGCAGATTCGGTGGATTAAAGCAAATTGAACCAATTGATGACAAGGGTCAAATGATAATAGATTTTTCTATATTTGACGCCATAAAAGCCGGATTCGAGAAAATTTATTTCATAATTAAAAAGGAAAACGAAGTGATTTTCAGAGAAAATATTGGGGATCGGGTTTCCTCATTCGTTGAGGTCGAATACGTCTACCAAGATCTGAATAATTTGCCTGAAGGATATACCGTTCCGACCGATAGGATTAAACCCTGGGGTACGGGACATGCCGTCATATCCTGTTTAGACAAGCTCGACGGGCCTTTTGCGGTAATTAATGCAGATGATTACTATGGTAAAAGTGCCTTTTCAATAATTTATAACTTCCTTGAAAAAGCGGCTGACTATGATAAGTATAACTATGCTATGGTCGGCTATATTATCGAAAATACTCTTACAGAAAACGGTCATGTGGCAAGAGGCGTTTGCACTCTGGATGAAGCTGATTATTTAACCGGCATTCAGGAAAGGGTCCATATCAGGAAAGCCTGTGAAGGGGCTGAATATACAGAAGATGATGGAAAAACATGGATTTCCATACCTAAAGGCAGCATTGTTTCCATGAATATGTGGGGTTTCACAAATAGCATTTTAGGAGAACTGAAAAACAGGTTTGAGAATTTTCTGTCTGAGAAGCTTGAGGCTAACCCTTTAAAAGCAGAATTCTTCCTTCCTGAGGTTATTGGGAATATACTCAAAGAGGGAAGAGGAAGAGTAAAGGTATTAAGGACACCGGATAAATGGTATGGAATAACATACAAAGAGGATAAGGAAAGAGTGGTTAACGCTATAGCAGAGCTTAAACAGGACGGATTATACCCTGAAAAATTATGGGATAGGGGTTAGAAAAGTGTGATTTTAGTTTTTTATCATTCTGAGCCGAGAACATGCACTGCATGTTCCCGTGCCGAAGAATCTTACATTTCGGCAAGCTCAGAGTGACATGGTAGGACACAACTATTTATGCTTATCAGCATAATCCGATAATACTTTTTTGAATAATTCGACAGTTTCAAGAGCGTCACCAAGTTCATCTTTAAGCCTTGTGTTTTCGGCTTCCAAAGCAAGAACCCTGATTGACT
>CAYMLJ010000150.1:0-4692 GCA_964391395.1 uncultured Ruminiclostridium sp. | reverse complement strand
AAAAGCCAAAGTACAATCCCCACAAGATAAAATTCCAACTGGCGCCATGCCAGAGGCCTGTTAAAAACCACACAACAAAAAGGTTGCGATAATTGGCCAGTTGAGAGTTGCATCTACTTCCGCCCGAGGGTATATACACATAATCTCTGAAAAAGCTACCCAAGGAGATATGCCATCTGCGCCAGAATTCGCCTACGGATTTTGAGACATAAGGATAATTGAAGTTTTCATTAACCTCAAATCCAAACATTCTTCCAAGACCTATAGCCATATCAGAGTAGCCCGAAAAGTCAAAATATATCTGCAGGCTGTAGCTGATTAGCCCAATCCATGCCGATAAGACACCGAAGGAGCCACTCTTAAAATTAAAGACATTATCGGCTATTAAAGCCAGATTATTTGACAGAATCACTTTTTTGCCCAAGCCCAGGATGAATTTAGTGACTCCTCCGGCAAACATATTGAGGGAATGGTCCCTGTTTTCCAGCTGCACAGATATGGCAGAGTATTTTACTATCGGCCCCGCAGTCAATTGAGGAAACAATGAGATATAAAGGGAAAGATTGATAAAATTCTTCTGTACGGTCACGGAACCCCTATATACATCTACAAGATAAGTTAAAATTTTAAAGGTGTAAAATGAAATCCCTAATGGCAGTGCCATTTTAGGCACCGGTATACGTAGCGGAAGAATATTATTTATGTTTGTTATTATAAACGGCAGATATTTGAAAAATACAATAAGCCCCACATTAAATACTATAGAGGCAATAAGGAAAAGCTTTTTTCTGGTAGAGCTGCTGGATATCAGAAGACCGAATGCATAATTAATAATGATTGATATAGGAAGGAGCAAGATGTATATAGGCTCACCCCAGGCATAAAAGAATATACTGACAAGAAAAAGAAAAATATTCTTATACCGGGTGCCCGGCAACAGGTAATAACCTGCTAATGTTAAAGGAAGGAAGAGGAAGAGAAATATCAGACTGCTGAATAACATAATAAAATCCCTTCAATTAAATAAACCTTATAATTTGGAGAAAACTAACAGCACTATTCTATCATATTATAGCTTCATAAAACTACTATTTAAGGATTCATAAAATTTATGACGGGCGTAGACCTTAAAGAAGAGTGCATTATCATAGGTAGCTTATGGTATAATATAAATCTGGTAAATTAGAGCAAATAGCGAGAGAGGTGCTAAAATGGAGTGCGGTGAATTGCTGAAAAAGCTTAGTGATATCAGAGCTGTTGCCGGCAGAGAAAATATGGCAACCGAGAAGATAGCCGGGCTTTTTCGTGAGTATTGTGATGATGTCAGCGTGGATGCTTTTTATAACGTAATAGGCTTTAAAAAAGGACAGGCTGAGAAGCCCGGAAATGTTCTTGTAACAGCCCATAACGATGAAATCGGTCTTATTGTAACAGGTATTGAGGACAGCGGGTTTTTACGTTTCACAGCAGTTGGCGGTGTTGATGCTAAAGCCATAGGAGCCATGGAAGTTACTGTTCACGGAAAGGAAGATATTTTCGGCGTTATCGGAGTTAAGCCCCCACATCTTATTCCTCCCGAGGATAAGGACAAAGGGATTAAAATGGAGGACATGAGGATTGATATAGGCTATGGCGGGGAAAAGGCCGGAGAACTGGTAAGCATCGGTGATATGGTTTCCTTTAACAGTCCTGCTCGTGAGCTTATGAATAACCGAATAGCCGGAAAAAGCATGGATAACAGGAGCGGTGTGGCTGCCCTTATTGAAATATTAAAAGAGCTTCAGAAACTTAAGCATGATGATAATGTTTATGTTGTGGCTACCGTTCAGGAGGAGCTTGGACTTATCGGTGCAATTTGTGCCACATATAATATAAAAGCTGATCTGGGTATTGTAATAGATGTTTGTCACGGTGATATGCCTGATGCGCCAAGTGATGAAGCTTTTCCCTTAGATAAAGGGGTAGCGGTGGCTATAGGACCCATAATAAGCCGAAAGCATGCCAAGGCATGCATAAAGCTTGCCAAGGAAGAAAATATATCTTATCAAATAGATCCGGAAGCCGGAGACACCGGAACCGAAGCGGCAGTACATGCTGTTGCCAGAGAGGGAATTCCGGTGATACTTCTCTCAATTCCGTCGAAATATATGCATACAACAGTGGAAATGGTTTCTGTTAATGATATTGTATCCACAGGCAAACTGGCGGCACGCTATATTGCAGGGAGGGCTAAGGAATGAAGGAAGCATTGAATAATTTAAAAAACCTCACTGCCCTGGATGGTGTATCGGGCGAGGAAAAGCCGGTAAGAGACTATATAATCTCAAAAACAAAGGATTATGTTGATGATTATTACGTTGATAATTTAGGTAATCTAATTACCTATAAAAAAGGCACCGGGAATGGTCCAAGAGTGATGCTGGATGCTCATATGGATGAGGTTGGGCTTATGATAACCCTCATCAACTCGGATGGTTTACTAAAGTTTCGTACCATAGGGGGCATTGAGGCAAGAGTGTTGGTAGGAAAACACGTGAGAATAGGGAAAAACGGAGTCCCGGGAGTTATTGGGTTCAAACCCCTCCATCTTCAAAGCCCAAAAGAACGAGGAGGTACTGTAGATAAAAAACAGCTAACAATCGATATTGGGGCAAAGGATAAGGAACAGGCCGAGTCAAAGGTTGAAATCGGTGATTTGGCCACATTTGCATATGACCCGGTAGAATTCGGGGATAATAAGCTAATGGCTAAGGCTCTGGATGACAGAGTGGGGTGTGCGACTCTCATTGAGCTATTAAAGCACAAATATGAGAGTGATATATACGGTTGCTTTACCGTCCAGGAGGAAATCGGACTGAAGGGTGCTAAAACTTCAACATTTCAGGTGAAGCCTGATATTGCTTTAGTACTAGAAGGAACCACCTGCTATGATGTACCTGATACCAAGGAATACGGTATGAGCACTGTCTGTGGTGATGGGCCTGTCCTAACTGTTATGGACAGGTCGGTAATTACAGACAAGGATTTGGTTAAGCATATAACAGATACTGCCAAATTGAATGGTATACCTTATCAATTTAAAAAAACAATTACAGGTGGTACAAATGCAGGGAGAATTCAGGCTGATGGCACAGGAGTAAAGGTAGCGATAATAGCGCTTCCTTGCAGATATATACACTCTCCCGTATCTGTTATGGATATTAATGATTTTGAAAACATGATAAAGCTGGCAAAGAAAGTTCTGGAGACGCTTCCGGCATCCATTACTCTTTATCGCGAACAAGGAGGAATAGTAAATGTTTGAGATGATAAATAAGCTTACACATACTTTTGGCCCATCGGGAAATGAGAGGAAGGTAGCTGCTTTAATAAGTGATATGCTAAAAGGTAAGGTTGATGAAATCAAAACTGATGCGTTAGGAAACCTTATATGCATTAAAAAAGGCAGTGGTAAAAAGATAATGTTAGCCGCCCATATGGACGAAATAGGCATTATTGTCTCATACATTGATAAAAAGGGTTTTTTAAGATTTAGCGGTGTAGGGGGAATTAATCCCTTTATTGTGTTGGGTCAGCGTGTACTCTTTGAAAATGGGACTGTGGGTGTTATTTGGTATGAGGAAAACATTGATGGCATAAAGAACATTAAGCTTGAGAAAATGTATATTGATATAGCCGCAAAATCAGAAGCAGATGCCGAAAGGCTTGTAAACATAGGAGATATGGCTGTGTTTGAAGCCGGAACCATTTTGCAGAACGGAAGAATCATATCTAAATCTATGGATAACAGAATCGGATGTGCTATTCTTGTGCAAATGGCTTTAAATCAGCCTGAAACAGACAATGAAATATATTATGTTTTTACCGTGCAGGAAGAGGTTGGGTTAAGAGGAGCCAGAACAGCCGCATACGGAATTATGCCCGACATGGCTTTAGCGGTAGATGTTACTTCAACAGGAGACACACCCGAATGTAAGCCAATGGCTATAAATATCGGAGACGGGCCCGCAATAAAGATTAAAGATAGAAGCGTTATTGCACACCCCGAGATTAAAGACCGCTTGATTAGATGTGCAAATGAGAAAAATATTCCTCACCAGTTTGAGATTATGATTCATGGTGGCACCGATGCAGGGAGCATACATACCACCGCAGGAGGAATTCCTTCGGGAGGTGTAGCCATCCCCACCAGAAATGTTCATAACTCAGCCGAAATTGTTGATATTAAAGATGTAGAAAACGCTGTGAAGCTTATTGAAGCGTTTATTAGTTTCACTGGCAACTATTAGTATTTATGACATCCTGAGCTCTGGCGAAGGACCTTAACAATATTATGTATTTACAGAGAGGTGCCTGTAGAGTGAGTCAAATGCGCCGCTCCGGCAATCCATCCGGGATTTTAGTCGCGTAGCTACGCAATCCTTGCTCCGCTGACGCTATTTGACATCACTCACGGCACCTTATACAGTTTAACTGCATTAAGGCGTGCACAAGGTTTCGCTCCACACCTTTTTCAGACTCTTTATTTATTGCCATGTAATAAAAAACTGATAAAAATCAAATAATAGAGAGTCGAAAGGAGGATTCAACCTATGAGTATTTTTGACAATATGATGACAAACAATGTTAAAAACGAAAAGCAAAGCAATATGAAGAAAAACAGCAGTAAGTCGTTTAAGGAAGAATATTCCG
>CAYMLJ010000149.1:2804-4745 GCA_964391395.1 uncultured Ruminiclostridium sp. | reverse complement strand
ATGATATAGATACAGAGATGAAAAAGGCACTGGAGCAATCCAAAGCAGTTAAAAATATTGATGTTCTTACAGAGTCTATACTCCAGATAACAGAGCAAACGAATTTACTTTCACTTAATGCTGCAATTGAGGCTGCAAGGGCAGGAGAGGCAGGCAAGGGATTTGCGGTCGTCGCAAATGAAATACGAAAGCTTGCAGAGGACTCAAAAAATACTGTTAATAAAATTCAAGTTGTTACCATGGAGGTCATAAAATCGGTAGAAGAGCTTGCTTCAAGCTCAGAAAAGGCTTTGAATTTTATTGATACACAAGTTATCAGTGATTACAAAACTATGGTAGGAATCGGGGAGCAGTATTACAATGATGCAGCATCGTTTCAAGATCTTGTTACCGATTTTTCAGCAACTTCCGATGAATTGCTTAATGCAATACAGAGTATGGTCAAAGCTATAGATGAAGTAACCACTGCCAACAGCGAGGAAGCGCAAGGAACACAAAACATATCTATGAAAGCTCTGGACGTAATGGAGAGAGCTTCAAAGGTTTTGGAATTGATGGATGCTACGAAGCAAAGTTCTGAAAGCCTAACAGAGAGTGTTTCAAGGTTTAGAGTATAGAAAAAAGTAATAAGGAAATGAAAACAGCGATGAATATAATGTTCATCGCTGTTTTGTGAACCGGAGTATCAGCAGGAGTCCAATGTCAAACCACCATGTATAGTTATGTGGATGGAAGAATATGAAGAGTTTACGATAGAGCGTATTGTATTGCATATAATTACGATAAAATTATCCTACTTTTGCTATTAGGATTTATGGGTGACCGGCGCATATAGGGTAAAATTTACTCAAAAATGCGTGCGGCAGCGGCCATATTGTCAATTATAGGCACATCAAAAGGACAACGGGTTTCACAGCTTCCGCAGCTGATGCAAGCTCCTCCGCCGGAGGCAAGTCCTGAGTAATGAGAACGAATGGAAGGCGGTACATTCTTCTCATCAAGTCTAGCAATGTCCAGATATTTATTAACAGCAGCAATATCAATATTGACCGGACATGGTTGACAGTGGCTACAATATACGCAATTTCCTCTAAAATCATTACGCAATGTACCCAAAAAGGAGGTAAAGTCGCGTTCATCATCGTTCATATCCAGATAGCGTACAGAGTCTAGCACTTCCTCACGTGTCTTGCAGCCCAACATTACGCTGGCTACGGCCGGACGTGTCAGGGCATAATGTGTGCATTGAGCGACAGTCATGGGCTTTTGAAAGGGTGTATGCTCAGTCGAGAGTAGCTTGCCTGCTCCCAGTGTTTTCATTACTGTAATGCCCACTCCTTTTTGTTCGCAGAATTTATAGAGTGCGGCACGTTTAGGATTAATTCCTCGGAAAGCTGTTGAATCGAGGCCATGGTCTAGTTCATCGAGCACATATGCTTCGGAGGGGTAAAGATCGAATGCTAGATTGATACTGAAAAGAAGTGTTTCTGGTAACCCTGTACTGATGACGCGCATAGCCATTTCAGGATTATGTGAACTAAAACCGATGTGACCGATGTCACCCTGCCTTTTTAAGCGTTGTACATAATCGGCGAAGCCGGTTTCAAATACGCCCTTGTAATCCTCCTCGGAATCAATGAAAAACATCATACCAAAGTCGATATAGCCACCAAAAAGACGCAATATATCCTCGAAATATCTCTTAACTATCGGCAAATCACGGCTAATATCATACTGCTGCCCAATATCGGTAGAGCCGATATGCCCCTGAATCATTACATCCTTACGCCGATTGCCAAGTGCCTTCACAATATTTTCCCGTATTTCTTTGCCAGGCATGAACACATCAAATAGGTTTATTCCTTGTTCCAATGCCGCATTAATAGTCTCGTCTACCTGTTGGTACGGCTTACCGTCCAAATGCTCACAGCCAAGACCGAT
>CAYMLJ010000149.1:0-2704 GCA_964391395.1 uncultured Ruminiclostridium sp. | reverse complement strand
TGCCGCCTGAAATTACAGTAGGGTAGGATGGGAACGCCCAATATAGCGTGTGAGTGTGTTTGCACTTGTTGAGGGAGATTCTGCGAGGAATTTCCATGCCAGAGGTGGTACCGCAATTATTGCCCTCTGTTCCGATTGGAGCAGGGGGTTTTTGATATAATAAGTTTGAGAGGAGTTTTTGTAATGACAATTTATGATGAACTGGTTGCCCGTGGACTCATTGCCCAAGTTACCGATGAAGAAGAAATTAAAGAGCTTGTTAATAATGGTAAGGCAACATTTTATATTGGATTTGATCCGACGGCCGACTCTTTGCATGTTGGCCACTTCATGGCATTATGCCTTATGAAGCGCTTGCAAATGGCAGGAAACAAGCCGGTTGTTCTTATAGGCGGGGGTACAGCATATATAGGCGATCCTTCGGGTAGATCAGACATGCGCTCCATGATGACACCGGATATAATTCAGCATAACAGTGAATGCTTTAAGGTACAGATGGAGAAATTCATTGAGTTCGCTGACGATAAGGCAATCATGGTTAATAATGCAGACTGGCTATTAAAGCTGAATTATGTTGATGTACTTCGAGAGGTAGGGTCTCATTTTTCTGTTAATAATATGCTCCGGGCTGAGTGCTATAAGCAGAGAATGGAAAAAGGTCTTTCCTTCCTTGAATTGAATTATATGATTATGCAAGCCTATGATTTCTATTACCTATTTCAGAATCATGGCTGCAATATGCAGTTTGGCGGTGACGATCAATGGTCTAATATGTTGGCCGGCCGAGAGCTTATACGACGTATATTGGGCAAGGATTCTTATGCCATGACAATCACATTATTAATGAATTCGGAAGGCAACAAGATGGGGAAAACAGCGAAGGGCGCTGTTTGGCTTGATCCTAATAAAACCTCGCCTTTTGAATTCTATCAGTATTGGAGAAACGTTGATGATGCGGATGTATTAAAATGCTTGCGCATGCTTACCTTCTTGCCTCTTGAGAAGATTAATGAAATGGATACTTGGGAAGGCAGCCAACTAAATGAAGCCAAAGAGATTTTAGCTTATGAACTCACTAAGCTTATTCATGGCGAGGAAGAAGCCATAAAAGCTAAGGATTCTGCTCGTGCTCTTTTTGAAGGGGGAACGGATGATGCCAATATGCCATCTACCCAGATTGGGGCAGAAATGTTAACTGATAATGTTATTGGTGTTATGGATTTAGTTGTCGAATGCGGTATAGTAGCTTCAAAGAGCGAAGCCAGACGTTTAATTCAGCAGGGAGGACTCTTTATTGACGATGCTAAGGTTGAGTCAATTGATTTCACTGTTACCTCAGAACAATTAAATAAAGGTGTTAAAATCCGTAAAGGAAAGAAAATATACCATAAGGCATTTATCCGCAATTAGAGATAAGAAGTTAGAGGTACGAGGTTAGCAGAAAAACCTCGTACCTTTTTATTTTGAAAATTTGTTGGAGACAAGTTTTATCTGTTTCAAAAGACCTATAGAGTAATAGGTCTGTATATTTATAATTATAGTCATTTTGGTTGATAGGAGATAAATATGCATTGATGGTAAAATTGATATGAAGGTGATATTATGCGTATTTTATCTAAAAATTTAAAAAGTGAAAATGGCTCAGCTATAATATTTTTTGCTTTTTGTATGACAGTGCTACTTGGAATTTGTGCTCTGGTAATTGATTATGGGATAGTTGTTCATAAAAGAATTAGTATAAGCAATGCGGTAGACGCAGCAGCTCTGGCTGGGGCGCAAGAACTGATATTTGACAGTGACAACGCCGAAGCTGTGGCAAAAGATTATCTGGAAGCCAATGGTGTGGACTCTCTAGATGCAGAAGTAGTAGTATATGATTCAGATACAAAAATCAGAGTAACAGTAAATAGTGAGGTAAACTACTATTTTGCACGAATCTTAGGATTTAATCAAGGAAATGTGGGGGCCACCGGTGCGGCGATGTGTGCTCCTGTTATCGGTGTGTACGAAGGTATCAGACCATTTGCTATAGAGAAGCAAACTTTGGAATTTGGGTTGCAATATGTATTAAAAGAAGGCGGCGGAGGAGGCTATGATGGCAATTACGGAGCTCTGGCCTTAAGCGGAAATGGGGCAAGAAGCTATGTCAACAATATTATTAATGGATATGACGGGCATCTCCGCGTAGGGGATTATGTGGAAACCGAACCCGGAAATATGAGTGGGCCTACCGCTCAAGGAGTTAATACACTAATAAGCCGATGCAATCATACGCCGGAATGTACCCACGATGATTATAGTTCAAATTGCCCCCGCATTATAACAGTGATTATGGTGGATACACTTGAAGTAAACGGCAGAAGCAATGTTAGAATCGCTGGATTTGCGAGGTTTTTCTTAGAAGAGGTTACGGGGCATGGCAATGAATCCATTGTTACCGGTAGATTCTTAAATACAGTTATGGCAGGCGAGCTTGGTGATATACAAGATGATTTTGGACTGAAGGGTGTAAAACTGATTCAATAATTTTACTCCTTGAATGTCAGCAAGGGATTTAATAAAAAGTTTAAGCCTTACAGCATAAAACAAAAACTACATTGATTCGGAAAGAAATATTGTTTCATTTTAACTTGCAATTTGGGAAAGCAAGGATCATTGTCCTTTTTGTTTGACTTATTGTACTTTTTGTGATATTGTGTATAAG
>CAYMLJ010000148.1:0-4783 GCA_964391395.1 uncultured Ruminiclostridium sp. | reverse complement strand
AAATGAAAACGGCTCGTTTGATGTTTTTTCAAAAGACTGTAGAGCAACCTATGACCAAGTTTTATTTACATCCTCGCCGAATCTTCTCGTCAATATATTACAAAGCCATTATAGTAATTATATAAGTTCATTAGATAGGATTAGTTATAAGGCTAATATCTGCCTTATTTTGGAGTTATCTCAGAGCCTCTCACCATATTATTGGATAACTGTGGCACAAGATGATTTGCCCTTTGTACTTATAATTGAGCATACAAATCTGGTGGGACTAAGGGACTACAAATCCCATATTGTGTATCTATCCAGGTATTTGGATGTTTCAGATCCTTTATACTCGGCTTCCGACCATGATATTGTTAACGAATTCATCAAAGGTTTAAAAAAAGTGTATCCCGGTATTAAGAACGAGAATATAAAGAATACTATATTAAGCCGTGCTCAGTTTTCACAGCCTGTTATTAATCTTGGGTACAGCAGTAATATTCCGGATATTAAAACTCCGATTGAAGGGCTATTTTTAGCTTCCATGCCTCAAATATACCCAGAGGACAGAGGCTTGAATTATGCTGTAAGATTAGGACAAAAAGCAGCAAATGAAATACTCAAAAATTTGTAGTATACTATTGATGATATATTGTATGGGAGGCTTTCATGGATAAAATTTTATGTTCGGTAATTGTTCCAATGTATAATGAGGAAGATGTTATTATTGAAACTCACCGCAGATTGACTCAGGTTATGGACAGTATCGGTGAAAGCTATGAAATTATTTTTATTAATGACGGCAGCCGTGATAATACAAGATCGATGATACATGATATATGCAATAAGAACAAGAATATAAAAATGATAGATTTTGCTCGAAATTTCGGACATCAAATAGCTATTACCGCAGGAATGGACTATGCCGCAGGAGAATGTATGGTGATTATTGACGGTGACCTTCAGGACCCTCCCGAATTGATTCCCGATATGATTAATAAATGGCGTGAAGGGTATGATGTTGTTTATGGTAAAAGAAAATCCCGCCAAGGTGAGAGCTTTTTTAAAAAAATCACCGCAAAGGCTTACTACAGAATTCTTCGAGGTCTAACAAACGTGGACATACCTGTTGACACTGGAGATTTCAGGCTCATTGACCGTAAGGTCAGCGAGGCGTTGAAACAGCTTCCCGAACGAAGCCGTTATGTCAGAGGCCTTATGAGCTGGGTAGGCTTTAAACAAATTGCCATAGAATTTGAGCGCAGTGAACGTTTTGCAGGAGAAACAAAATACCCGCTTAAAAAAATGCTTAAGCTTGCTATGGACGGTATTATGTCTTTTTCCTATAAGCCGCTTAAATTCGCTTCTTATATAGGTGCGATACTCTCGGGAATTAGCTTTTTATATTTGATTGCAGTACTAATTCAAAAGCTGTTTTTACCTGAAACATCTCAATCAGGCTGGACTTCGCTGATTGCAGTAAGTCTCTTCTTTAATGGGATAATCCTTCTTATGCTGGGCATTATCGGCGAGTATATCGGCCGCATATATGAAGAGGCTAAGGGACGGCCTCTCTATGTCATCAGCCAGCTAAAAAATATGGAAGGTCGCCAGGGTCCGCGTTATCATATTAAACAGGACGCTAATCCTGATTAAAAAGCCTTTTACTGCTTAATATTCTGCTTTTTATAACCATTCCCCGGATTGTCTTGTTATACATACCGGGGCTTTTCATTTGCTTAAATGTTATAGAATTTAAAATAGGCCTTAAGTTCTTTCTATATCTTTTTTGAAAATTCTCTATCCCGTCTTTAAGACTCATAGCAAGCGCGTGGGCACTTTTCATTGCAAAGCTTATCCCCTCTGCTGAGCTGGGGCTGATAAATCCCCCTGCTTCACCCACCAATGCCGCATGGTCATTTCCAGTAATAATGTCTTTTCTTCTTGGCCTGATTAAATAAGCACCCTCTCTGTGGATACAATTACCAAAAATCAAGCCGTATTCTTTTAGCTTACCCTTTAGGATTTCAAACTTTTTATTAGCTTCTTTCTCAGGTGCAAGAGCTGAGCCGATTATGAGTTGGCCCTCTTTAGGTATGGTCCATGAGTAAAAATCGGTAATCTCGCTGTCAAATACTGCTCCATAATACGGAATAGTTTTGTCTGTTTCAAACCATTCCTGTATAGTTATATACTTTTTCAAGGTATCATTTTCACCATAAATCTGTTGGCGAACTTTTGACCAGGCCCCATCTGCACCGATAATAAGCTTTACTCTTTCGGTGTAAATTTTGTTATCATGCAAGAATGCAAGCTCATATCCGTCTCTTGATTCAACTAAGGATGTAAATCTACATCCCAGCGCTAAATCAACATTATCGGGTATTGAAGACACCAACCATTCGTCAAAGCGAAGCCTGTCCATATTAAAATAGAAACGCTGATAATAGCTCTCTAAATAATTATCAAAATCTATTGTTCTTACTAAAAACATTTGCGGGTCTACCAGAACTTCTTTTGGTACAGCAAGCCCCATTTTACCGAGCATTTTTTGTGCGTCGGGTGCAAGAAGCCCACCACAGCACTTCGCTTTTTGGTTCTCTCCGTCTATAAGATCACGCCGATCTAATAGAAGAATCCTGTATTGTTTGGGAAGAAAACTGGCAAGCGCAGCTCCGGCAGGTCCGGCTCCTATTATTGCTATATCATAATGCATTTAAATAACCCCACAATTAAATTTATAAGTTTAATTTTACCATATAAAAATTAAGTATCATAGTGATTCAAACACTTTAGCTTAGGCAATAATTGTCATATGGAATTGTTTTGGTTTAATTTATCTGGTAAAATGATAATAATATATTATTAAGGAGGTACTTAAAATGAAAAGTCTAAAAGGAACAGAAACCGCAGTAAATCTAATGAAATCATTTGCAGGTGAATCTCAGGCACGAAATCGTTATACTTTTTATGCCTCTGTCGCTGATAAAGAGGGTTATAAACAGATTAGAAATATTTTCAACGAAACAGCAGACAACGAAAAGGAACACGCAAAGAGATTCTTTAAATTCTTGCTAGCAGGCTTTGAAGGTGAATTGCCTCAAAACATTGAAATCCAGGCCGGATTTCCTGTAGCTCAGGGCAATACTCTTGATAATCTCAAGGCTGCCGCACATGGCGAAAACGAGGAATGGAGCATTCTTTATCCTCAATTTGCCGATGTTGCCGATAAAGAAGGTTTTCCTGAAATAGCAGCAGTTTACAGAAGCATTGCATCTGCTGAAGAAAAGCATGAAACCCGCTTCAATAAACTGGCAAAAAATATTGAGGACGGAACTGTATTCAAAAAGGACGGTAAGGTCTTCTGGAAATGCGGAAACTGCGGATATATACATGAAGGTGAAGAAGCGCCTGATGTATGCCCGGCATGTGCTCATCCTAAAGCTCATTTTGAATTATTTGTTGAAACATATTAATCGGTTACTAAAGGACTGCCTTAAAATTATTTTAGGGCAGCCTTTTTTATGCTTTGAAAATTTCAATATCTTTCTTTTTCCCTGTGTCTTTTTTCATTTAAAAAGCACACTGCTACTGCTGTTATTGGAATAGTTAATATGAGTCCTATACTGCCTGCCAGTGATCTTACCACCTCAGTTGCATATCCATCCTGATTAATAATATCAACAAAAGGAATCTCATGTGCCATAAGAAGGAGCATTAGCTGCAATGATCCACCTGTGTACGCAAGAATCAGCGTACTGGACATTGTTGCTATCATGTCTCTGCCAATATTCATACCAGCCTTAAGAAGTTTGCCTTTTTTAATATCAGGATTTATTTCTTTGATTTCAAACATTGCAGAAGAAAGTGACATTCCTACGTCCATTGCGGCTCCTAATGCGCCGATTAATATACCTGCAAATAATAAGCCTTTATAATCAAATGAAATATCTTGTGGTATATACATAAGCATTTGTGACTCTTCATCACCAAGGCCTGTTAATTTAGCCATTTCACCTATTATTTGAGCAATAACACCTGCAGAAACCAATCCACCTGATGTACCGATAATAGCAGCCAGTGTCTTTTTATTATATCCACCCACCAGGAGTAAGGTTATCCCGGCTATTGCTACACAAATCCATATTGACACAAATACGGGATCGAAACCATTTAATATTAAAGGAATTAATATATAAATTATTGCCGAAACTGTTAGTGTCAATGATATAAGAGCCTTAAGACCCTTTAATTTTCCTACTGACAACATAATAACAGAGAATATTATTAATAATAAAAGCAGATGCTTGTCCCTAACCACGGAATAAATATATGCTTGAGAAATGTCTCCTTTGTCATCTAGTTCTAATACCATTAAAACTTCATTACCCGGTTTTAATAATGCATCATCCTGTTTCTCGCTGAAAGACATGCTTAACGCATACTCAGCTTCAATTAATCTACCTTTATAAGGTCCGGCAGATGTTACTTTTATCTCGACAATCTGATATGTATCCTGTATACTACCTCCCGAATAATCTATGTCTTCTTCCCTAGAATCAATTATCCTAGTAACCTTTCCCCTGACATTATCAACGGCGGTTTCGGCGGGAGTGCTTTCATCACAAAAAGAAATCGTCGGCGTTAATATAAAACTCATTACAATAATAGCAATAATAACTAATTTATATTTATACATTTTCCTTTTCATTTCTATCTCCTTTATTAAAATTCCTATTCTGCAAAACTCTTTCTGCTACTTCATTTTTTGGCCGTCTTCCCTCTATCGTCATCAAAATGA
>CAYMLJ010000147.1:3513-4805 GCA_964391395.1 uncultured Ruminiclostridium sp. | reverse complement strand
GCCTATTAAATTTGCGTACAAATCCCTGTATTTCGTGTTATTTTTAGCATTAACTTAAAACTTTATTCCAAACAATAGGTGTATCAGTTTTGCACAAGGATTATTCGAGGAAGCTTACTTCACTATTTTTCTCAAGGTTTTGTAAATTAACAATACAACTAGGGAGTTTCCTCCGGATTTTATAAGATTGAAGGGAATAATAATCGGTATAATACTGGCTTTAACGACTTCAAGAGGCTGCCCCCAATATCTTACGGTAAAGAAAAGATTGGTAGGAATCATGATAGCCGTCATGGCGATGCAACCCGCAATCAAAGCTATTAAAGCTCCTTTTCGCGTTTTATTGTATTTGTAAACAATTGATGAAACCAATACTAAGGTTCCTGATGAAATTACATGCATCACAAAGCCTACCCATCCGCTGCCCGCACTGACAGTAAGTGCTTGAACCAATGATGCTACGACAGTTATGAGAAAACCTGCTATCGGACCGTAAACAAATCCACCGATTAAGATGGGGATGTCAGCCGGATCATACTCCAGCCATGGTGCGGCAGGGATAATGGGAAAGTGGATCAGTATTATCAACACCAGTGATAATGCAGCTAAAATAGCCATTGTACACATTTTTCTGACCCCAAATTTCATAAAAACAACACTCCTTCTATGGGCTTTGCCCGTTAATTTGTTTTTACAATACAATCTGAGGCTGCGCATCAAAAAAGCTCCCAAAGCAAGCTCAGGGAACTATAGAAATCTTTCTCTATAATCTTCTTCCATCCAGACTTTACTGTCGGCTCCGGGATCACACCAGATCATGCTAAAATAGCTCGCGGGCTCGTGGTTTGCCACATCACCGCCGGTAGGGACTTTCACCCTGCCCTGAAGATTGTACTGTATTTAATTGAGTCAATTATAGTTTATGCCTGTATCCTTGTCAATATGAATCTTGAAGTTTCTTCGACCACATTCAATCGATTATTTTACTCTTTTAATGGCTGTAATTTCTACCTCTTGATTATCTACCCTAGAAGTTAATTCAATTAATTGAGCTTTTATTTCCTCTTGCCCCTCAGCAAGCTGTTTATATCCGTCTAAAGTCGCCTTAATATCAGGTTTAATATCATTCTCTATGCTAATCTCAATTCTGTCCAATCGTTTGTTAACGTGATTAAATTGCTTATCGGTCTGATCAAATCGTTTATCTACCTTATCCAATCGGTTATCTACCTTATCCAATCGGTTATTAACCTGATCAAATCGGTTATTAACCTGATCAAATCGGTTATTAA
>CAYMLJ010000147.1:1995-3413 GCA_964391395.1 uncultured Ruminiclostridium sp. | reverse complement strand
AATCGGTTATTAACCTGATCAAATCGGTTATTAACCTGATCAAATCGGTTATTAAACTCATTATACATCTGTGTTAAGAGTTCAAATGTTTTATTTTCCATGTAGGTTTACCCCTTTAGTAAGATACTTTATTATTATACAACATAAATTATACACACGTGAGACAAATTAAGCAACATATTCCAAAATATTACTAATACATTTTTAGTGCAAAAGCGGGACAACTGGCTGAACAGTACCCACATAGCACGCATTTATCATAATCCACTGAGATTTTTCCGTTCTCTAATGAGAGCGCATTTTGTTTGCAGCGCCGGACGCACTTTCCGCACTTCTCACACCAAAAATCAACATAGAGCTTTTTCTCATTTGTAGGCTGATAATCTTGAACCTTTTCACCTGCATGCTCCAAATCATTAAAGAGCTCCACATTCATACGAACCTCTTCAATGCTTTGCATTCCAAGAGCAATTGAATGTAGATACGGTATTGAGCTAACAAATTCAAGGCACTCTTTAAAGGAATGCAGAAGATTTCCTCCTCCGAAGGGCTTCATCCCGTAAATTGCTTTACCATTGTCATGGGCTTCTTTTATAGCTACGAGCATTTCGTCCATTGTTCCGTCACAAATACCCAATCCTTTTATATTTGTAATAGGATGAATGACATCAATTTCAGGAATATTTGCAGCTGCCCTAACTGCAGCGATATGATGTGTTGAAAGTCCTACTGCTTTTACTACACCCTGCTGCTTAAGCTCAAGATAGTAATCCAGTGCTTCACGGTGCCCTCTTATAGTGTGTTCACTTTCCTGCTCATGCATAAGAAAACAGCCTATACTATCCAAACCGAGCTCAGTCAATGCCCTGTCAACAGTTTTTTTGGCTCCCTCTCTGTCATATGCGTAGGATTTAGATGAAATAACAGGCTTGATTCCGGTTATATCCATAGCCCTTTTAATATGTTGGTATGTATTGTACAAGTCAGCGGTATCTATAAAGTTGACACCCAATCGGAAGGCTTCGGCAATTACTTCTCCGCCTTTCTCAACGCTTAGATTCTTCTGCAGCGGGCCGATTACAAGACCGCCGAAACAAAGTCTTGAAACCATTAATCCTGTATGCCCCAGTTCCCTGTATTCCATAGTTCTTCTCCTGATACTGTCACTCTGAGTGCTCTGTCATCCTATGTCACTCTGACCTTCAGCGAAGAGTCTTACCAAGTCAACCAAAGATTCTTCACTACACTTTGTTCCGTTCAGATACCATAGGAAGTCATCCTGAGCATAGCGAAGGATCTTTTAAGTGAACATATAAGATCCTTCATTTCGCTTCGCTCCTTGAAAACAGTGCAACGACCTTCAAAAAAAGCGCCCTCAGGGCGCTGTCAATCTGTTCTTATGTCCGTCTATTCGTCTT
>CAYMLJ010000147.1:0-1895 GCA_964391395.1 uncultured Ruminiclostridium sp. | reverse complement strand
AAAAAAGCGCCCTCAGGGCGCTGTCAATCTGTTCTTATGTCCGTCTATTCGTCTTTCAGATAGAACCGCACAAGCTCTTCGAGCAGCTCATCCCTCTCAATTTTTCGTATAAGGCTCCTCGCATTGTTATGGCTGGTTATATAGGTAGGATCCCCCGACATAATATAACCAACTATTTGACTAATGGGATTATAACCTTTCTGCTGCAAAGCCTCGTAAACAGTAAACATAATCTCACGGGCCTGATCTGATTTATCCTTATTAAAGTCAAATTTCATTGTTCCTGAATTCATACTCCACCCGCTTCCTATCCGAATATTATCCGGATTTGAGATATATTCTAATATTAATACATACAAATTTGTAAATCAAGCTATATCATCAAACCTTAATAAAAGATACTGTTCCTCTCATGCGTTCACCCTCAATTGAATCAAGGCTTACACTTATTATTTCCCCGGAATTTACATTCTCAACCTTAACTGCAACAGGAATATAATTAGATGTCAAGCCCTCCATGTCACTAATACTTCCTTCAATTTCTTTCTCCAGAATAATATCAGCTTGCTTGCCTAAATACTTTTCAAACACATTATTTCTCATTTGACTGGCCAGCTCAATCATCTGTTTGCTTCGCCTTTCCTTTATACCGGGTTGAACCTGGTCAGAAAACTTCGCCGCTGCGGTGCCTTTTCGGGGTGAGTATTTAAACACATGTATCCACAAAAAGCCCATTTCCTTGCAAAAATCATAGGATTGGGTGAATTCCTCATCGGTTTCTCCGGGGAATCCTACCATCACATCGGTAGTAAAGTTTACATCGGGTATCTTTTCTCGCATTAAATTGACTATTTGCCGATAATCCTCCGGTGAATATTTTCTGTTCATTCGTTCAAGGGTCTTTGCACAACCGCTTTGCAATGAAATATGAAAATGGGGGCATAGCTTGGGTAAATCCTTGATTCCCTCAATAAATTCAGGCGTAAGGAACATAGGTTCCAATGACCCTAAACGTATTCTCTCGATCCCCTCAATATCGTGTACGGCTCTAATAAGGTCGGACAAGCTCATATTATTTTTTATGTCATTATAAGAGGTGAGATGTATCCCCGTTAATACTATTTCTTTAAAACCGTGGAGGGCAAAGCTCTTTGCTTCTTTGATCACATCGTTTTTCTCTCTGCTGCGAACAGGGCCTCTTGCGTAGGGTATTATGCAATATGAGCAGAACTGGTCACAGCCATCCTGCACCTTCAAGAATGCCCTAGTATGCCCTTCATAGGTTTCAACAGGCAATTCTTCATATTCAAGAAGAGTCTTCCTCTCATTTACATACTGCTTTTTTTCATCCTTTTGCGTATCCTCCACAAGCTCTACAATCCGATGCTTCATATTATTTCCCAAAACCAGATTAACCCCCTCTATCTTTGATATTTCATCGGGAGAAACCTGAGCGAAGCAACCAACCACTGCTATAACGGCTTCCGGATTCAGAGAATGTGCTCTTCTTATCATCTGTCTTGATTTCTTATCCCCCATACCGGTTACGGTACATGTGTTAATGACATAAACATCTGCATGCTCATTGGCTTCAACTATCTTGTAATCGGCTTGCTGAAAAAGCAATTTCATTCCCTCTGTCTCTGCTATATTAACTTTACAGCCCAAAGTTATAAACGCGGCTCTTTTTATTAGTTTCATTTGTAACACTTCCTAAAGTTTGTTATATTATTAATAAGAATACTATATTTGCAATTGACTGCATTCATTAATGGTAATAAACTTATTACATAGTATTATACAAAATTTCATTGAAGGATGGTGAAATAAATTATGAGAACATTTAATATTTTACTTAAATCTATTAACGATGTGAAGGATTTTGTTAACATCGT
>CAYMLJ010000146.1:0-4815 GCA_964391395.1 uncultured Ruminiclostridium sp. | reverse complement strand
TTATAGCAACGGTTTTAGCGTTTGTCAAGTTCTTTAGGGCAACATTTATAAAATGAATCCAGACCCTCATTTGCGCTCTTTTTCATCTCTTTTACATAGGCTGAAACATAAGATACGGCATCTTTTCCGTACTGACTAATCATTTTGATAATAACCGAACCAACTATAATACCGTCAGCATATTGTGCCATTATATGTGCCTGCTCAGGTGTTGATATTCCAAAACCTATGGCGCAGGGGATATTGGGATTTGCCTTGCGAACAAGCTCTACCATATTTTCAATATCTGTTGTTATATCACTTCTTGTACCGGTAACGCCAAGTGATGATACGCAGTAGACAAAGCCTTCGGCTTCTCTTGCAATCATTTCAATTCGATCCTGTGAGGTAGGGGCTATGAGGCTTATAAAATCAATACCGTATTTGCGGCAAACAGGGGCAAACTCATCTCTTTCTTCAAAAGAAACATCGGGAAGAATGATTCCGTCCATACCAATCTCAGCGGCTGTCTTGATAAATTTCTCAGTACCGTAGCCAAATACCACATTAGCATAGGTCATAAATACCATTGGCACCTTTACATCACGACGAAGCTCACGCACCATATCGAATATTTTATCGGTAGTTACACCGCCTGAAAGAGCGCAGATATTAGCCGCCTGAATGACCGGACCCTCGGCTGTGGGATCGGAAAAGGGTATCCCCAATTCAATGATATCAGCACCGCTTCCCGCCATTTCCCGCACAATTTTGGCTGTAGTCTCCAGGTTTGGATCTCCGCAGGTTATAAACGGAATAAATGCCTTGCCGTTTTCAAATGCATTCTTAATATTACTCATATATATCTTCTCCTCTATATCTTGCTATTGAGGCGCAATCCTTGTCCCCTCTGCCTGAAATGTTGATAACTATAATTTTATCCTTTGCCATCTGCGGAGCCATTTTTATTGCATGGGCAACTGCATGGGCAGATTCAATGGCCGGGATAATGCCTTCGGTTCTGCTTAAATATTCAAAGGCACTGACTGCTTCATCATCAGAAACAGCTACATACTCGGCTCTTTTAGTATCATGAAGCCATGAATGCTCAGGTCCGATTCCGGGATAGTCTAGACCGGCAGAGATGGAATAGACCGGTGCAATTTGACCATATTGATCTTGACAGAAATAAGATTTCATACCGTGGAAGATCCCCAACCGGCCGGTATTAATTGTTGCGGCAGTTTCCAACGTGTCAATTCCACGTCCGGCCGCCTCACAGCCTATCAATCTTACAGAGCAATCATCTATAAAGTTATAGAAGGCACCGATTGCATTACTGCCGCCTCCGACGCATGCTATTACTGCGTCAGGCAATTTGCCTTCCTTCTCCATAAGCTGCTCTTTAATCTCTTTTGATATAATCGACTGAAAATCCCGTACAATAGTCGGAAAAGGATGTGGGCCCATAACAGAACCAAGGCAGTAATGGGTATCATCAATACGCTTAGTCCACTCCCGCATGGCTTCGGATACTGCATCCTTAAGCGTTGCCGTACCTGTTGTTACAGGAATAACCTCTGCCCCTAAAAGGCGCATACGGTAGACATTGAGGGCTTGGCGCAAAATGTCCTCTTTTCCCATAAACACCACGCATTCCATGCCCATTAAAGCTGCTGCGGTGGCTGTAGCAACACCATGCTGCCCCGCTCCTGTTTCAGCTATAAGCCTTGTTTTCCCCATCTTTTTTGCCAATAGAGCCTGCCCCAGAACATTGTTGATTTTGTGTGACCCGGTGTGGTTCAAATCCTCACGTTTCAAATAAATTTTAGCGCCGCCCAAATCTTTCGTCATTTTCTCGGCATAGTAAAGACGGCTGGGTCTTCCGGCATAATTATTAAAAAGTTCTGCCAACTCACTCTTAAAATCCGTATCATCTTTATAGCGGTTATATGCCTTTTCAAGTTCAATAACCGCATTCATCAATGTTTCGGGAATATACTGTCCCCCGTGTTCGCCAAAGCGACCTTTTTTTTGTTCCATCTTAAATGCTCCTAACAATATTAATAAAATTTTGTATTTTGTCGAAATCTTTTAATCCGCCTGTTTCAACGCCTGAGCTTGTATCAACTGCATAGGGCTTATATTTTCTTATTGCCCCGGTTACGTTTTCGGAAGTAAGACCTCCGGCCAATATAAAAGGTCTTTTAATGCCGGATATATGCGACCAATCGAAGGCTTTTCCTGTACCTCCTCCACCGTTGTCAAGCAGGATCATGTCGGCTGAGGATTCTATAGCAATGCTGATATCATTTTTTGATGTCACCTTAAATGCTTTTATTATCCGTATATTAAGTAACACTCGAAGTTCATTAATATATGTGTCAGTTTCGCTGCCGTGTAGCTGAATAGTATCAATAACGCCCCTTGAGGCTAATTGTGCTACATTTTCTAAGGGGGCATCAACAAAAACACCTACCGCTTTTATCCTGTTATCCAGCTTTTCTTTCAGCTTTGCTGCCTCTTTTGGATGGATGTATCTTTTGCTGTCTTCTGAAAATACAAAGCCTATGTAATCCGGCAAAACGCTGTTTACATATCCGATGTCGCATTCCCGCTTAAGTCCGCATATTTTAACCTTCGTCATGCGCCGTTCCTCAGACTTTCAAGCATTTTCTTTTTATCAGTGGCACGCATAAGTGTTTCGCCTATTAGAACCGCGTCCACCTTTGCCTCTCGCAAAGCATTAATGTCCTCGGGTGTTTTAAATCCGCTCTCGGCAACATAAATTATCCCATTTGGAACGAGAGAACGCAGTCTTAAACTGTTTTCTATGTCAACCGAAAAATCCTTCAGATTACGGTTATTAACCCCGATAATCCTTGCGCCTGCCATAAGGGCATTTTTAATCTCCTTCTCATTATGAGCCTCAACTAAAGCAGCAAGCCCAAGCTTGTTACAAAGCTCCAGATATTTTGCTATTTTTGCGGTATCTAAAATAGCGCAAATCAGCAGTACTGCATTGGCTCCCATATACTTGGCTTGGTAGATCTGGTACTCATCCACTACGAAATCCTTGCGGAGCATTGGAATTGAAACCCTATCCCGGATTTCCTTAAAAATATTATCCGAGCCTAAAAACCATTTGGGCTCAGTCAGGCAGGAAATACAGTCAGCCCCGGCATCTACATAATCCTCCGCGATATTTAGATAAGGGAAATCCCCTGAAATTATACCCTTAGATGGTGATGCTTTTTTTATCTCGCATATAAAGCTCATGTACGGCTTCTTTAATGCAGTCTCAAATGATTTACCGTCTTTTGTTGGGTTCTCTGAGCACATAGCCTTTAATGCGCCCAAAGGCATTTGTTCCTTATCTTTTATTACGCGCACTCTTGCATAATCTGCAATTGTTTGAAGAATTGTTCTCATTTTAACACCTCACTTAGAAGCTACAATAAATTTTTCAAGAGTTTTCATGGCTGCCCCCGAATCGATGAGCTTAGCGGCAAGGGTAACGCCTTCTCCCAGAGTATTTGCTTTACCAGCAATATATAGGGCCGCTCCGGCATTTAATAAAACCGCATTTCGCTTTGCACCTTTTTCGCCTCTTAGAATCCGACGGGTTATTTCCGCGTTTTCTGAGGGTGTTCCCCCTACCAGTTCGGCTTTGCTACAACGCTCAAATCCAAAATCTTCAGGGCAAATTACATATTTCTTATATACGCCGCTGTTGAATTCGCAGATTGTAGTGGGAGAGCTAACCGAAATTTCATCCAGCCTATCCTGCCCGTATACCACCATGCCTTTTTTTACCCTAAGGCTGTACAATACCCGTGCCAAAGGCTCAACCAAAGACTCGTCATAGACGCCTAACAGCTGCAAAGAAGGAGAAGCCGGGTTTGTTAGCGGTCCTAATATGTTAAATACTGTTCGTATTCCAAGCTCTTTGCGGATTGAACCAACATACTTCATTGAGGTATGATACTTTTGCGCGAAGAAAAAGCACATCCCCACATTCTTTAAAAGTTCAATACATTTTTGGGGAGATTGATCCAAATTTACACCCAGAGCTTCAAGGCAATCGGCTGTGCCGCATTGTGAAGAGGCTGCTCTATTTCCGTGCTTTGCGACCTTAACACCCGCTGATGCAACAACCAGAGCAGAAGTGGTTGAGATGTTAAAGCTTTGTGCTCCATCTCCGCCGGTACCGACGATTTCAAGCAGTTCCATATCATGCTCCACCTTTATTGCATGGTCACGCATGGCTGATGCACAGCCTGAAATCTCGTCAATGGTCTCGGCTTTGGTACTCTTTGTGGACAGAGCGGCCAGAAAGGCGGCATTTTGCACCTGAGTTGTCTTACCGCTCATGATTTCATTAATTACACTATATGCTTCGTTATGGCTCAAATCCTTCTTATCTACAATTTTTACGATAGCTTCCTTAATCATTCTTATATCTCCTTTGCTATATTTAAAGAATTGTCAAAGTTCTTCCTCTGCCATTTTCAGAGCTTTTACAATGGCTGCCGCTTTGTTGACACATTCTTGATATTCTTTTTCCGGGACAGAATCTGCCACTATTCCCGCTCCGCTTCGGACAAAGACTTTTCCGTTTTTCTTGTAGGCTATTCTGATTGCAATACAGGTATCCATGTTCCCGGTAAAATCCAAGTAGCCAATGGCACCGCCGTAAATACCGCGCTTATTGTTTTCTAAATCATTTATTAGTTGGCATGCCTTGGTCTTCGGTGCCCCGGAAAGTGTGCCGGCAGGCATTATTGCATTGATAGCATCAAGTGCGTTTTTATCCTCCGCAATTTCGCCGCGAAT
>CAYMLJ010000145.1:3107-4851 GCA_964391395.1 uncultured Ruminiclostridium sp. | reverse complement strand
TCTTTGTGTTAGATTGGGGTGGAAAAATATGATCAAAGGTGAACTCTTAGGAAGATGGACAAAAGAAAAGTCTGAAGAACTGTATGGAATAAAAAACTGGGGCGCTGGTTATTTTTCCATATCGGATAAAGGCGAGGCTACAGTAAACCCATACAAGGATAACCCACAAGCAGCAGTAAGCTTTATGGATATTATTTCGGGCATTCGGGACCGCGGTCTTGACATGCCTGTTTTATTACGAATTGAAAATTTGCTTGACTCTCAAATTTCCTTTCTTAACGAATCCTTTATTAGCGCAATTGAAAAGCTGAATTATAAAGGAGCGTATCGGGGTGTTTATCCCATTAAAGTTAATCAGCAACAACAGGTTGTTGAGGAGGTTGCAAAATTCGGACAGCGTTACCATCACGGTCTTGAGGTGGGAAGTAAGGCCGAGTTGATAGCAGCATTGTTTGTTATGAAAGACAAAGAAGCGTGCATCATCTGTAACGGATACAAGGATGAGGAATTTATAGATTTAGGTCTTTATGCAATAAAGATGGGATTCACACTTTTCTTTGTAATTGAGATGCCCGGAGAACTGGATATTCTACTTGAGAGATCTCAGCTTCTTGACATATCCCCAAATATTGGGATACGTATAAAGCTTTCAGCTAAGGCAGGCGGTCATTGGACTGAATCGGGCGGCGACAGAAGCATATTCGGGCTGAATATATCACAGGTTATCGAAATGGTTGACATATTAAAAGAAAAGAATATGCTTGACTCTTTAAAGCTTCTTCATTACCATCTGGGGTCTCAGATACCAAACATAAGAGACATCCGCTCGGCTGTATTGGAAGCTACCTGTGTTTATGCAGAGCTGGTCAAGGAAGGTGCGCCCATGGGATACCTTGATTTAGGCGGAGGTCTGGCCGTCGATTATGACGGTTCAAACACAAATTACACAAACAGCCGAAACTACAGTGTTGAAGAATACTGCTCCGATATTATCGAAGCGGTTATGATGATTTTGGATCCATTTGAGATTTCCCATCCTGTTATTATTACCGAATCGGGCAGAACTACGGTTGCTTATCACTCGGTATTACTATTTAATGTATTGGACGTGGAGAAATTTTTAGAGTATGAAATTCCTGAGAAACTATATGACGATACTCCTGAACAAATTAAAAATCTATATGATGTTAATAAAAGTATAACGCTAAAAAATATTCAGGAATGCTATAATGACGCACTTTATTATCGTGATGAAATACGTGATATGTTCAAGCATGGAAAAATCAGTCTCAGGCAAAGAGCGTTTTCGGAAAAAATCTTCTGGAATACTATTCACCAGATTACTAAAGAAAAAAGCAAACTTAAACATGCACCGCCCGAACTTGAGGATATTGAAACCGCTATAGCCGATATTTATTATTGTAATTTTTCAGTGTTCCAGTCAATACCCGACAGCTGGGCAATAGACCAATTGTTTCCGATAATTCCATTACACAGGCTACTTGAAATGCCTAAGAGAAAGGCTGTAATTGCTGATATTACATGTGATTGTGACGGTAAAGTAGATAATTTCATTGACCTTCACGATGTCAGGCATACTTTACCTGTCCATGAGATTAATAACGGTGATGACTATTATTTAGGGATATTCTTAGTAGGAGCTTATCAAGAAACTTTGGGTGATTTACACAATCTCTTTGGGGATACAAATGTTGTAAGTGTAAGAATTAATCCTGACGGACAT
>CAYMLJ010000145.1:0-3007 GCA_964391395.1 uncultured Ruminiclostridium sp. | reverse complement strand
TAAAAGGAAATACTACTCCTGACACAAAATCATGTGAAAGGGGTAGTTTTTTTGGATTTTTTTAAGAGTTACCAACTGATTGAAACAAAAGATGGCTATGATCTCATTTTATTTATTGATACTAATATGGATGACGTTGAATTTGCTGATGAATTTGGAAGAATTGATTCGGATAATAAAAAACGCTTGAACGACAATATAATTGATTATATTAAAGAAAAATTCCCCAATATAAAGGTCAACATGGTAAAAATAATGGCTGGAACAGTCTTGCTGTCCTCCTTTATTTTAACCGCCCCAATAAAAACGCAGGCAGTACAAAACCCTACTTCAGGATTAACTTATACTCAGAGTGCTTATAACTATAATATAAAGGTTTCGGTAAATGGCAATCTACAAAGCTTTAGCGCTCGTCCGTTTATATATGATAACACTACCTATGTACCGTTATATGATTTAGGAAAATCCATAGGAGCCAGTGTGTGGTGGAATAATACATCTAATACTGTCGGTATTAATAAAAATAATAATATGATTGCATTTATGCGCGGTTCAAGCCTAGCAAGAGTTAATGGCATTCAGACAAAAATGCCTGCATCAATCGTTATCGACAATGTCACTTATGCTCCCTTGAGATTTATAGCTGAGAATTTGGGGTACAAAGTTGATCTTAACACAACTACCCAAACAGTCAATATAACTAACCAGACTGCCAAAAAAAATAACAATTATACTGTGGTTTCGGGTGATTCCCTTTGGCAGATTTCTAAAAAATTCGGTATTTCTATAGCCGCGATCAGAAGTGCCAACAATATTTCCGGCGACACTATTTATCCGGGGCAATCACTGATCATTCCGGAGCGGACATCGAACACTACACCGGCCCCTGCACCCGGACAAGCTCAAGCACCTGCTCCGACAAACAACACAAAATGGCCTGATGTTACTTATATTGTCCAGCCGGGAGATACAGCGACATCAATATCAAGGAGATTTGGTGTATCCACACAAGAGGTTATGAAATATAACTATATGGATGCAGATGAGTGGTTTAACGCAGGGGATAAAATCGCAATATCAGGCTATGCTCCCAGAGTAACAACAATAAGGCAAGGGGAAAATGCGGCTCCTGCCAGACGCGGTACCGCTGTGGACTGGAATCTCGAAGGACAGTATTTAGTTAAGAGAGGCGATGCATTTACTATTGTAGACGTAGATACCGGTAAACAATTTAAGGCCAGAATGGTTGGGGGATATAATCATGCCGATATTGAACCTATTACAACTACTGATACTAATATAATGAAGTCTCTTTTTGGTGATTGGAAATGGTCTCCCAGAGCAATTGTTATCTATCACAATGGAATGAATATTGCCGCGTCTTTGTCGGGAATGCCTCATGGAGTTGATACCATAGAAAACGGTGTTAACGGACATTTTGATTTATATATGAAAAACAGCACATCACATAGTACGTCAACTTCTAAAGTGTATATACAGGAACATCAAAATATGGTCATGAAGGCTGCGGGACAATAAATAATCCTACCTTTTGTTTAACAGGGTATCAGGTGCAATAAAATGCATTTGATACCTTGTTGTTTATTTAATACTGTTTTCACCACATTAATTTCATATACATATCTTAGTGTAGGGAAACCGTTTAGATTATATAGAATAGGTTTTGCATAGCATAAAATTAAAGAGGATATTGGCATGGAAGATAATGTTTTACCTTTAAACTATTTACCGTTAGGGAAAAAAGCAAAAGTTAGGGACTTAATCTCCGATGGCAACACCAGAAGGCGAATGCTGGATCTGGGTATTATTCTTGATACCGAGGTGGAGGCCCTGCAAAAAAGTCCTTCAGGAGATCCTATCGCATATGCTATCAGAGGAGCAGTAATAGCTCTACGTTCCGAGGAAGCCTCCAAGATATTAGTGGAGGAAATATAAGCGAATAAAGATAATCAGCGCTAGCTGTCATTCTAAATGGAGTGAAACGGAATGAAGAATCTCTCTGTTTATTTGCTTAAGGGGGAATGCAACTAATGGGCGTAAAAAAACAATCCGGGGTATCGACTTATTCTGAAAATCAATTAATTATAGAAAAAAAGTATTTGGATGATAAGATAATTGCTCTTGCCGGAAACCCTAATGTAGGGAAAAGCACAGTTTTTAATAACCTGACAGGATTGAACCAGCATACAGGTAACTGGCCCGGTAAAACAGTTACAAATGCTCAAGGTAGATATTTACATAAGGGAAAAGGTTTTATAATTGTAGATCTTCCAGGTATATATTCCCTAATGGCTAATTCGGTTGAAGAAGAGGTAGCCAGAGATTTTATATGCTTCGGTGATCCTGATGCCACACTGATTGTAGCCGATGCTACCTGCCTTGAAAGAAATCTTAATTTGGTTTTACAGACTTTGGAGATAACTAATACAGGAATTCTCTGTGTAAATCTTTTAGATGAAGCCAAAAGCAAAAAAATAAATATAGATCTAAAAGAATTGTCAAAGCAACTTGGTATACCAGTTGTAGGCACTTGTGCCAGAGATGGCAAGGGATTATCTGAGCTAATGGATGAGCTTTATAATCTAACAATGAAAAAATCAACAAAAACTGATTATTTATTAAAATACGATAAACCAATCGAGGAAGCTATAGCAATATTGGAGCCATCTATTAGAGAATTAATTGGGGAATTCTGCAGCAGATGGATTGCATTAAAATTGTTGGACGGAGACAAAACTCTTATAAATTCAATTAATCAGTTTTTAAGAATTGATATTCTTGAAGAAACAGAAATAGTAACAAAGCTGCAATTGGCTCGTGAAGTCTTGATAAATGCAGGAATCGACAACAATCTTTTCCGGGATAAGATAGTATCCCGTATTGTAATAAAAGCCGAGGAAATAAGCAGAAAAGTTGTTTCCTATGAGAACGAAAAGTATAACCTCAGAGATAGAAAAATAGATAAAGTTCTAACTTCAAAGAAATT
>CAYMLJ010000144.1:0-4851 GCA_964391395.1 uncultured Ruminiclostridium sp. | reverse complement strand
AAGACTATGTATATACTGGATGAGCCCACCACAGGTCTTCATATAGCCGATGTCGATAAGTTGATTGATGTGTTACAAAAGTTGGTAGATACAGGTAATAGTGTTGTTGTCATAGAGCATAATTTAGAAGTTATAAAAACCGCTGATTTTATTATTGATTTAGGCCCTGAGGGGGGAGATGCAGGCGGCCGGGTAATAGTTACCGGGACACCTGAGGAGGTAGCCAAATCAGACAAATCATATACCGCACACTTTCTAAAAAAGGTGCTTTTAGAAAATTAATATACACAGATATTGCGTAATAATAGACGATAATGTCATTCTGAGCGTAGCGAAGAATCTTGCGTGTGAATCAAAAGATCCTTCACTACACTTCGTTTCGTTCAGGATGACACATTTCCTTAAATTATATAAACATATAGGATATAATAATCTATAGATGGGTAAGTAAAAAGCGAACGTAAAAATTCGGAGGTGCAAATATGATACAGGTAAAAGATCAAATATACCATTTAGGACTTAAGGATTGGGAATTGAGGAACTTTCATGGGCATGAGCTTTCTACATTCAACGGCTCAAGTTACAACTCTTATCTTATAAAAGATGAAAAAACTGTTTTGGTTGACACGGTGTGGAAGCCTCATTCAAAGCAGTTCATGGATATTTTGGAGAAGGAAGTTGGCATTGATAATATAGATTATATTATTATTAACCATGCCGAACCCGATCATTCCGGAACCTTAGTTGATATCCTCGAAAGAAGGCCGGATATTCCAATATATTGCACGGCAAAGGGCGTAGAAATAATACGAAAACAATATCATAAAGACTGGAATTTTAGAACAGTCAAAACCGGTGATACACTAAATATTGGGCAATATGAACTTATCTTTGTGGAAATGACCATGATTCATTGGCCCGACAGCATGATGACCTTTGTAAAAGGCCCTAATGTCTTACTTTCCAATGATGCTTTCGGTCAGCACTTTGCAGGGGCATCCATATTTGAGGATGAGAATGATGAATGCGTAGTAATGCAGGAAGCAATAAAGTACTATGCAGGAATATTAACCCCTATGTCGGCGCTGATAAAGAAAAAAATAGATGAGGTTCTTGCTTTGAATCTTCCTATAGAAATGATTGCTCCCAGTCATGGAGCGATATGGAGGAAGAACCCTCTGCGAATTGTTGAGAAATACGCAAAGTGGTCAGACAATTATGATGAAGGGTATGTATCAATTATATATGACACCATGTATGATGCAACAAAGAAAATGGCCGATGCAATATCAAGAGGTCTTGAAAGTAAGGGTATGCTTTGCAAGCAATTTAACAGCTCACTATCCGATATGAGCGATTTAATAACCGAAATATTTAAATCTAAGGGTATTATAGTGGGAAGCTGTACAGTTAATAACGGATATTTACGCTCGATTGCCGCTTTGGTAGACGAAATAAGAGGGCGTAAGTTCAAGAATAAAGTGGGAGCTGCCTTCGGAAGCTATGGATGGAGCGGTGAAGCTCATAAAAAGATACACAAGGAGCTCGAGGAAGCCGGAATCAAAATGGTTCATGAACCCATTGGGGTAAAATATCAGCCGTATGAGGATGAGCTTGAAGCTTGCTTCCAGCTCGGACGAGAATTCTCAAGCTATTTAAAATAGATAGGGAGCATTATTTTGTATTATGTAATAAGCAATAACAAAGTGAATACCGTAATTAAGGCATCTTTAGTAAGGTGCCTTTAATTCACTCTTTAAAAATGAGGTAGAATAGTATGCTAAGAAAGTTAAAATTATTTGTCATTATAGCAATTGCAGTTATTTTAGCTATTCCTTTTAATGCTTGTCAAAGGCTTAATGGGCGAGCGGAGGAAGTAATCAACGAAGAAAAAGAGGATAAAGAAAAGGAAGATGAGCCCGTTGTATCAGAAAAGCCCGAAGAAAAAGCACTTTTTCTTGTTCCCTTTGCGCAAAATAACGGTTTTGATGCTACTTATGGTTATAAGGACCAAGCCGGAAACAGTGTAATCGAGCCACAGTTTAAAAGGGTTGAACCTTTTTTTGAAAGCGGGGTTGCACCGGTGGTTGAATTAACCGGGAAAACCGGACTTATTGATAAAACCGGTTCATACATAGTTGAACCGCAATGGGATTACATTTCTTACAATGAAGATTTATTTATAGGGTCTCAGTATGAAAATAATATAAGTGCTTTGTTTGATAAAAATGGCAAGATGCTGTTTCAGATAGAAGGATATATTGCGGATTACAGTGAAGGATTATCTCCATTTTACAGTGAATCGGAAAGCGGTTATTTGGACAAATCAGGTAAACTTGCTTTAAAGCTGGATTATGCCGTTATGGATTATTTCAGGAATGGCATAGCTGAGGTTGCACCAGTATATTGGGGACCATCCCATTATATTGATAAAAACGGAAATGACCTTACAGATACAGTTTCTTCGGGCTTGAGAATGTATAAAGATGAGGCAAATAATCTCTTTGGCTTTAAAAACCAGCAGGGTGATATTGTAATAAATGCTGAGTATTATGAGGCGAGCCCCTTTATGAATGGATATGCATTTGTAAGTGTTGCCTCGGCTTCCTACAATTATAGATACGGAATAATTGATACGGCAGGTAAGCAAGTGCTGGAACCAAAGTATTGTGGAATAGTAAGGTTGAGTAACGGGCTCATTGCAGTGGGGGAAGAGGTTAGTACAGATACTTATATCCCAGATACATATTTTACTTACTGCAAGAAAGCACTTTTTACCCCTGATTTAAAGAACTCTACCGAATTTATATTTGATTCTGTCGTCCATTTTGATATCGAAAATGTATGTGTTAACGATAATAGCTCAATATATTTTATTAACCAAGAACTAGAGCAGTCTAAGAAGCTTCCCAAAATGTCGGGAAGAGGGCTGTTCAAAAAGGATGGAGGGGAGATTAGAGGCTATTTCAATGGTAAACTGACTGTATTTGATACTAAAGGTAAACTCCTTACTCAAGATAGCGGTGATATTGTCTTGGGAGATGGAATTTTGTCAAGTAAACAGGTTGAACTTCCTACACCTGTAACAACTCTTCGTTATCCGGTTATATCCAGGCTACAAAATAATTCACTGGAGAAACAGATTAACGATGCAATATTTTATGAAATGATAGAGTCATATAAAGACCTAGTAAGCTTCAATGGCCCTGAAAACACAATCTATTTGGATAGCGATTATGTTATAACCAGAGAAAAAAATCTTATCTTAATAGACCAAGACATTTATACTTATCTATTGGGGGCAAATCATGGGTATTCCTACAGAAACACGGTTTATATTGACATAAAAACAGGAATTATCTATAAATTAGCAGATTTATTTAATAGCGATTCCGGTGCATTTGACTATTTAAGTGATGCTGTTACCAATCAGATACAAGAACAAATGGATGAGATGGGGTACTTTGTAGGTGAAGTAGCCATTAAACCCGATACAGCATTTGCCGTTAAACAAGATGGTATCGTTATTTATTATGCTGAGGGAGATATAGCGTCCTATGCGGCAGGCATGCAGGAATTCTTTATTCCATTCTCTGACTTAACTGCCTATATAAATACTCAGGGTGATTTCTGGAAGTCCTTTAAATAGAAAAAATAATTGTTATACCTGTCATCCTGAACGGCAGTGAAGGATCTATTTAGCTTTAAAAAGGATTCTTCGCTTCGCTCAGAATAACACAAAAATTTAGTTCTACTTATCAGCCAATAATCCTTTTGATACAGCCTCGTCAATAAGATCAGAGGCAAATTCCCAGAGTTCGGGGGCACCTTCTTCTATACGCCCATTGCGCTGTATTACCTGCTTTTTTGTTATATTATGCTCCTGCCAGGTTCCTCCGTTGTTAAGATAATTAAGCAATACCGGCTGTAATCTGTCCAATGCAGCGGCGTATTTAGCCTCGGGAGTTTCCATGGCGTCAAACTCTTCCCAAAGCTCTCTAAGCTCCATTCCCTGATCCTCGGGCAGTAAGGCAAAAATACGATCAGCGGCTTTCTGCTCGCGTTCAAGCTTATCCATGCTTCCGACGGTATCGTAGCAGAAGGTATCCCCGGCGTCTATCTCAACAATATCATGAACTATGCACATCTTCATTACTTTAAGGACATCTATATTATCTGCCTTAGAATATTCGCTTAAGAGGAAGGCCATTAGAGTTAAATGCCAAGAATGCTCGGCATCATTTTCTCTACGGGAGCCATCGTGTATCTTAGTCATTCTGAAAATATTTTTTATCTTATCTACTTCAAGTATAAACTCGATTTGCTTTTTAAGTCTCTCTGTTGCCATTTAAAATCACCCTTTCAGTATATATAGTAATATTATAGCACTTTTGATAGAAATAATTTGCAAACTATTGAGATTGAATTATGTAATGCGTAAGTTTATAATGAGAATTAAGATTTTTCCTGTCTTTATATAACGGGTAGGGCTTGTTATCTCAGGAGGGGATATATCCCCGCCTCGAATTTCAATGATTTGGGACTCGTTCGAAATCTTGATTTCGGTAACGGGTTAAATCGTTATAATTAATTCTAATATATAAAAATCAAAAGAAATGAAATGAAATGCGTGGTGTATTATGCAAAAAACTGTAGCTGAAATTAACGAAAAAATAAAAAGCGGTAAAGCAGTAGTGTTTACGGCTGAGGAAATAATATCTGTAGTCGAAGAAAAAGGTGTAAAGAAGGCTTTTGAGGAAGTTGATGTAGTTACCACCGGAACCTTTGGCCCGATGTGTTCAAGTGGAATGTTTATAAATTTCGGCCATTCAAACCCACCCATTCGTATGA
>CAYMLJ010000143.1:0-4854 GCA_964391395.1 uncultured Ruminiclostridium sp. | reverse complement strand
CCGTTCGAAATCTTCGATTTCGGTAACGGGTGATGTCATTATAAATAAATATAAAAATTTAGGAAGGATGATAAAATGCGTATTTCTATCCTTGGGGCTGGTCATGCCGGTACGGCGGTTGCAGCAGACCTCAGTTTGCGAGGGCATGAGGTTAATTTAATTAAGACATCCCATGCCATGCATAATAAAAATTTCAATTATATTCTCAATAATGATGGTGCAGTTCGTCTTGTAGAAAAAGGGAAAACACAATTGGCAAAAATAAACCATGTTACCCGTGATTTATCATGTATTCGTGACAGCGAAATAGTCATCTTCTATGTACAGACAAATTATCACGAAAAGCTGATAAAGCGTATAAAACCCTATCTTCGTGATGGACAAATTCTTTTAATAAACCCGGGATATCTTTCGACAGCCTATGTGTTAAAACATTGCAAAGATATTAATTTAACTATTGTCGAGGCACAAAGTTCTTTTATAGATTGCCGAATCAGTGAGCCCGGGACTGTTAAAATTACCTTTAGAAATAAGAGAAATCCTTTGGGGGTATACCCGGCAAATCACAGAAAAGAGTGTGAGGACAAGCTTAATATGCTTGGATCTCCTTTTGTTTATCTTACCTCTGTAGTTGAGGCGGCATTGCACAACCCAAATCTAATTGTACACACGGTTGGTGCAATTATGAGTATACCCAGAGTCGAAAAAACCGAGGGTGAGTATTATATGTATAGAGAGGTTTTCACACCTAGCGTTTGGAATATTCTAGAGGAATTAGATAATGAAAAAATGGATGTTATGGAGAAGTTAGGTTGTAAGCGATTATCATATGTGGAGGCATGTAAATACCGAAATACCTTAGATGATTCCCGGGATGCCAAAGAAGTTTTCTATTGGTATGCAAATATGCCTAATCCGTTAAGGGGACCAATAAAAGTTGATTCCCGATTCATCTCTGAGGATGTGCCCCAGGGATTAGTGCTTTTGGAAACATTGGGTTCAGAGTATAAGGTGGACACACCGATCTGTACTTCCTTGATTGATGTGGCTTCTGCTGCATTAGGTCGTGATTTACGGTTAGAAGGCAGGACAGTAGAAAGGCTGGGAAAGGATAGTTTAGAACGAATCTTCCAAGAGATGGGTGCCGGTGTATATGCATAAGAAAATTAATAAGGCAGGAAGATGGGAAAGGCTCTGCAGGTCTATTTATCAAAATATTGATCTTTCTATGGAGGCAAAAAACGCACGTAAAGGGTGTAAACGACAGCTTGAAACTATAAAAGGAGGACTCGGGGGCAATAAAAAGATATTTCGTTCTCAGGTTCTTTCTTTTTGGAGCAAGTATAATATTAAGCCTAATAAAATGTGGTATGACCTATATTGCTTTAAGAATGAACAGTATGACCCAAGGTATATACCCGAAGATCTTTATTGGCAAAAAATTTATCCCGCATTTAACAAACCCAGTTTTCGTCACGCATATACCGACAAATGCTTTTATAACCAGTTGTTTCCTTATATAAAACAACCTCGAACAATACTTAGAAATAGTAATCATTCATTCTACGATGGTTCAGGTAAAATTATTAGCTTTAATCAAGCAAAGTCTCTTCTGGAATCCGAGACGCGCTTTGTAATTAAGCCTGCTATATATAGTGGTGAAGGCATTGATATATTTTTCTACGAAAAGGATGATTGTCATGACATGGATTTTCAAATAATGATGGAATCCTATGGCTCTGACTATATTGTTCAGGAAGTAATAACACAACATGAAGTATTGGCAAACATACACCCCTCATCACTGAATACCATACGAGTGATTTCATTTTTATTTGGCGGTGAAGTTCATATTTCTTCATCCATCCTGCGTATGGGGGTGGGGGGATCGCGGCTTGATAATGTTTCTGCAGGAGGTCTTGCCTGCCCGGTTAAACCAGACGGAAGACTGGAGAACAAGGCTATGGATAAGCTATCTCAGTGGACAGAAAGACACCCCGGTGGAGCTGTTTTTAGTGAGATAAAAATTCCATCATACGACCGTGTCATCTCATTAATTAAAAGAGCCCATAAAGATATCCCGCATTTTCGTATTATAGGCTGGGATTTTGCTATTGATGAGGTTGGAGATCCGGTGTTTATTGAATATAATGGTGCACCCGGAATGAATCAGGTAAGCTGTGGGCCACTCTTTGGAGATCTCACAGAGCCGGTTTTGGATGAGATATTTTTATTGGAAAGGGGATACGATATATGAACATATCTATTTTAGGAGCAGGTAACGGCGGTACAGCTGTAGCTGCAGAATTGAGCTTGCGTGGGCATGAGGTGAATTTAATTAAAACATCAAATGCTATGCATGATGAAGATTTTAAATTTCTTCTTGAAAACAATGGAAGAGTTAAAATTCATGAAAAAGGTAAAACAGTAACTGCAAGAATTAAGCATGTTTCCAGGGATTTATCACGGATTAGTAAAAGTCAGGTAGTTATAATCTATATACAAACAAATTATCACGAAGATCTTATTAAACGCATAAAACCTTATCTTCGTGACGGACAAATTATTCTGTTTAACCCCGGCTACCTATCTACTGCATATGTGCTTAAGCACTGTGCGGGTATTAATCTTACCGTTTGTGAGGCGCAGAGCTCTTTTGTGGATTGTAGGATTAGTGAACCTGGAAATATAAAAGTTGGATTTCGTAACGTTCGGAATCCACTGGGCATCTACCCTACAAGCCGTATAGAAGAGAGCAGCAGGATTTTAAATAAACTTGGTTATCCTTTTGTATATCTCCCTTCTGTAATCGAAGCTGCGCTTCATAACCCTAACCTAATTGTCCACACTGTTGGGGCTATTATGAGCATTCCTCGCATTGAAAAAACTAAAGGTGATTATTGCATGTATCATGAGGTTTTCACCCCAAGTGTTTGGCGTATTCTAGAGAAGCTTGACGACGAGAAGATGGATGTAATGGAAAAACTCGAATGTGATCGCCTTTCATATGTCGAGGCTTGTAAATACAGAAACACCTTAGATAGTACCCGAGATGCAAAAGATGTTTTCTTCTGGTATGCAGGAATGCCTACCCGGGCAAAGGGGCCCATTGTAGTTGATTCAAGATACATTTCAGAGGATGTACCACAAGGGCTGGTTCTTCTTGAAACTCTGGGATTAAAACTTAATGTTGATACGCCAATTTGCACTGCTTTAATTAATATGGCGTCTGCCGCATTAAAACGAGACCTGAGATTAGAAGGAAGAACGGTTGAACGGTTGGGGGAAGCAGTATTGGAACAGATTATTAATGATAAACTATCCATGGGACACAGCGAAGAACTAGAGAGCGAAATAGCATAACATTTAACTTTTTTAGAGAGCCTTTACGGAAAACCGTGAAGGCTTTTAAGCTCATTACCCACTGTTCTACTTTAGGGTTTTAAGCTAATATGATACTAAGAAGAAATTAAGCCATCTTTGTTAACACTATGAGGAGTACCGCAAAAAGGTAGAAGGCTTTCTTTTATAATATGAATAAATAAATATAGCAGTTAACTTTGTATGTTACGCTTAGATAAATCAATTAATTATTATGAAATTGAAAACGGGAAATCACGCTGTTATTTCATTTTAACTTGCCAAATTGAAATAAGTGTGCTAAATTGAGCATAGTTATTTCAATTTACAAGGAATGATATATGATGAAAAATCGTGCAGGATTTTTTAAAAGCAATTTTTCAGGTGAAGCGGAGTATAAATTTTTTGTTCCATCACCGTTGCCACCTACACCGCCCATTGAGCACGACAAAGATATGGTAGGTCTGCTGGTAAATGCAAACAGCAAGATTGCAATTTTGGAAAGGCTTGCTTCTAAAATTCCCAATGTTGCCTTATTTGTATCTATGTACGTACGAAAGGAAGCATTGCTCTCGTCACAGATTGAAGGCACTCAGGCCACACTGGAAGATATCCTAGACCCTTTGATTGAAGAAAACACAAACCGAAATGTTGCTGAGGTTGTTAATTATGTCAAGGCCACGGAATTTGTCTTACGCAGATTAAAGGAACTACCACTTTGCAATCGCTTAATTAAGGAAACCCACGCAGTTCTGATGTCCGGAGTACGAGGGCAGGAAAAAACTCCGGGGGAATTTAGGCGATCACAGAATTGGATAGGTGGGCATGGCAGTATTTTAAAAAACGCAACTTATATTCCTCCTGCTCCAGAGGATATGATTGAAGCAATGTCAGAGCTTGAAAAGTACATGAATGATGACGACGATTTAGACGTGCTTATCAGAGCAGCACTTATTCATTATCAGTTTGAAACCATCCACCCATTTCTTGATGGCAATGGAAGGATAGGGAGGCTCCTTTTCACATTATTTCTTATTGATAAAGGTGTACTTAGCACTCCGGCATTATATATTTCATGCTATCTAAAGAAAAATCGTATAGAATATTATGACCGTATGAGTGAGGTACGTAATAAAGGAAATTATGAGCAATGGGTGAAATTCTTTTTGAAAGCTATCTGTGAGTCTGCTGAAGATGCAATTGTGACGATTGATGATTTAACAGATTTGCACAATAAAAATGTTGCTATAATTGAAGAAATGGGGCGCTCGGCTAAAAATACCATGCGTGTATTTGAATACACCGAAGCCAATCCAATCATTGAAATAAAAAAGACAGCAAGTGAACTGGGCATTACATTTAATACTGTATCAGGTGCAGTAAATCGCATGATAGAAGCAGGTATTTTAGTTCAGGTTAACAACAGCAGTAGAAATAGGACTTTTGCATATGAGCCTTATTTGGCAATCCTGCGGAAAGGTACATGAGTAGCAT
>CAYMLJ010000142.1:0-4883 GCA_964391395.1 uncultured Ruminiclostridium sp. | reverse complement strand
GATCCACCTCGAAAAGAAGCAGTAGAAGCCGTTTACAGATGTAGAATGGCCGGAATAAAAACGGTGATGATAACCGGGGATCATAAAGAAACCGCAAAAGCAGTGGCATCAACCCTAGACATATACCGTGACGGTGATCAGGTATTGACAGGCTCCGAAATGGACCAATTAACTGATAAACAATTAGAGAATGTATGCAATAAAACCACAGTTTACGCGAGGGTATATCCAAGGCATAAGCTCAGAATAGTCAGAGCATACAGGGCAAAAGGCCATATTGTAGCCATGACCGGTGACGGGGTTAACGACGCTCCCGCCGTAAAAGATGCGGACATAGGGATTGCAATGGGAATATCAGGCACCGATGTAACTCGCCAATCTGCGGCAATGATTCTTATGGATGACAATTTTTCCAGCATAGTGTCGGCAGTGGAAGAAGGCCGAAATATTTACTCTAATATAAGAAAGTTTATACGTTATTTACTTTCTTGTAATGTAGGGGAGGTTCTTACTATGTTTTTGGCCTCATTGGTTGGATTGCCCATACCCTTGATGCCTGCTCAAATATTAATCGTAAATCTTGCAACAGATGGTCTGCCTGCCATAGCACTAGGCTTGGAGCCCGGTGAACCGGAAATAATGAACAAGCCACCCAGATCCCCAAATGAAAGTATTTTTGCCCACGGCCTTTCCGGAGTGATTACTATAAGGGGCATATTAATTGCGCTTTCGACGCTGGCAAGTTTTCTCATGGTGTTTGCTAACAGCAAAGATATTTCTACTGCCCGAACTGCAGCGCTGGTAACACTTGTTCTTTCTCAATTGATTCATGTTTTCGAATGTAAGTCTGAGACCCGCGGATTATTTGAAATTAAACTATTCTCCAATATATATCTGGTTCTTGCGGTCATAAGCTCGTTAATTTTACTGCTCGGGGTAATATATTTGCCTTTTATGATTCCTATCTTTGGGACCGTCCCATTAAAACTCAACGAATGGTTGATATCAGGCGGGATAAGTTTATTGGTGCCTATTATTTTCGGAATATGGCGAGACATTAAGAATAAAAAATGATGCTTGTCCCAGTCAGTGTTAACTTTAAGATCCTTCGCTGCGCTCAGGATGACAAACACATACTAAAGGTTGCTTTATGGTTTACAAGAGGCTTTTATTTTACCTCATTTATAGTTATACTAAATAATGTAAAGTGTTAATAGCACAAAAAACAAACGAGAGGGTGCATATTATGCTATCCATACAAAATGTGTCTAAAACCTATTCAAAAGGTAAGGTAAAAGCAGTTGATAATATTTCGCTGTCAGTAAAAAAAGGAGAGATTTTCGGTTTTTTAGGACCCAATGGTGCCGGCAAAACAACTACAATTAAAATGATTACAGGGATTTTGCCCATAGATAATGGCAAAATTTCAATCTCTGGTTTTGATATTGAGAAGGAGCCCATTAAGGCCAAAATGAGTATGGGTTTTGTACCCGATACTCATGATATATATGAAAGACTTAAAGGGATAGAATATCTTAATTTTATTGCAGATGTATACGAGGTTCCCTCCGACATAAGAAAAGAGCGTATTGATAAGTATCTGGATATGTTTGAAATGAAGAAGGCTGCCGGGCAGCCTATAAAAAGCTATTCACACGGCATGAAGCAAAAAATAATTGTAACGGGGGCGCTTTTACACCAGCCGCCGCTTTGGATAATGGATGAGCCTTTAACAGGACTGGACCCAAAATCTTCCCACCTTCTTAAGGAGGAGATGAATAGCCATTGTACTAACGGAAATACCGTCTTTTTCTCCACACATGTATTGGAGGTAGCGGAAAAGATATGTCATAGAATAGGGATTATAAACAAAGGGAAAATTATCGCTGTCGGTACCATGGATGAGTTAAGACAATCACAGGACTCCTCTTTAGAAAGTATTTTCTTAAGCCTGACTGAAGAAGGAAGTGGTGCCAATGCGTAAATTTATTAGTTTACTTAAGCTTCAGATAAATGCGCGATATGGATTATCCAATGTTCTATATAATATAAAAAGCGATAAAAAAGCTCTTTGGAAAAGTATAGGGATGGGTCTGGTTATACTGATAGCCATGGCCGAGATAATAGGAATATACACCTTTATGATGCTTCAGCTATATAAGGGCGCCGTGAGTATTAATGCACCTCAGGTTGTATTAACAATGGCGGCAGTGGCTTCGGGGATCATTGTCTTGATATTCGGAATTTTCTATATATTAAGCACAGTCTTTTTGGCAAAGGATACCGAACTCCTTACAAGCTTGCCTCTTCCTCAGGGGAGTGTCTTTTTATCAAAGTTTGCACTTGTATTATTAGGTGAATATCCTTTTGCTTTTTTTCTAATGATTCCTCCGGTTATTATATACGGCATCGGGCAGAATATGGGTGTTATATATTATCTTTTAGCTATTATTTGCACTCTGTTTATTCCTTTGGTACCTCTGGTTATTTCCGCGCTTCTTTCACTATTTCTTATGAATATAGTAGGACGATCCAGGCACCGGGATCTGATAACTATTATTGGCAGCATAATTCTACTTGTAGGGATTTTTTTAGGCCAGAACTATTTAATAAGCCAAATGCCTGATAATGAGCAGGAGTTTTTAATAGAGCTTGTAAAGAGCAGTAACGCAATAGTTGAATTCATGGGTAGGGCATTTCCGCCCGCAATATGGATAACAAAGATACTTTCGGGAACAATGTCCGAGGCTTTGATTAATTTGGCATATCTGTTGATTGTTTCGCTAGGTGCTTTCGGATTGGTTTATTTTATTGCATCATTTATATACCAGAGAGGAGCAACTGCCCAATTTGAGACGGGGGCTTCAACCGGAAAAACTAAACTCAGTTATAAGAGCAGTTCTCAAATCTTAACTATTTTCAAAATCGAATGGTTAACTATATTAAGGACGCCTATTTATGCTCTAAATTCATTGGTTATGGTCTTTATGGCGCCTTTACTCATGATGCTACCTTTGTTCGGAGGGAATTTAGCCAATGATCCCGATTTACAGTTCCTATATCAGCTCGTTGAAAGTGGTCAATCAACACCCTTGTTACCATTGATTGTAGCAGGGTTAATTACATTGTTTGTAATGATAAATCCTGCTGTATCCAGTACTTTCTCAAGGGAAGGGAAAAACATATGGATTCTTAAAAATATACCGGTTAAGCCTGAAATACAGGTTTATGGCAAACTTTTAGCCGGTTATTCCATATCATTTATTGCTGCGGTACTTTCTGCTTTTATGGCTATGTTGTCATTTAGAGTTCCCGTTGTAACAACTATTATGGTTGTAATCCTTACTTCTGCGGCATTAGTGCCAATAAGTGCTTTAGGTATTTACATCGATTTAATGCGGCCAAAGCTTATATGGAATAATCCTCAGGAAGCTATAAAGCAGAACTTCAACGTTGTTATTGCAATGCTTCTGGGTTTTGTTATGGTGACGGTATTTGGAGTTATAGGATATTTTATAACCACCTTTGGACTCAATACTTTTGCAGTATTCGGAATAATGTTGATTATTATTTTGGCATTTTCATATCTTTCAATTATGGTACTTAAGAATGCAGCTGAAGGTGCTTATAGAAAAATCGAAATCTAATAGGTTGACTAATCATCATCGGTGGGTTCATCTATACCTAAGCAATTATTGATTACCGAGCCGAAGGATATTGCATTTGTTCCAAACTTTTCGCGAATTTTGTCAATGGCTGTTTCCAATTGCTCCTGCCTTTGCCTTTCATCATTGTTATTGCAATCGGTAAAGAAGGTTATTTGCTCTATTTCTTCATGGGCTGGAATTAGGTTGGTTCCGGTTATTGTTAAGGTTCTTATAGGTGCATTTAATTTCCATGAGGCCTTTATTAGTTCCAATGCCTGTTGAGAGATTTCTTTTGCAAGATAAGTGGGCGAGGGTAATGCTTTTTGTCTTGATATTGTTTTAAAATTAGGATCTTTAATAGAGACCTGTAATGTAGAGCATTTAAAACCGTATTTGCGAAGCCTTGAAGCTACAGTGTCTGAAAGGGTGTTAACACTTATTGTTATATCGGATAAACCCTGCAAATCTCTTTTAAATGTCATTCCGTTTCCGACAGATTTTATTGGGTCAGCTTCATTAATAGATTTAACAGGAGTGTCATCGATTCCGTTAGCATATTCATGAATCAGCTTTCCTGTTTTCCCCAGTCGTGAAACTATGAGGTTTTCATCGCTATTTGCCAAGTCGCCTATGGTGTAGATATATAACTTATTAAGAGCTTGCGTAGCCTTTTTTCCAACAAAGAGAAGAGCGGAAACAGGCAGAGGATGCACAATTGATTTAAAATTTTCTCTATTGATTACAGTAGTAGCGTCAGGCTTTTTATAATCGCTGCCGAGCTTGGCCAGTACCTTATTAAATGAAACCCCAACAGATATGGTTAATCCCGTTTCATTAAAGATAACCTTACGAAGTGTGTCGGCAATTTGCTTACCGTCACCGAAAAGATGAACACTGTCGGTAACATCCAACCATGATTCGTCAATTCCAAAGGGCTCAACTTTTTCGGTATACCGCTCATATATTTTATTTACAATTATTGAATACTTCTTATACTCATCATGATGAGGCGGAACCAGAACCAATTCAGGGCATTTCTTTTTTGCTTGCCATATGGTTTCGGCAGTTTGTATTTTAAATTTCTTAGCTAATTCATTTTTAGCAAGGATTATTCCATGCCGGTGTTCAGGGTTTCCGCAAACTGCCATGGGTACATCCTTAAGCTCAGGCGAAAGGATACACTCCACAGAAGCGAAGAAGCCATTACAATCACAATGTAGAATTGTTCTATCCATA
>CAYMLJ010000141.1:0-4894 GCA_964391395.1 uncultured Ruminiclostridium sp. | reverse complement strand
CGGCTATGAATAAGATTAAATTTTGATTAGAACTGCAAATAGCTAAACTACCACTGTATAATTGTAATATTACCAGCTTATGGTGTATAATGGAAGAGCAAAAATTACTAATGAACGGGGGTTGTTTTATGAGTATTACATCTAAACCTTATGGAAGTTTGCCGGATGGAACCGGTGTAAACCTTTATACTCTCACCAATAAAAATGGTCTAAAGACTGAGATTTTAAATTATGGCGGGATAGTTGTATCCCTCTATGTTCCCGATAAGAATGGAAATTTTGCTGATGTCTGTTTAGGCTATGATAAGCTGGAGGACTACCTTGATAGATCTCCGTTTTTCGGTGCTCTTATCGGCCGTAACTCAAATCGTATGGAAGGTGCAACCTTTGAACTCAACGGCATAACACATAAATTGAATAAGAATGAAGGAAATAATCAATTACACGGTGGAATCAAAGGCTACGATAAGAGGATTTGGGATGTTAGAATCCTGTCAGGTGATAAGGAAGCCCTTGAATTGAGTTTATTCAGCCCTGATATGGATGAAAATTATCCGGGCAACTTAGAGGTAAGAGTAATATATAGGCTTACTGATGAAAATGCTCTGGAGATTGATTATTACGCTGCATCTGACAAAGACACCGTTGTAAACTTAACGAACCACGCATATTTTAACCTTTCCGGGCATGACTCGGGAACCATACTGAATCAAGAACTCAAAATTGATGCCGATTTCTATACTCCTATAAATTCGGAACTACTGCCCACCGGTGAAATCTGCAGCGTTAAAAATACTCCATTTGATTTCACACAATTAAAGCGTATAGGAGAAGGTCTCTCAGACTTTTCAGGTAATGAGCAGATGGAATACGGATCCGGTTATGATCATAATTTTGTATTGAGAACTCCCGCCAGGGAAATGCCAAGAGAGATTGCCGAACTTTATGATCCAAAATCAGGACGACTAATGACGGTCTTTACCACTAAGCCCGGTGTCCAGTTTTATTCGGGAAATCATGTTAAAGGTGCCGGAAAAGGCAAGGTTGGCACCATATATGATAAATGGCACGGTTTATGTCTTGAAACGCAATATTTCCCTAACTCCATGAAGTATAGCCATTTTCCGTCTCCCGTACTTATTGCAGGGCAAACTTATCATCAAGTGACAATTTACAAGTTTAGTACAAGATAATTACAGGTTTGACCAAATGAAAAATATCATTGATTATGTAAAAAATGAAATGAACGGCTTTGAATCTAAAAAATTCAAAGCAATAGACAGCCTGGTACTATCGCAGTTCTCTTATATCTATTTTGAACGCCTTGTACCGGGCTTTTCAGACGAATTTTCTCCAATCAGCATTGGGGATTTATTGAAGGCTGAACATTTTAGCACAATGTTTGATGGGGTTATGTTCTATGAAAATAACCTTAATCTTTTATATGCTCTTGCAGCAAGCCCCAGATTCAGAGACATAAAAATGAATTTTTATGTAAACAAGCTTGACTATAAGCAAGAAAAGCAATTTTCGGCTGTAACATATCAAATAGATGATCGAACCTTTTATGTCTCATATCGCGGAACAGATATGACCTTTGTCGGCTGGAAAGAAGATTTTAATATGGCCTTTCAAAGTCCTGTCCCCTCTCAGGAGGAGGGTGTTGAATATCTCAATACAGTAGGTGAATTGCTGGGCGGCGATATAATAGTAGGCGGGCATTCAAAAGGCGGTAATATTGCGGTTTATTCGGCTATGAAGTGTGACCCCGCCATTCAAAACAGAATACTTGATGTTTACAGTCACGATGGCCCCGGCTTTAAGGACAGTGTTTTTAATACTCCTGAATACATGAAAATTAAAAATAGAATACACAAGATATTACCTCAATCCTCCATTGTCGGTATGCTTTTGCAGACTCAGGAAAGCTATAAGGTTATCAAGAGTCATAAATCCGGTATTATGCAGCATGATGCCTTTACATGGGTGATTGAGAATGATGATTTTCATTATGTTAAGAATATCTCTAACAGTTCGCTGAATATGAATAAGACAATAAACGAATGGCTTGCCAATATTTCCGATGAAAAGCGCGAATTGTTTATAGACGCACTTTTTCAAACCATAAACTCATCCAATGCCAAACATATAGGCGATTTGTCCGAGGTTCATATTAAAGATTTTGCAGCAATTCTTAAAGCTTTTAGAGACATAGATAATGAGACCAGAAAATTTGTCTCACAAACCATTCGAGACCTTATTGTGCTTTATGTGAAGAACTTGAATCCCTTGAATAAGCAGTAAGCTGTTAAAACCAATCAAAACTCTGATTTCTCGCTATGAAGTGCTGCATACACACCGCTCTTTTCAATGAGCTCCTGATGTGTGCCCTGTTCTTCAATGCCATTGGCTGTCAAAACAATTATATTGTCGGCATTCTTGATGGTGGAAAGCCTGTGGGCTATAATCAGTGTTGTTCTTCCCTCAGTCAGTAATTTTAATGATTCCTGAACAAGTCTTTCGCTCTCATTGTCCAGAGATGATGTAGCTTCATCCAAAATTAGTATAGGAGGATTTTTAAGAAATGCTCTTGCAATTGATACTCTCTGCTTTTGTCCGCCCGATAGCTTTACGCCGCGCTCCCCCACAAAGGTGTCATACCCGTTTTCAAGCTCCATAATAAAGTCATGGGCATTTGCAAGCTTAGCAGCCTGAATGATTTCTTCCCGTGTCGCTTCCGGTTTTCCGTAAATAATGTTTTCACCGATAGTTCCCGAAAACAAATAAACATCCTGTTGAACCACGCCAATATTACGTCGGAGAGAACCAAGAGTAAGGCTTCTGATGTCCTTGCCGTCTATTGTAATGGAACCTTCATTAACCTCATAAAAGCGTGGTATAAGATTGCAGAAGGTTGTTTTACCACTTCCCGAAGGACCTACTAAAGCTACAGTCTCGCCTTTATTAATGGTAATATTTATATTCTTCAATACCTCTGTTTTATCGTTATAGCTAAAGGCAACATTTTTAAATTCAATCTTCCCTTCAACATTTTCAAGCTCAACAGCACCCTCAACATCCTCGATTTCAGGCTTGGTATTGATTATTTCCAAAAATCTGTCAAACCCGGTTATTCCCTTCTGAAGAGCTTCTGTGAAATTTACCAGTTTGTCTATTGGATTTAAAAACACATTAATAAACAGAACATAGGCAATAAGATCCGATGTTGAAATCTTATTTTGGCTTAAAAATAACCCTCCCAGAACAAGTACACTTAAGTATAGAATCCCCTGTAAAAACTGGTTGCCCGAAAAGAATTTGCCCATTATTGTATAGCTGTCTTCCTTGGTTTCTAAAAACTGTAGGTTACCATGATTAAACTTCTCTCTTTCAATTCTCTCATTGGAAAATGACTTTACCACACGAATTCCGGAAAGGCTGTCCTGAGTTTGGGCGTTTACCAGCGCAATCTTCTCCCTGTTCTTTGCAAACACAGAACGCATTTTTAGGTTGTAATGGGCTGTAAAAGCAACGATAATGACCATTAAAGCCAATAATATCAGCGTCAGCTGAACATTCATTGTAAGCATTATAATAACTGCGCCTATTATTTTTATAATTGATATAAAAAGGTCCTCCGGCCCGTGATGGGCAAGCTCCGATATGTCAAAAAGGTCGTTTGTTATCCTGGACATAAGCTTTCCGGTATTGGCGTTATCATAGAAGGAAAAGGAAAGCTTTTGCAGATGATTAAAGAGATCCCTTCTCATATCCGATTCCATTCGGGCTCCCATAATATGCCCCCAGGAGGTTATATAATGTTGGCAAAAATATCGGATAATATAGAGTACCAAAAGCCCCGCTCCCGTTAAAAATACTATTTGCAGCATGTTTTGAGGGCGGATACTGTATACCTCGTCCATCAGATATTTGACAAGTGTCGGAAACAATAAATCTATACCCGAAAGAATAAGAGCACAGAACATATCCATAAAAAATATGTTCCTATATGGTCGGTAATATGAAATAAATTTTTTTAATTTGTCCATAAGTTGTCTGTGTCCTCCATTTAATGCATCTAATATTTTACTATGTAAAGTGTTTAAAATCAATCTATTGCTGTGTCTCCTTCTTTCTTCCAAAACCATATTAAAAGCAAATGGTTACTCTATTTTATTAAATGTTCATAAATGTAATGAAAATTTATGAATAAGACATACTAAATCTGGATTCATACACAAAATTTCATAAATAAAGGAGAAGTAAAAATAATGGCTAAACAAACAATGGATGGAAACCAAGCAGCCGCTTATGCCTCCTATGCTTTTACTGAAGTAGCTGCCATCTTTCCTATTACTCCGTCATCTCCCATGGCAGAGATGGTGGATGAATGGTCGGCTCATGGTAAAAAGAATATATTCGGTCAAGAGGTTAAAGTGGTGGAAATGCAATCTGAAGCAGGTGCAGCAGGTGCTATGCACGGCTCTCTTGCGGCAGGTGCGCTTACCACTACCTATACAGCCTCACAGGGACTGCTGCTCATGATTCCGAACCTTTACAAGATGGCCGGTGAATTGCTTCCAGGAGTTTTACATGTCTCTGCTAGAGCAATCGCCACCCACGCTCTTTCTATCTTCGGAGACCATCAGGATGTTATGGCATGCCGCCAGACCGGAGTGGTTATGCTTGCATCTGCCAATGTCCAAGAGGCCATGGATATGGGATGCATTGCACATCTTGCAGCTATAAAGGCAAGGCTCCCCTTTCTCCACTTTTTCGATGGCTTCAGAACCTCCCATGAAGTTCAGAAAATAGATGTCATTGACTATGACGCACTTTCAAAAATAACAGATTATGATGCTATAAATGAGTTCAGATTTAGAGGGCTTAACCC
>CAYMLJ010000140.1:0-4907 GCA_964391395.1 uncultured Ruminiclostridium sp. | reverse complement strand
TTTTCAGCATCCTTAACCACTCGGACATCCTTTACTGAGTAATCGATTACATCTGTGCTTTGCTCATTATCAAGCTTAACCCGGACCTTTCCCTTTAATAAATTCACTTGGACAACAGTCCCCTGCCCGTTTGGTGTCTGAACAACAGCTTCAATCTTAGGTGTTTTTTTAAGTAAATATTCATAGGTATCCTGTTCATATTTTAAACAGCACATAAGCCTTCCGCATGTACCTGAAATTTTTGTCGGATTTAGGGACAATGACTGTTCCTTAGCCATTTTGATTGAGACAGGGTGGAATTCTGCTAAATGAGAACTACAGCATAAGGATCTGCCGCAAGCACCTATTCCGCCTAGCATTTTCGCTTCATCTCTTACACCTATTTGGCGAAGCTCAATTCTGGTACGAAATACTGAGGCTAAATCCTTTACCAGTTCTCTGAAATCCACGCGACCATCAGCTGTAAAATAGAACAGTACTTTATTATTATCAAAAGTATATTCTACATCTATCAGTTTCATATCAAGCTCATGCTTCTTAATCTTCTCAAGGCATATACTAAAGGCTTCAACTTCTTTTTGCTTATTCTCATCCACCTGTTTTAAGTCTTCATCGTCAGCCTTTCTGATGACATTTTTCAAAGGAGCTACAACTTCTTCATCAACAACTTCTTGATTAGCTACGACTATTGAGCCGCATTCAATCCCCCTAGCTGTTTCGACAATAACCATATCGCCTTTTTTCAGTTTCATATTACAAGGATCGAAATAATATATTTTACCTGCGGTTCTGAATCGAACCCCCACAACATTTATCATTTATGACCATTCCTTTCTTCGGAATCACAAGTATTAAGCTTTAAAAATCCGGACACATCCGAATGCAAAAATGCTGCTTACTTAGATTTATTCATCACTTTTCCTCTTAGGAAAATACCTTATAACTACACCATTGTGATAATATCAACAGCAAGCTGATAGTTCATATTACGCTTCATGTTATTTCGCACCTTTTCTATTCTTGAAATTTTCTCGGTTATATCAATGGTACTATGCATGTTTGCGTACTTTAATATATTATCCTTTTTGTCTGAATTAATCAACCCATCCTCTAAAGAACACCTTATCAAAAGAGCATCCCGGTATATCGATTCCAATATATCAACACAAACATTAAAAGCACCCTTATTTTTTGAAAGGTACTGATTAAAATCCAGCTTTGAACTCGAATCATCATTGAATATAAATTTTAGCGTTTCTTTTCTATTTTCCTCGAAATCTTTATCTGCCATAAGCTGAAAAGCTTTTCCGGGAATTCCCCGGCTAAGCGATAGAAGATGCTCCTTACCAGCTATATCAATACCTTTTTTTTGTGCAATAAGCTTAATATCATTTATTGAACTGGGCTTAAGATTTATGCGTACAATTCTGGATCTGATTGTCAAAAGAAGAGCATCATAATTAGCTGTGGTTAGAATTATTTTTGCATAAATCGGCGGTTCTTCCAAGGTCTTCAAAAGGCAGTTCTGTGCTTGAACGGTCATTCTGTCCGCATTCTCGATAATATATACCTTACGCCCTTGAAGCGGCCTAATCCCTATATCATCGATAAGATCCCTTATTTGTTTAATGACTATATTCTTGGTTTCACTACGAATAACCATAAAGTTAGGATTTACTTTTTCATCAAAACCTTTGCATGCTCTGCAGTATCCGCATGGAAGCTGAACATCTCCTTTTTCTGTGCATAGCAAAGCCTTTGAAATAAAATAGGCAAGATTTTTTTTGCCTATACCTTTTTCTCCCGTTAACACAAAAGCATGACTTATTGAGTCATGCTTGATTCGGTTTCTAAATTCATCAACGATATCAGTCTGACCTATATAATTCATTTGTTGCCTCCAATGTAATACTAAAGCACAAGATCCAATATTAGCCCTCTTATATCTTCAATACGTCCCAAAATGGCTAGATTGTCCTTTTCAGAATTAAGAACTTCTTTGGTGAGTTGCTCAAGCTTTTCATTTACTATTTTAATTGTAGAAAAGACTCTATGTCTGCCTCTTCTGTCTAAAAAACTATCCTTTGAAAAACGTGATGAGCCTCTCACAGCCTCATTCATAAATTCCATTACCAGCCTCTTATATGCTTTCAATTCCGACACATCAATATGGGATGCCAAATGTTTTCCTTGCTTTTCAATTTCCAAGGCTTTCTTTTTAAGCTCTTCATCCTGACTTTCAGAAAACTGACGATCCATATGTGAGCTAAACTGTGCACCGTTCATGTCGTTAACTTTTTTAACATCTCTGTCTATTCGTCCGGTTAAATTTTGTGGTTTTCTTCCCGAGCTTCCGTCAATTTTCAATGCCATAAGATCGAAACCTCCGTCCTATTTTATGATTGCTCCCCAGAAAGTCATTCCATGACTTTTTCATGCAAGACGGCAAAGCCAACTTGCATGAAGTTGCAGCCTTACGCTGCAACCTGGTGCAATCCTATGATTACAAGCACATCCTGGCGGATGCAATGTAAGTTCTATTCATAGAACTTACATCAAAAAGCTATACTATAGCTTTTTGGGTTGTAATCATTATATCACTTGTTTGACAATAGAATAGATGTCCTTATGGATGTCGGCTATGTCTCTGATCCTTTCGTCTATAACACAATAAATATGATTCCAGTTATATACTTTGGCTATATCGCATGCATTTTTATAAGATTCAAGTAAATATTCACTATTGTTTTCATGAATATCCTTTTCATTTAGTCCGGTGATTTTATTTTTTCTGTCTTTCATAAGACTTAATGCATGTTCCGGAGGCATATCAAGAAAAATAACACAATCAGGAACAGGTATTCCGAGCTTAATAAATTCCAAGTCCCAAAGCCATTCTAAAAAAACTTTTTTTTCATCATTCTCTTTTATTTTTGCTGCTTGATGTATCATATTAGACATTGTATATCTATCACTTACTATAATACCGCCATAATCATAAAAATCTTTCCATATTGTCTTATAAGAAGCAAAACGGTCAATTGCAAAAAAAACAGATGCCGCATATGGATTAACATCCTCGGGCTTGTCCCCAAAATCTCCGTTTAGATACATCTTTACTAATGCTGACGAATCACTTTTGTAATTTGGGAACTCGACCTTTTTGACTTTGTTATTCTCGTTAAGCAAACGCTCGTAGAGCATTTTCGCGTGTGTGGCTTTTCCGCTGGAATCTACACCTTCTATAATGATAAGCTTACCTTTCAAAGTAACTCCTCCCGATTAACTAAAAATGAGCATTTAAAACTTTTATCTTTCGGTTATGGATTCCATGCACCGGACAGTTTTCCCTTAATAGTATATCGACAAATTCTATTATTTCCTTGTTTATTATCTCACCGGGAGTAATAAGAGGTATACCCGGCGGATACGGAGTAATATATACTCCGCAGACTTTTCCTATGGCATCATTGATTGATATTTCCTCTCCGCTTTTAAACAAAGCTTTCCTAAGAGGTAAAATGCGCGCGGGTATATTTTGCGGCCAATATGGTAATTCCGTTTTTGCTTTGCTTACACAGAATTCTTCAAAAATTATTTTTAGTGCCACTAATAGTTTATCAAAATCTTCAGAAATATGAAAGGGTGTTGCTATTAAAACGATATTATATAAATCGGCCATTTCAACTACAATACCAAATCGTGTCCTCAATAATCTTTCGGCCTCAAATCCGCTTAATCCAATGGGCTCAAAGTTTAGTACAATCCGTGTAAAATCATTTTCAAAATGGCTGTAATCACAGGTTACTCTTTTAATGTTAGTGTTTTTATTTAGCTTGATATAAAAATCAGAGATATTATACTTTAACTTTTCGTATAATTCCCTTCCTTTGTCTTCCATAAAGCTTCTTGCCATATCAATAGATGACATTAATAGGTAGGACGGGCTTGTAGTTTGAACCATCGATACTACTTTCTCAATAATGCTTTTATCCACCAAGCCTTTGTTGCTACCGTGAAGAATAGCAGTCTGAGTCAATGCCGGCAGTGTCTTATGTAAGCTTTGAACGCAAAGATCAGCTCCCAGAGTTATTGCCGGCTTCGGAAAATCCTCATGAAAACAGAAATGAGCTCCATGGGCTTCATCAACCAATAGGGGTATTTTATAAGCCCTTGCAAGCTTTGATATCTTGTTTAGCTTAGTTGCGGTTCCGTAATAACCCGGTCTGTTTATTAAGATGCCTTGTGCATCAGGATTTTCTTTTATGACTTTTTCCAGACTTTCAGTGGTTACCCCTAGCGGTATTCGGGTTTTTTCATCCACTTCGGGTGATACAAAGACCGGCTCCCCGTTAATCTGGGCTAATGCATTCATTGCCGAAATATGACAATCCCGACCGAGAATCAGCTTTCCCTCCGGTTTTACCGTTGCTTGAATTATAGCATGAATACCCGAGGTTGAGCCATTAACTAAAAATAAAGAATAGTCCGCACCAAAGCATGAAGCTGCAAGGTCCTGCGCTTCTTTTATCACTCCATTAGGCTCATGCAGACAATCCGAACCCGGAATCTCGGTAATGTCCAGACTGCCTGCAAGCTTCAACTCATCACATAAACCCCTGCCGAGAATATGCCCGGGCATGTGAAAAGGCAAGGGGTTTATGTCTCTATATTCTTTTAACATTTTATAGATAGGATTATTATTTTTAGGTACCATTTTAATTCACAAGAATTTGGGTCAAAATTTCATTATATTTAACCTTATAATCCCCTAAATCAATATACACATCACTTTTTTTAAGAATCTCTTCATCGGGCCAGTAAGCAGGTAAATCAAATACCTCCGGGTATTCCTCTTGCATACGTTTTAAAACCTCTGTGTTCGGAGAAGTATATCCCATAGCCTC
>CAYMLJ010000139.1:0-4915 GCA_964391395.1 uncultured Ruminiclostridium sp. | reverse complement strand
CTTATCGCACCTAGTTTTTATGCAAAATTAACCTAATACATCTACAACAGCACCTGAACCAACAGTTCTGCCACCTTCACGGATAGCGAGTCTAAGACCCTTTTCCATAGCGATAGGAGTGATAAGTTCAATTTCCATTGTAACGTGGTCGCCAGGCATACACATTTCAACGCCATCAGGAAGCTTAATGTTTCCGGTAACGTCGGTGGTTCTGAAATAGAACTGAGGTCTGTATCCGGAGAAGAAAGGCTTTGAACGGCCGCCTTCACCAGCTGTCAGAACGTAAACCTGTGCGGTAAACTTTGTATGGGGTGTAATTGAACCGGGTTTAGCAAGAACCTGTCCTCTTTCGATGTCAGTTCTCTGAACACCGCGGAGAAGAGCGCCGATGTTATCGCCTGCAACTGCAGAATCAAGAATTTTACGGAACATCTCAACGCCGGTACATACTGTTTTTCTGGGCTCATCCATTAAACCAACGATTTCGACTTCGTCGCCTACTTTGATGGTTCCTCTCTCAACTCTACCGGTAGCAACGGTTCCACGACCAGTGATTGTGAAAACGTCCTCAACAGGCATCAAGAAAGGAAGATCTGTAGGACGCGCGGGTGTCGGGATATATTCGTCTACAGCCTTCATAAGTTCAAAAATAGGAGCATACTTGGGCTCGTTAGGATCGGTTGAATTGCATTCGAGCACGTCAAGAGCAGAACCTCTAATAAACGGTGTGTCGTCGCCGGGGAATTCCCACTCGTTAAGAAGCTCTCTGAGCTCCATTTCAACTAACTCAATCAGCTCTTCGTCGTCGACCATATCGCATTTATTAAGGAAAACAACGATACTTGGAACACCAACCTGACGGGAAAGAAGAATATGCTCGCGGGTCTGAGGCATAGGGCCGTCAGCAGCCGAAACAACGAGAATAGCTCCATCCATCTGAGCTGCACCAGTGATCATGTTTTTAACATAGTCAGCGTGACCAGGGCAGTCAACGTGAGCGTAGTGACGGTTAGCTGTCTCATACTCAACGTGAGATGTGTTGATGGTAATACCTCTTTCTCTCTCCTCAGGAGCAGAGTCAATAGCAGCGTAATCTCTAACTTGGATATTTTTGTCACCTAAAGCAAGAACCTTGGTGATAGCAGCGGTAAGAGATGTCTTACCATGGTCAACGTGACCGATTGTGCCAATGTTTACATGTGGCTTGTTACGTTCAAATTTAGCCTTTGCCATTTGGAATAAACCTCCTTCATTTGAATCACTGATGATTCAAAATTATACAATTATTAATTAGTAAAATCAATAGTTTCAGTATTATGCCTTGGGATTTCTACCCTCGGCTATTTGTTCCTGCACACTCTTTGGAACCTGATCATAATGTGAAGGTTGCATAGAATATACAGCACGTCCTTGTGTACTAGAACGTAGGTCGGTAGCATATCCGAACATCTCGGAAAGAGGAACTAACGCATGAATATTTTGTGCTCCTGCGATTGCATCCATACCCTCGATTTTGGCGCGACGGGAGTTAAGATCCCCTATTACATCGCCCATATAATCATCGGGTGTTGTTACATCTACCTTCATAATTGGTTCGAGCAGTACAGGATTGGCTTTCCTCATAGCATCCTTAAATGCCATGGATCCAGCTACTTTAAATGCCATTTCAGATGAATCAACCTCATGGTATGAACCATCCAACAGAGTTACCTTAATGTCGAGAACCTGATAACCCGCAATTACACCGCTGTTCATAGCATCACGGATACCATTGTCGATTGATGGAACGTATTCCTTAGGAACAACACCGCCAACAATCTTATTGACAAATTCGTAGCCTTTGCCTGGTTCAAGGGGTTCGACTTCAATAACGCAATGACCATATTGGCCTTTACCACCTGATTGACGTACAAACTTACCCTCTGACTTAACAGTCTTGCGAATGGTTTCCTTATATGACACCTGAGGCTTACCAACATTTGCTTCGACCTTGAATTCTCTCAAAAGACGATCGACTATAACTTCAAGATGAAGCTCTCCCATACCTGCTATAATAGTCTGCCCTGTTTCCTGGTTAGAGGACACTCTGAAAGTTGGGTCCTCTTCGGCAAGCTTCTGTAGGGCTATACCCATTTTTTCCTGACCGACTTTAGTCTTTGGCTCAATGGCTACATTAATAACCGGCTCAGGGAATTCCATGGATTCCAATATTATCGGGTGGCTTTCATCACACAATGTGTCGCCGGTTGAGGTGTTTTTAAGACCTACTGCGGCTGCAATATCCCCTGAGTAGACAATATCTACATCCTTACGATCATTTGCATGCATCATCAGGATACGTCCGATTCTCTCCCTTTTATTCTTTGTTGAATTAAGAGCATATGAACCAGATTTCAATGTTCCGGAATAAACACGGAAAAATGAAAGTCTACCCACATATGGATCAGTCATAATCTTAAATGCCAGTGCCGAAAACGGAGCTTCGTCTGAGGAAGGTCTCTCTTCCTCTTCTTCGGTGCCAGGTACTATACCAGTTATATGCGGTACATCAATAGGTGACGGCATATAATCTACCACACAGTCCAAAAGTTTTTGAACACCTTTGTTTCTGTATGAAGTACCACATGTTACCGGGATAATTTTTGTGGCAACAGTAGCCTTTCTAATACCGGCTTTTAGCTCGTCTTCAGTAAGCTCTTCACCATCAAGATACTTTGCAAGGAGATCCTCGTCAAGCTCGGCAATGGCTTCCACCATTTTAAACCTATACTCTTTGGCAAGCTCCTTCATATCCTCGGGAATATCCATTTCATCAATCTGCTGTCCTAGATTGTCCCTATAATAGTATGCTTTGTTCTTAACAAGATCGATAATACCTTCAAAATGATCTTCCTTCCCTATAGGAAGCTGAATAGGCACTGCATTTGCATGAAGCCTGTCCTTCATCATTTGAATAACATTAAAAAAGTCCGCACCCATTATGTCCATTTTATTGACATAGGCAATACGCGGTACTCCGTATTTATCGGCCTGTCTCCAAACTGTCTCTGATTGAGGTTCAACGCCGCCTTTCGCACAAAAAAGCGTTACTGATCCGTCAAGTACGCGTAAAGAGCGTTCAACCTCTACTGTAAAGTCAACATGCCCGGGTGTATCTATAATATTAACTCGGCAATCCTTCCAATGAGCAGTGGTCGCAGCAGAAGTAATTGTAATACCTCTTTCCTGCTCCTGCTCCATCCAGTCCATAGTAGCTGAACCATCATGGGTCTCGCCAAGCTTATGAGTACGTCCGGTATAAAACAGAATTCTTTCAGTTGTGGTGGTTTTTCCTGCGTCGATGTGTGCCATAATACCGATGTTTCGGGTATTTTCTAAGCTGAATTCTCTGGGCATCGATACCCTCCTTCCGATGTAGTAGTGCGATGTTTGCTACATTTTATATTACCACCTGTAGTGAGCAAATGCCTTATTGGCTTCTGCCATCTTATGGGTGTCATCCTTTTTCTTAGCGGCTCCACCCAAGTTGTTTGTCGCATCCATAATTTCTCCGGCAAGTCTTTCCTTCATGGTGCGTTCGCTCCTTTTTCTCGCAAAGCTTGTAAGCCAACGCAAACCAAGAGTCTGTCTTCTTTCGGGTCTGACTTCCATTGGAACCTGATATGTTGCACCACCGACTCTTCTGGCTTTAACCTCAAGTACGGGCATAATGTTATTCATAGCTTCTTCAAAAACTTCAAGGGGATTCTTACCAGTCTTCTCCTTGATTATATCAAAGGCATCATAACAAATTTTTTGAGCAACACCTTTTTTGCCGTCCAGCATAATACTGTTGATAAGTCTTGAAACTATCTTATCATTGTATATTGGATCCGGCAGAACATCTCTTTTTGGAATATGTCCTCTTCTTGGCACTTTTCTTCCCTCCTTTGCATGATAACTGCGGGCATCTTGCCCGGTATCACAGGTACTCGAACCTATTAAATAAAGTTCGTCAGTGCGAAACGCATCAAAATCCTATATATTGACAACGTCTTGCACGTTGATTAGTCCTGCAAATATTAATTTTTCAAGCAGCTTCTTATCTTAAGATTCTACTTTTTCTTAGCGCGTTTAGCGCCATACTTTGAACGGCTTTGTTTACGGTTGGTTACACCTGCTGTATCCAAGGTACCGCGTACAATGTGATATCTTACACCCGGAAGGTCTTTTATACGACCACCTCTTATAAGAACAACACTGTGTTCCTGTAGGTTGTGTCCGATACCGGGAATATATGCGGTTACTTCAATACCGTTTGTCAGGCGCACCCTTGCAACCTTACGAAGAGCTGAGTTAGGTTTTTTAGGAGTAACGGTTTTTACTACTGTACAAACACCTCTCTTTTGGGGAGAGTTCTGCAAAGTGGCTTTCTTTTTCAATGTATTCATACTTGATTGTAAAGCCGGAGAATTTGATTTGTACAAAACTTTCTCTCTGCCCTTTTTGACCAACTGGTTAAATGTTGGCATTCTGCTTCTCACCTCCTTAATCATTATTATATATATTAACGTTTTCACGTTAATCTCTTATGAACGTAATATACCTGCAATAGCGGCTCCCACATCAATACCTGCCGCTTTGCCCAGCTGTTTCATTGTAATTGTGGTATTAACGCTTATACCTTTAATTTCACAGATTTCTTTAATCGGTGCGACAACTCTTTGATCTGCATCAAAAGCAATGAAAACCATCTCAAGCTTATCTAGCTCGGCTGCCTTTTTAGTTTGTTTAACACCTATTACTTTTTCTTTCTTTTTCAGTAATTCAATCACTGTAAATCCTCCGGACCTTGTGTTCCCTGATTATTTACACAACACAAAAACATGCAAACCGCTACGTTCGCACGCTCAACTATTGTATCACCGGTTATTTA
>CAYMLJ010000138.1:1492-4921 GCA_964391395.1 uncultured Ruminiclostridium sp. | reverse complement strand
ATCAAGAATACCATGAGCGAGTACCTCGTTAAGACGGGCATCAGCCAATTAGCCGTTTCCGAGACACAAAAGTTCGGTCATGTTACTTATTTTTGGAATGGGAATAATTCAGGCAAGTTCAGCGATATATTAGAAACCTTCTTTGAGGTTCCTTCAGACATAATACCATTTGAGCAAAGGCCTTGGATGAAGGCGGCTGAGATTACCGACAAGGTTATTGAGCTCTTAGGCACAGGAAACTATAAATTTGCAAGAATGAATTTGGCTAATGGTGATATGGTAGGGCATACAGGTATCTATCAAGCCGCAAAAATTGCGGTAGAGACCGTTGACCTTTGCTTAGGAAGGTTAATTCCCGCAATTGAGAAACTTAATGGTGTTTTGATTATTACAGCTGATCATGGAAACGCTGATGAAATGTATGAAGTAGATAAAGCAGGAAATGCCAAGACCGATAGCACCGGAAGAATTAAGGCAAAGACCAGCCACACCTTGAATAAGGTTCCCTTTATTATTTATGACACGAAAAATTCCGGGAAATACCGGCTCAAGGATGATGGATTCGGACTAGCAAATATTGCGTCAACTGTCGTGAATCTGCTTGGTTATGAGTCTCCTGATATTTGGGAAGAATCAATGATTGAATTTAAGTAGTATTTTATTGATTTTTAAAAACGTATAGGTTATTATTGATGCAGGGGCGGAAAGTCCCTGCTTTTTAAATAAGCAAGCAAATAAATGGAGCATTGAATGCGCATATTATGTATTGACTACGGTGATGCCAGAATTGGTGTCGCAGTCAGCGATCCTTTAGGATTAACAGCTCAAATGCTGGAGACAATAAAGTGGAAGAATGATGTCAATAAGCCTGTTCAACGGATCAGAGAAATTTCTGACGGTTATAATTGTGAGGCAATTGTGGTTGGCATTCCCCGCAATATGGATGGTACAGTAGGTCCGCGGGAGATCAAAACCAGGGGGTTTATGAAGCTTCTGGAAGATGAATTACCAAGCACAAAAATAGTACCTTGGGATGAAAGGCTGACCACGGTTATGGCTCAGCGAGCTATGCATGATATGGGTATTGTTGCGAAAAATCAAAAGAGCAGAATTGACCAAATGGCAGCTGCTTTTATTTTGCAAGGATATCTGGATTCATTAAAATAGATGCCTTGTTAACTCGAAAGGAGAATAATATGGAATACGAAAATGAAATTATTGAATTGACCGGCGAAAACGGTGATTCCATCAAATGCGAATACCTCGACACTGTATTAGTTGATGACAGTGAGTATGTTGTGTTGCTGCCATTGGATGAAGACGGCTGCAGCTGTGATTCTTGCGGATGTGATGATGATGAATGCGGAGCAGAAGTTATCATTATGAAAATCGAAAAGAACGGCGAAGAAGAATATTTGGTTCCCGTAGAGGATGATGATGAGCTTGAAAGGGCATTCGAAGCTTTTCAGGATCAAATCGACGATGAAGATGAGGATGAAGACCTCTAATTAACAGCTTTGTATATGCAAAAGAAAATGAGGTGGCACTAGGCTATGATTAAGAGAACTATTTTGTTGTTTATTCTATCCGGAGTGCTTATATTTGCGTCTGCTTGTGGCGGGGCAACCGAAGAACCGGTTGCCACCGTTACAGAAACACCTTCGGCAACACCTGCCACAACACCTGAGCCTGTTTTACCTGTTGACCCTCCGGTTTTTAATCCGGATTTTATAATACCTGATTCATCGGTAAGACCTGTGGCGGCAATGATAGATAACCAAGGAGACAGAGTTTTGCCTCAAGGTGGAATCAGTCAGGCGCAAATTATCTATGAAATACTTGTAGAGTATAATATCACTCGTTATATGGCTCTTTTTTGGGGGACATTACCTGACATGGTTGGCCCTGTAAGAAGCTCGCGCCACTATTTTTTGGACTATGTTCTGGAACATGACGCAATTTATACCCATGCCGGAGGCAGTACATACGCATATAAGGATATTCCGAAGCTAAAAATTCAGAATATTGATTATCAAGTCCATGGTTCTGCTTTTTGGGATCTTACAAAAGATATAAACAATTGGCAGGATTCTTATACTTCAAAGGAAAGAATAGAAAAGTTTGTTTCCGATAAAAAGTACAGAACTGAGCCTAAGATGGTATTTCCTTTCACGTATCACCATCAGTTTACCGTACCTGAAGGCGCTACCCAGGCAGAGGATATTTCTATAATATTTGATAAATCAAAGGGTAGTAGTAGCTGTGGATTTGTATATAATCCGGAGACTAATCTCTATGATAGGTTTAGAATGGGGAAGGCCCATATAGAGCGAAATACAAATGAACAGGTTAAGACAACAAATATAATTGTGATAAAAATATCCTCCCCGGTAATTAAGGGAGATGCATACGGCAGAAGGAATCTATTAAATATAGGCAGCGGTGACGGCTATTATATTACAGGCGGTAAGTCAATCCCAATAAAATGGTCAAAGACAGCAAGGGATGCACAAACAGAATATACTACCGAAGATGGAAAGCCTCTTGTGCTTAACCGGGGACAAACCTGGATTGAGATAGTACAAAAGCTTGATTATGTAACCATGAAATAGGAAAAACTAACATTATAGAGGCTGTCGCAAAATAAGCGGTCATCCTGAGTGAAACGAAGGATCTTAATCAAATCAATGAATATAACAGCTTGATTTTTAAGATTCTTCGGCCATTTTATGGCCTCAGAATGACACTTTTTTATTTTATACCAGTCCCTTTTTCTTGTGTTATTTCCATAAGCTTCTTTGCGGCGGCCGAAATTGATACACTTTTTAAGAAACAAAATCCTATAGATCGTTTAGGTATTTCTTCAGTGAGTAATATTTTGTAAAGCTGATTATTATTCAAATAATCCTGCGAGAATTCCTTGACAACACATGCGATACCGAAATTAAATTTTGCAAATTCCAGAAGTAGATCATGGGATCCTAATTCAATTTCAGGTTGCAGTTTTATGCCCTTGGATATTAAATGCTTCTCAACATATTGCCTTGAATTTGACATTCGTTCAAGGAAAATCAATGGATAATTCATTATATCAGTCAAAGAATTTTGAGTAAAACTCAGGTTCTTGTATTTCTCCCCGCAGACAAAAATATCATGAATGTCTAGGCATTTTACAATTTCTAAAGCAGGGTCTCTTACAGGTAAATTACAAAGCGCAATATCGATTTCTCCGGACTTTAACAGGTTACATAATTCCATAGTTGTTCTGTTTATAATCTTTAGCTTAATATTGGGCGAGTGTTGGTTAAACCTTTCAAGGTATGGCAATAAATAATAACGGGAGATTGTGTCTCCGACACCTATTTTCATTTCCCCGGTAAGTAAATCCCGCGCTTCTGCCAGTTTGTTTTCTCCGACCTCTATAAGATT
>CAYMLJ010000138.1:0-1392 GCA_964391395.1 uncultured Ruminiclostridium sp. | reverse complement strand
GGGTACCAAGTTCATTTTCCATATTCATAATTGTCTGACTTATGGCGGGCTGTGTCGCATAAAGAGCTTTTGCAGCCTTCGAAAAACTTTGATGTTCAGCTACCAAACAAAAAACTCGATATGCATCTAATTTTATCATGACATAACCCCACCTTATATCAAATATTAGTCACATTGATTTTACTTATATCATATTTATCTGTATAATACAACTGGAGTTCATTAGTACGGAGGAATTGCTATATGGAAAGAATTGTGGGAACTATTTCGAGGGGTCTTCGCACCCCCATTATTATGCAAGGGGATGATATAGTACAGATTGCATCAGAAACAGTAATAAAAGCATCTGAACAGGAAGGCTTCTCCATAAATAACAGAGATGTTTTAGCTATTACCGAATCTGTAGTTGCACGAGCACAGGGCAATTATGCACATATTGATACAATTGCAAAGGATGTAAAAAGTAAATTTGGAAACGATACTCTTGGAGTTATTTTCCCAATCCTCAGCAGAAACCGCTTCGCCGTATGTTTGAGTGGTATCGCCCAAGGAGCAAAGAAAATCGTTTTAATGCTTAGTTACCCCGCTGATGAAGTAGGAAATCATCTTATAGACGCTGATCTTATGGATGAAAAGGGAGTGAATCCATGGACCGATGTTCTAACTGAGAAAGAATATCGTGATATATTCGGATGCCATAAACACACCTTTACCGGAGTGGATTATATTGACTACTATAAAAGTATTATTCAAGGAAAGGGTTGTGATTGTGAAATAATCTTTTCAAACAATCCAAAAACCATACTGGATTATACAAAAAGCGTCCTTAATTGTGATATTCATACCCGGCGCAGGACAAAAAGAATTCTTATTAAAAATGGAGTTGAAAAAATCTATGGTCTGGAGGATATTCTTGCAAATTCGGTAGATGGCAGCGGATATAATGAAGACTATGGTCTTCTGGGGTCTAACAAGGCTACCGAGGAAACTGTTAAGCTGTTTCCCAGAGACTGTCAGGAGCTTGTTGATAGTATTCAGACTATTATTAAGGAAAAGACAGGTAAGATTATTGAGGTTATGGTTTACGGTGACGGAGCATTTAAGGATCCTGTGGGACAAATATGGGAGCTGGCTGATCCGGTTGTTTCACCCGGCTATACCAAGGGGCTTGAAGGTACTCCAAACGAAATTAAGCTTAAGTATTTGGCTGACAATAACTTTGCAGATCTAAAGGGTGATGAGCTTAAAAAAGCTATAACCGGATTCATTCATGACAAAAAGAACAATCTTGTTGGTGAGATGGAGTCTCAGGGGACAACTCCAAGGAGATTGACCGATTTAATCGGCTCATTGTGTGATTTGACTTCGGGAAGCGGTGACAAAGGAACGCCG
>CAYMLJ010000137.1:3089-4971 GCA_964391395.1 uncultured Ruminiclostridium sp. | reverse complement strand
AATCAGCTAAGAGTAGGTGACAAGGTAGATGTTATAGGAAACTATATTATAAAAACAAATGATGATAAAGAAATGAAGCTTAGCAACACCATTATCCAGAATGTTGAAGTATTGGCTGTAGGGCCTGATCGCGTCCGGCATAATACCGGCGAAACTTCTGAATCTTCAGATGAAACCAGACTTCCAAGAGCAATTACACTGTGTGTCTCTCCGGAAGAAGCCGAAAAATTGGCATATACCAGTGCCTTTGCGGGTTTTGTTATTGCTCTTAGAGGCAATGAGGATGAAAAATCGGTAGAAACGCCGGGCATAATCATAGAAGATTTAATACCGTTAAACAAAATAGAAAACAAAATGGAAACGTTAATAGAGTATATAGGGGGTGAGCAATAATGGATGAGGGCAAAATAAAGGTTGTAATAATTGATGACAGTTTCGACACTGTAGAAAATGTTAAAACATTGCTGGGATTGTGTGATAGGCAGATAGAGGTCGTAGGCACCGCTCTTGGAGGAAAGGAAGGAATTAAGCTGTGCCAAAAGATCAAACCTGATATTGTATTAATGGATGTAAATATGCCGGATATGGACGGCTTAACTGCGACAAATATATTAACAAGCAATATGCCTGATTTAGGCGTTATTATAATGTCTGTTCAGTCTGAAAATGAGTATTTGAAAAAGGCTATGTTTTCCGGTGCCAGAGAATATTTAGTTAAACCATTTTCTGCCGATGAGTTGATATCCTCCATAACCCAAACATATGAAGCTCAAAATAAAAGAAAGCATAATTTAAAATTGGTTGATCAGGTTATCCAAACTAAGGTTATAACCGTTTTCAGCACCAAGGGTGGTGTGGGAAAGACCACAATTGCCACAAATTTAGCAGTTGCCCTTGCCAGAAACACCAAAAAACGTGTCTGTCTTCTTGATTTGGATCTTCAATTCGGTGATGTAGCCGTTATGATGAATCTAGCGGTTAAAAATACAATTTATGACCTGGTAAAGGATTTGAACAATGTAGATTCAGACCTTGTTAATGACTATCTATGTACTCATTTTTCCGGAGTAAGTGTACTACCGGCACCTTTAAAGCCTGAGTACGCAGAATTTATAGACAGCAAACATATAGAAAAAATACTGGCTTTGTTAAATGGCCATTTTCACTATGTAATAATAGATGTTCCTGCTACTTTCCAGGAGGTGGTTTTAACCTCACTGGATAACTCTGAAAAGATTTTAGTTGTTTCTACTCTGGATTTGCCTGCCATCAAGAATATCAGGGTGGGATTGAATCTAATGGAGAATTTGAGATACAAGGAAAAAATTCAATTAATACTTAATAAAGCTAATGAACAGTATGGAGTTAATTACAGCGAATTTGAAGAAACGGTGGGTTACCCTATTTGGGTTAATATTCCCGAGGATAGTAATACGGTTATTACAAGTGCAAACAAAGGTATTCCATTTGTTATGTCGAGAGTAGATACCAAGGTGGCCAGATCGGTAATTCATCTTGCAGAAAAGGTGCATAACAACAATTTGGAGCCTATAGTAGAAAAACGCTCGCTATGGAAGGTTTTTCAGTTTTAAGGAGGAATAGGTGTGGGGCTGCTTGAAAGATTGGCAATGGATAAAGAAGATGAGGTAAAAAAGGGTAAACCTATATCTATCTATGGACAAAAAGATGATTCAAAGGAAGACCAGTATAAAGATTTGAAGATAAGAATCTTTGATAAAGTTGTGGAAGAGGTAAAGATATCACAGGATGATGAAGACAATATGCAGTCCATAGAGGATGAAATCCGCAAAATTGTCAATGATGTTATAGAAAGTGAAGCAAAATATTTAACACGTAATGAACGCAACATAATAGCTAGGGA
>CAYMLJ010000137.1:0-2989 GCA_964391395.1 uncultured Ruminiclostridium sp. | reverse complement strand
TTTTCAGAAAAGCCTTTCACGGTCAATGACCTTATACGTTTTGGCACCTTGACCGCAGAAGTGGCCCAATTTTTAAAGGCTTGTGTTGAAGCGCGACTTAATATAATAGTATCGGGTGGTACCGGCAGTGGTAAAACCACAACACTTAATGTTATTTCCTCATTTATCCCATCCGATGAAAGAATTGTTACTATTGAGGATGCTGCCGAATTACAACTAAAACAAGATCATATTGTCAGGTTGGAAACCCGTCCTCCTAACGTAGAAGGTAAGGGTGCAGTATCAATTCGTGATTTAGTAAGAAATTCACTTCGTATGCGACCTGACCGCATTGTAGTAGGCGAAGTTAGGTCGGGTGAAGCATTGGATATGCTTCAGGCAATGAATACAGGTCACGACGGGTCTTTGACTACTGCTCATGCCAATTCACCCAGGGATATTCTTTCGCGTCTTGAAACCATGGTTCTAATGTCTGGAATGGAATTACCTGTTAAGGCTATACGAGAGCAGATATCATCAGCCATAGATTTGGTTGTCCAGCAAACCCGGCTTAAAGATGGAACACGAAGAATTACTTATATAACAGAGGTTTCAGGAATGGAGGGCGAGGTCATAACCCTTCAGGATATATTTACTTATAAGGAAGAAGGCCGTGATAATACCGGTCACGTGATAGGTAGAATAGCACCTACAGGACTTAAACCTGGTTTTATGGACAAGCTGGCTAAAACAGGTGTTGTGCTTCCCACTGATTTGTTTTCCGTATAGTGATTGGAGGGTGGTAAAAGTGACATTTCCGGGTCTACTGATATTATTGATTTTAGGGATTTCATTAAGTGTTTTATGTTATCAGTTATTGTGCGGTATGTTTAGTAAAAATAATTATATCAGCCGTTTAGATGTATATACAAACCAGGTTGAAACAGGCAAGGATGAAAAGGTAAAGAAACAGCAGGAGAATTATCGCCAGGGATTAGGGCTTTTGGCCAGAAGTATTGAAAAAACAGGATTTTTTACAAATTATAAGAATAGTATAAGAATGAAATTGACAAATGCTAATATTCTGATGAAAGCTGAAGAATATCTATCTATATGTTTAATTCTTTTTGTTGTTTCGGGCCTTTTAGGAGCATTACTCTTTAAAAACTTTTTAATTGTTATTACCATGGCCGTTATTGGTTGGGTTACACCCCTATTTATATTAAACCGGAACATCAATAAAAGATTAAAAAAGATAAATAGCCAATTAGGTGATACCATAGCGATATTATCAAATTCCTTAAAAGCTGGTCATAGTTTTTTTCAGGCCGTTGATTCAGTTAGCCGCGAACTCACCGGTCCGATGGCAGATGAGTTTGCAAAGCTGCAAAAAGAAATAAGCCTTGGTGTAAACACAGAAATAGCTCTGGAAAACATGGTCAATCGTGTAGGAAGTGATGATTTGGAGCTTATGGTTACTGCTGTTTTAATTCAAAGACAGATAGGAGGAAATTTGGCGGAAGTTCTTGATAACATTTCCGAAACAATTCGCCAGCGAATCAGAGCTAAAGGTGAAATCAGGACTTTGACAGCACAAGGCCGAATGTCAGGTTGGATTATTTCATTACTACCGTTCTTTTTAGCTATTGCTATAAGCATTATAAGTCCTCAGCAAATGAAAACATTAATTTCAAGCCCCATAGGTATTATAATGATAATCATTGCCTTACTTATGGAGTTTATGGGAATTGTTTTCGTCAGAAAAATTATTAATATTGAGGTTTGAGGTGACTGTTAATGGAAATTATATTATTTTTATTATTTATATCATTGTCGTTTTTTTCATATAATGTTCTTAATATAAGGAAAAGTTCAAAAATAGGAATTTCAGAACGGCTTAATTATATCAGGTATCAAACCGAAGATAGTATGATAGAGGATGAACTAAGCACATCATTTAAAGAGCGTGTTATTAAGCCGGTATTGGAGGGCGTAGGGAAAGCTGTACTCAGGCTCGCGCCCAAAGAGATGATTGCAGGCATGGAGAATAAGATCATAATGGCAGGAAAACCTTACAATTGGGGGGTAAAGAACTGGTTAGGAATACAAGCCTTTATGATACTGGGGCTTCCGGTATTGATTTTATTGTTTTATATCCAGTTCAGGATGGATGTCAGCAATCTTATCTTAATAATATTTGCATCTGCTTTAATAGGAATGCTTTTTCCCAACATGATGCTTAACAGCAAGATTCGTAAAAGACAGTCAGAAGTTGCTAAAAGTATGCCCGATATAATGGACCTTTTGACGGTAAGCGTCGAAGCTGGCTTAACCTTTGATTCGGCACTTTCAAAGGTAGTGGAAAAAATGCCAGGGTCATTGGCCAGAGAATTTGAAACAGTTCTTCAGGAAATAAAGGTAGGGAAAACAAAAAAGGAAGCCTTATACCAGATGGCAGACCGCATCGGGGTTCAAGATTTGCGCAGTTTTGTGAGTGCCGTTGTACAAGCAGACCAATTAGGCGTTAGTCTAGGAAGGGTACTTAGGCTACAATCGGAACAAATTCGCCAGAACAGAAAGCAACGTATTTCAGAAAAAGCGATGAAGGCACCGATAAAGATGTTGATTCCAATGGTTGTTTTTATATTCCCTACAATATTTATAGTACTGTTAGGGCCGGTTGTAATAAACCTTATTAGTATGTTTTCAAAATGATAAAATCAACTAAAGCCGGATTTAAATTTTAATGTTGACAATATAGTCAGTCTTGATGTAATATAATAAAGCCGCAGTTGCAAGTGCTGAAAAGCGCATAAACAAACAATAACTAGTAATTGGTAATTGACATTATACTGCAACTGTGATACAATATACTTCCGTCGCCATTCGGCTATCAAGCGCAAAAAAGCTCGAAAAAAGTTAAAAAAAGTGCTTGACAGAGGAAAGTGTCGGTGGTAAGATATAAAAGCTGTCGCCGCTAACAAGAGTAAAAAGCTTGAAAGCAAGACAG
>CAYMLJ010000136.1:2176-5056 GCA_964391395.1 uncultured Ruminiclostridium sp. | reverse complement strand
CGCATTATTCTTAAAAGGCAACCGTTCGGTTGCCTTTGTTCTTTATTACATTATAAACAGCTTTTTCCCGATCTGAGGATTTTCCGATGCGTCCAGGCCGTTATCCAAAGCAAGCCGGGATAATGGAATTCTGTAACGCTTTGCAATACTCCACATAGTGTCCCCGGGATGGGAAAAGTAAAGAATAATCGGAGCTTTTTTACGGCTTTCCTCTTTAACTGCGGTTAAAGCCTCAGTACATACTATTTCATCGAATCTTGCCATGCGAAGCTTAATGTTAAGCTTGATTGTCAATTCAATAGTATCGGTACCTGATATATCAAATCCTACATCATCAATATTGAAGCAGGTTTGGACCGCCTGCCACTGTCCTTCGTCGGGTAAATCAAGCATTTGGCTGAAGGGCATCTCCATGAAATGGCTTTTGATTTCACGGTTGTTTGTCATGTATACTATATCTACACCCAATGTTCCCTGTACATTAACACTCTTCTCATTTATCATTGAAGCTATGTTACGCTCATTTGCGCATACCATGAGCACCTCGGCCAATCGGTCATCATGGTCCTCTATTCTTATTCTCTGGTTAATCTCTAAGGAAGTGCATATCTCTCGCTCATCTGTAACTATATTTATAGTAGTCTTTTTAAGATCCAATTTATAATCAATGGAGTATGCATCCTCAATTACAATCTGCTCCTCCGGTACTAATGCCTGGGCATCCACCTGAAACTCGAGGTTTACCGCTACTTGGGTAAGAAGCCCGTCAGCATCCTCAATAGCTTCTAAATCCCAGTGTTTCATCACACTTGTAGTTAAGACAATTTCGTTTGGCACTGTCATAATACCTGTTACCGTCTTAATAGGAAATTCCAGTACTACAGACTCTATGCTTTCGTCTATAGTATCGCTGCGATATAGTAAGTAAGCTGTACCCTTTGCTTCAATAGCAGGTTCATCTTCCCTATAGGTAAGCTCTGTTGAGCCAACATTAATCCGTGAGAATAATATTTCCTTGATTGCGGGACTGCCGTGGGGAAGAGACAGCACATTTGAAACTTTGGCCATTATATCTCCGCTATCCTTAAGCGATATAATATTTACGGGAGTTGTCTTTAAATATACATTTTCACCTAGAATTTCTCTGCCGATTTCGTCTGATCTAATTTCATAAAACCGGCTAATAATTGAGCATACAGTACGAGCCACAACTTTTCTTCCATTAACAGCATTGGCTTCGGTATGCTGGCTGTAGCTTCTGGCAAATACCCCGATTTCTGCCTCGGATTTTGGCTTAGTCACCGAAAAAGACCACGGAAATTGTGTTGTAATGCTTTCAGTTCTTTGGTCGGGGGTATCTGAACTATACAATATCCGATATCTTATTTCACCACTTACTTCTACCATACGTCCTGATTTTTCAACACTTGTAACGAAGCTTTCCGCATCTGCCAGAATTATATTTTTGATATCAGGCTTACTGTCAGGCACAATAATGCTGTTTTCCAGCATCTCCTCGGTTTCCCTTATTTCAATAGTCCTGTACGATCTTATAGGCTTTTTCAATAGCTCCATCTGCATTTTAGGACCTCCTCTTTATACCCTTATCCCTTCAATTCTAATGATATGCTGTCCATGTTTAATGTATGACGGGAGGCATGAAAAAACAGCCATTATTTAATGGCTGTTTAATACTTTGTACACAGATTGTTATTCAAAGAGCTATATTGTTCAGGTCCTGTGACATGATTTTCACTTCGACTGTACGAGTTAGAACATCGGTATAGCTATAAGAAGCTGTTCGTGACGAATTGTATTCGTTCTCGAAAGAAACTGTGAAAATACTCGGATAAGCGTTTTCTACGATGCCTTCTTTGACAAAAGTTTTCTTCCGGCCTTTGTTGGCTTTTAGTTGAATTCTCTTGCCAATACAACCTTCAAGTTCCTTACGAATCTGCGATAACGTATTTTTATCCATACTACCACCTCAAAACTCACTGGTTAAAATTATATCACAAATTGTCGCCCTTTGTCAACGAAGTTATATATTATACATATCATCACTTTATCTTGTCAAGACCAAATTTTGTGAAATAATGGTTCTCGGTGGGCCATTCTGTGCATATTGCCGCCTTTTCCGCTGATTTTAACTTATGAATTGAATGTTTAGACAAAGTTATTGATTTATAGTAGCATAATAGTGGAAATTAGTGGGTTGCCCGTTTTGAGAGATTGGGAAATGTTCTCTTTTATTTCAGAAAAATCGGAGGTCGGCATGGATAAGGTATGGAAAGCAAAATGGATAATTGACAAAAATTTTTATGGACTAACCCCGATAAATGTTTTTCACAAACAGTCAGAAACGCCTGTACTTTCCGAACATAAACCGGAGCTTAAAAACCACCATATGTTGGTCAGAAAAACATTTCATCTTGAAAAGGCTAAAGAAAATGTGATTTTGGATATAACTGCCGATGACTACTACAAGCTGTATGTAAACAACAGGTTTGTAGGTCAGGGACCGGCACCTTCCTACTATTTTAATTATTATTACAACCGTTATGATATATCGGAGTATTTGAAACAGGGAGATAATGTAATTGCCGTCCATGTCTATTATCAGGGCTTGGTTAATAGGGTGTGGAACAGCGGGGACTACCGGCAGGGACTCATCGCCGAGATGTATGCAGATGGGGAGTTTTTATTTGGCAGCGATTCTTCATGGAAGTACAAAAGAGCCAAAGAGTATGTAGGAGCCGCTACTTTTGGATATGAAACGCAATTTGTAGAGGACATTGATAACCGCCTTAAAGAAAAACGTTGGAAAGAAATTAACTTTGACGACGGTCACTGGGAATATGCTTACGAGCACATAAACGA
>CAYMLJ010000136.1:0-2076 GCA_964391395.1 uncultured Ruminiclostridium sp. | reverse complement strand
TTTCGGTATGTAGAGATTTCAGCATCGGGAGACACCGTGGATCCTGCTACGTTTTGTGCTGTTGTACGCCATTATCCACTGGATGAGGGGAAATGTAAATTCCACACTTCAAATCAGCTTCTTAATGATATTTGGAACATGTGCAAAAACGGTATAAAATACTGTTCACAAGAGGTTTATGTGGATTGCCCCAGCAGAGAAAAAGGACAATACCTTGGGGATGCCACAGTTACCACCCACGCGCATCTTTACCTTTCGGGGGATTTGCGGCTGTTTAAAAAAGCTCTGAAGGATTTTGCCCTGTCAACCTTTATCTGCCCCGGAATGATGGCTGTGGCTCCCGGAAGCTTCATGCAGGAGATTGCGGACTTTTCTCTTCAATGGCCTATGCAGCTTTTAAACTACTATCAGCAAAGCGGTGATATGGCTTTCTTAAAAGAAATGGCTCCGGTGGCAGAGGGAATTTTGAAATATTTTGATAAGTACAAACGTGTGGATGGACTTCTTGAGAATGTAAAAGAGAAGTGGAATCTGGTGGATTGGCCTCAGAATCTGCGGGATAATTACGACTTTGACCTCTCTACAGTTGTGGGTGACGGCTGCCACAATGTAATTAATGCTTTTTATTGTGGAGCGGTTAAAACAGTAAATGAAATAAGGGATCTTGCGGGAATTAAATATGAGGATGAATCCCCAAAATTAAAAGAAGCCTTTATAAAAGCTTTTTACCGTGAAGATTTGCGCCTCTTTGCTGATTCGACGGTATCGATCCATACTTCTCTTCATTCAAATATGCTTCCATTATTTTTTGGGCTATTTCCAGACGAAGCATTGAGCAGCATTGTAGATTTGATTAAAGAAAAAAGGCTGCACTGCGGTGTATATAATACTTATTTTCTTCTAAAGGGCTTGGCAGCTGTCGGGGAATATGATTTAGTGTATGAGCTTATTACTTCCCAAGATGAGCGCTCCTGGGCAAATATGTTGCGGGAAGGAGCCACTACCTGCTTTGAAGCCTGGGGTAAAGGTCAGAAATGGAATACCAGCCTTTGCCATGCTTGGGCAAGTAGTCCCATACCAGTAATAATAGAGGATATACTGGGTCTTAGGCCCGGAAAACCGGGGTGGGAAGAAGTCGAATTTAATCCTCATATACCAAAAAGCCTGGAGGAAGTATACTTGGAAATCCATACGGTAAGAGGACCCATAATTGTGAGCTGTAAAAACGGAGTACCGTCGTTGATACGGAAAGAATCCTGAGCGTTGCCTATAATATCATTCTATGAACGCTAGCGAAGAATCTTCGTTCCTATTTCTTGCTAATTTTAAGATTCTTCATTCCGCTTCGCTGCATTCGGAATGACAAAATCCGGCCCATCAAACCATTTGCTCCAAAGCCATCCCAATAATCTTATCCGCATAATCCGCCATAAACAGCGGAATATTCAGCAGGTCATCATCAAGGCGTAGGTTGTTCAGTGAAAAACGAACACGAAGCTTTACCCTATCACCGTATTTTTCCTTGTACTTTTTCAAGCTGCGGCTTTCCACGTTGCTGTTGGATTTAACCTCTACAGGCAAAATGTCATTTTCTCTTTGGATAAGAAAATCAACCTCATGCCTCGGGTTATCCATCGTCCAATAACGGGGCATGGCCTCAAACTGGTTTTGTAGTGCTTGCAGGACATAATTCTCACTTAAGGCCCCCTTAAACTCTACAAACAGTCTGTTTCCCTCTGCAAAAGCTGAAGGAGCTAAGAGAGATAGTCTGCGCAATAATCCCACATCCGCCATATACAACTTGAAGGCAGACAAATCATCGTATGCTGAAATAGGCAACCCGGGTGCGGTACTGCGGTATATCTTATAAGTCAGGTTGGCATCACACAGCCATTGCAAAGCATCCTCGTATTCTCTGGCTCTGGCACCTTCCTTGACAACCTTATAGATAAACTTCTTATTTTCCCTTGCCAGTTGGGAGGGAATGGACTTAAAGATCATTGATATCTTTGGAAAATCCTTGGGATCAGGGTGCTTGGCAAAATCTCTTTCGTATGCGCCTAAAATATTAGACAG
>CAYMLJ010000135.1:0-5128 GCA_964391395.1 uncultured Ruminiclostridium sp. | reverse complement strand
CGGGATTCCTCAGAAAGCAGGATAACAGCAGGAGTTGATTCGCTCTTTAAGCCCTCAACCTTAATTCTAAGCTTATCTTTTCCTGTAGCTTCTTTAATAATCTTTTCTAGTTTTTCCTGTAAACTCTTATTATCCTCTTCCTTGCTTCTCTCATCCTTCATGTTATCTATGATATCAGCGTCGACACGCATAAATTTAACATCCCTGTTTTCGGCCTCCATAAAGCTGATAAAATGAGAGTCAATCATAGTATTAAGTATTACGGCATTCATACCATTATCCTTAAACATACGGACATACTGCGCCTGTTGTTTTTCATCATTTACATAATAAATTTTCTTGTCGGCTTCCTTATTCTCATCCAGATATTCTTCCTGAGTTAAGAACTTGCCGTTTATGGTCTTATAAATCAGAATATTCTTTACCTTTTCAAAAAACTTCGGCTCTCTTATACAACCGTATTTTACAAAGGGGTTTATATCCTCCCAATACTTTTCATAGCTCTCTCTGTCCTTCTTAAACAGTAGCTGCAGCTTATCTGCAACCTTTTTTGTTATATGGGCTGATATTCTATCTACATAGCCTTCATTTTGCAAAAAGCTTCTGGAAACGTTCAACGGAAGATCAGGGCAGTCAAGACAGCCCTTTAATAACATAAGGAATTCAGGTATAACCTCTTTAATATTGTCAGCGACGAAGACCTGATTGTAGAACAGCTTAATTTTTCCTTCCATTGTCTCAAATTCATGCTTAAGCTTTGGAAAATATATAATACCCTTCATATTAAAGGGATAGTCCATATTTATGTGTATCCAGAAAAGCGGATCGTTAAAATCGGTAAACACTTCATGATAAAAGCTCTTATATTCCTCATCGGTACAATCCCGGGGATTTTTCAGCCAAAGCGGGCTGGTGTTATTGATGGGCTTTTCTTCTTCATCTTTTTGGTCTTTCTTTTTATCTTCCTGTTTTTCTTCCTTCTTTTCATTTTCATCAATTATATATATTTCGTACTGCAAAAATGCAAAATATTTTCTTAAAATCTCCCGAATCTTCCAAGTGTCAAGAAACTCCTTTGAATCATCTGCCAAAAATAGAGTTATGGTGGAACCAATATCTTTTTTCTCGGAGCTTTCCATAGAATATTCGGTGTCGCCTTCGCTTTCCCAAGCTACAGAACTCTGGTCTTCCTGATATGAAAGAGTATCGATTCTTACTTTGCTGCTAACCATAAATGCTGAATAGAAACCTAAACCAAAATGCCCGATAATCTGCTGTTCGTCGGTCTTATCCTTATATTTTTCTATAAAATCCTTTGCTCCCGAAAAAGCAATTTGATTAATATATTTCTTTACCTCTTCATCTGTCATACCTATACCATTATCGGAAATGTAAAGGGTTCCTTTTTCTTTGTTAACCGATACGGTAATTTTCGGTTTATAGTCTTCCGGAAGCTTTGCTTCGCCAATATCAGATAATTTTTTCAGCTTACTTATAGCGTCTGAAGCATTGGACACCAATTCTCTAAGAAATATATCTTTCTCGGAATAAAGCCACTTTTTAATTATGGGAAAAATATTTTCTGTTTGAATCGAAATATTACCTTTTTCATTGATCATTAGTAAAAAACCTCCTATTAGTACTTCTATAAAGATATGATAATATTATGGTCAGAGAATGTCAAGACAGAATTAGCACTCTCATTATGAGAGTGCTAATAAAAATACACATTATATATACTATGGCATGCTATACAGCAGCTTTATCCTCAGTTTTACGAATATCTTCTAAATTATCCATAACCATAAGCTGCGATTTTATTATGCTTTCGATTTTTGCTTTGTATGCAACTACTTCGCGTCTTAAATTTTCGTATTCAAACCTAACGCTAAGAACTTGTTTGTGTGCTTCTTCAACTATTTGCTGCGCTTTTAGCTCTGCCTCTTTATGAATATTATCAGCACTGTTTCTTGCATTGGCAACAATTTCTTCACTGGTCTGCTGCGCAATAATCAGGCTATTATGCAAATTATTTTCAATGGTCTTATAATACTTAACCTTATCCTGACTATCTTCAAGTTTTTCTTTCAGCTTGGCATTTTCCTTGATTAAATCGGAAAGATCTTCAACAACCTTTAATAGAACATCCTCCACCTGAAGAACATTATAACCTACCATGGCTTTTTTAAAGGCAATGTTTTGGAGATCATTTGGAACAAAATTCACAACCCACGCCCCCCGTTCATAATCATACATATTTCTTTAACAATGTATTAATCAAATAAAGTAAAATAATAACAAATAGTGGTGATATGTCAAATCTCAAGGGCTTATCTTTATTCCCTTTTGAGAGCATTTTACGCACGGGATTTAATAAGGGTTCCGTAATCAGAAGAAGATACTGGAACGGTCTGGAGTTCCTACGTATTAGTTTAAACTCGCAAAATACTCTTATGACAAGTACAACTTCCATTACATTAATAACTGCTATTAGCGCTATAATGAAAGTATGCAGTAGTCTCATGCTTATTTAACCCAGGAAAACACGCCCTTATTATGCATATCATCTTTCAAATCACCGGTTATCTCAATAGATGCGGGTGTCGCAAGAAAGATTCCGCTCGATATCTTTTGAATATCCCCATCCAGGCAATAAACGGCACCACTTAAGAAGTCCACCATTCTTTGGGCTAGTGGGGTATCGATACCTTCTACATTCATAATAATCGGCTTGTTGGACCTTAGATGGTCGCAAAGTTCTCGAGCTTCAAGAATATTCTGAGGTGAAAGAACAACAACCTTTAGATTATTGTTGTTATTCATGTTTAGAACCTTTCCCTGAGGGTTCCTTTTTTGGGAAGTATGCCGTTCTGCTCTATGAGGAGTGCTTTCGATTATTTCATCCTCATAAATGTCATCTTCAAAATCCGCGTCAGTTTCCCATCCAACAAAATCCAGGACCTTCTCAAGTAATTTAGCCATAGTATCTTCCTCCAGTTTTCATTCGTAAAATATCACCAGCCAAGTAGGCTAATAAACTCTTTCTCCAAAAAGTGCACTTCCGATTCTTACTATTGTAGCACCTTCCTCGATAGCAATTTTATAGTCTCCGCTCATGCCCATAGAGAGCTCTTCCATACTAACATTTTCTACTTTTTCCCTCTCAATGTCAACCGCTAGTTTCTTAATTTCTTTAAAAACATATCGAACCTCTTGAGGTTCTTCGGTATAAGGGGCTATGGTCATTAATCCCTTTACATTGATATTACCCATTTTTGATATCTTTAAAATAAAATTTCTAAGGTCTTCAGGGTAAATCCCGGCTTTTGTGCCCTCACCGGACACGTTAACCTGGACAAGTACCGAAAAAGTATGATTAAGCCTTTGGCCTCTCATCTGAATTGCTTCGGCTAAATCAATACGATCCAAAGAATGAATCAGAGTAATACGCTGATCAAGATATTTAACCTTATTGGTTTGAAGCCTTCCGATAATATGCCAATGGCACTCTCTTTTGATAATATCGGATTTTTTAAGATATTCCTGAACCCTGTTCTCACCAAAATGCGATACTCCCAAATCATATATCTTTTGCATCATTTCAACATCAACGGTTTTTGTAACCCCTAGAAGTAAAACATCATCAGGGCTTCGGCCCGATTTTATAGCTGCATCGCGGATATTCTGTTTAACATTATTTATTGCATCTACTAGATTATAATCTATATTCATCTTTCTATCACTTGACCTTCCACAACATTTTTCGGATTTACCAGGAACACATCAAAAATATTTATACTGTTTTCAGTATCTGTGGTATCAATATTTTCAACAATTGCATTGCTATCCTGCCTGGCAATAATTTTAACACGTACGAATTTGGCTTTATCCATTTCCACAATAGCTATATCAGCCGTATCATCCACGGTATTTAGGTTAAAAAGGCTCCTTAGCGGCACTTTCATACCTGTAACACTGTTTATTACTAAGTTTCCCTTAAAGCCACGGTAATCCATTGTTTTTTCAATCATTTTGCTCATTTTGCCGGTAATTAATTGTACCCCTTCGCTCTTTTCCCCGATTTTCTCTAATGTAACAGGTATACGTTCATGGATCCCCTCAATTTCAACCTCCAAAAACATTTCTTTGTTGTTCAGCTTTGCCTTTTCAAACAAAACTGTAATCTCCTTTGCTTGTTTTTCAGGAACACTGAAAGTAATCCAAGCCTCATCGTTACTAATGAGTTTTCCAAAGGCTTCATTTTCAATTACATTTATCTCGGCCGGTGTAAGTGTTTTTTCTAATGAGCTTTTCTCAAGCAGTGTTTTGCTGATATCCTCAACCGTAATATTATTTCTGTTTTCGTAGGAATAAGTGTCTTCTAAGCCGTCACATTTGTATAAGACCACTCCTGATTCTGGTGAATAAACACTTATAACCGACTTCTTAACATTACTTTTAAGCCTTTCCAACTCTTGCTTTTCGTTTTTTAAGCTGTCTTGTGCCGAATTCCCTTCAAGCATCGAACGGGCTCTTGACTCCAATACCCGGTCTATGCTTAGCCGAATCTCCTGTGCATCACTTAAGTCGCCTGTGTTGGTTATTTCGGAAAGCCTGGCAATCTGAGACTCTATAGCAGATTCCCAAATTTCACGATTAGCTCCCGAGGAATTATCATATTCAGCCACAACCCTCTTTAAAATATCTATTTCCGATTGCCTGTAGCTTTCTACCACCTCACGCATACTTGACTGTATATAAGAAGCTATCTCATTATCCTTACCTACCCGCTCCCCATTTTGTATGACAGGAAACAAGACTCCTGTGCCCGGCGATTTTAACAATAATTCTTTTCTAATCAGCAATCCTTCAATGGGGGTTTTCATTTCTAATGTCGCTGTTCTTATTACACTTATTTCATGGTTAACTGAAAAGACCCATTTCCAAATTGCAGGGATATAAATAAGCAATAACACAAAACCCAATAGGCTAAAAAGCCTTCTGCGCCTGCGTTTTATTTTTCTTTTCTTACTCTTTTCTTCGAGTTCGTTAATCATTTGTATTTGCTCCCTTAAGGGGTATGTCGGTATTATTCGGGTATTTTTTAATGAGACTACAGAACTATTAT
>CAYMLJ010000134.1:2295-5150 GCA_964391395.1 uncultured Ruminiclostridium sp. | reverse complement strand
AATCGTATTATTAGTGAAAGGGGGAAGGAAATTGAAAGGTTCTTTGTTGCGTACGAATAAAGAGCTTACCCAAATCTATGACCGCCATGTAAATACAGTGTACCGCGTTTGCTTTATGTATATGAAAAATAAGTTTGATACCGAAGATATGGTACAAAACACTTTTCTTAGGCTTATGCGTGATAAAACGGTTTTTCAAAGCGAGGAACATGAGAAGGCATGGCTTATTAGAACTGCCACCAACTTGTGTAAGGATCATTTTAAGCACTGGTGGTCAAAAACGGTGGGCATAGATCATGTGGCTGATATCGGAGTTGATCAGAACTTTACCATAGATGGCAATTTAGAGAAGGTTTTGGCTCTTCCTCCAAAATATAAAACCCCTATTTATCTTTATTACTATGAGGGATATTCCACAGTGGAGATAGCACAGATATTGAAAAAAAATCAATCTACCGTAAGAAGTTGGTTGCATAAGGGCAGAAATATATTAAGAATGGAAATGGAAGGTGATTTGGAGTGAAAAAAGAAGATTTGAAGGGTTCTTTTAATAAAATAGAGCCGGATAAAACCGCACAGAGGCGGATGCTCAACAATATTCTGAGTCACTCCGGAAAGGAGCAAAAAATGAAGATTAATTTTAGAAAAGCTATCCCTGCATTGGGATTAGTTATTGTTATAGCAGGCAGCGTTCTGGCCTATGACATGATGTCAGGCAGAAATAGTATCCCTACACCGGGCTATACACAGGGCGACGCTGCAGGAGAAAGAGAAGACATGATTGCTCCTCTGGTGAATCAATTTCAAATAGAGGACAAACATTATATATTATTATCCGATGATTTAAGAGCTGAATACGGCTTTTCGCTGCAGATAGATGAAAGTGACATAGGAAGCAGGATAACAACTATCACCAAAAGCGTTGATCCGAGCTTGATGGGTAGCGAGGTTTATGGATACAAGCCCGCAGGCTCAGAAGCCGTGGTTGCTGTGAAAAAGGACGATTCATATCTGCTTTTTAAGTTTTTTAACTTTGAAAGCTACAATAACAATCAGGATGAGGATGCCGCAGAGTATCTAAAGCTGTATGGAATAATTAGTGCCCAAGACATAGCAAAGGTTCAGTTCATTATACATTCCGAGCAAAGCAAGATAGAAGGTAAATTAGAAATTAGTGGTGAATTGACTAATAGGGATGAGATTTCTAAATTCTACGGGTATTATTCCACCCTTAAGAATTCCAGTGACAAATATTTCGACCGGTTGTTTAACTATAATCCGGATGGAAACAAAGGTATAGATGTTGAGGTTGATGTTGATGATAGTGTTCCCGATCTGACCCGCCCCGTACCTCCTGATGCGGGACAGGACATAATTCACCCAAGCGATCCCGGCTCAATTGATCCGGCTCCCGATAATATCGGAGTTGCCGAGGATATGCCTCTGACGAAAGGTGATGACGAACAAAACGGTGCTTTTGAGGGCAGACCTGAGTTAAGAGAAGAACCAAAGGGTATGATGGACATGGGCAATACTAGTTCAACTGTCGGAGGCACCGCACCCAGCCAGGGTCCTGCCGGAAATGCTCTGGCAAACTCTGTTACTATACGGATATACAACCAAAGTGGGATATACTTTGAGACCGTATATTACAGAAACATGGGATTTATTTCAAGGCATGAGGTAAATGAAGAATTCGCCGATTTTATGGATGGTTATATTAAATAAATTAGTCCAGCATGAAACATAATATGTCATCCTGAGCGGAACGTATACAAGTTTATCGGCTGTAGCCTACTGCGATTTAGCGCTCTATTTCCAACATCCTGTTTCTAGTCGCGCTCGCTACTTAGATCCATGCTTCGCTTTAAATCGCAGCAACTACGCCGCATAATTACGTTTGTACAAGCTGTCATCCTGAGCGAAGCGAAGGATCTTACAAGCTAACATAAATCACAGCGAAGAATCTACCAGGAATCTTCGCTGTTTTTTTATTATAATTTATTATTACAGGAATGTTTGTCCCGCTTGTTTATATATGATAAAATATGAGAAAAATCGTTGGTAAACTTGATAAGAGGCAATGCTGCAATGAATGATATTAAGGTGATGAAATCTCTAAAGCCTGTTTATAATAAACGTCTTATTCTTTCAAGGCTTGGTTATGACAAATATCGCACTGCGCTTTTGGATGATACCATGTGCGAAGTGGAAAGGCTTATAAAAGATACTGAAAACACCTTAAGTATCGCAGCGGCATACCGTATTATTGATATCACACATATAAACTCTCCGCAAATTATTTTTGAAGACGGTACGACGCTTTTTGGGAAAAAGCTTTCAGAACTTTTAAAAAATAGCCAACAAGCTTTAATAATGGGCGCGACAGGCGGGGCAAAAATAATGGAGCTCATTTCAAGATTACAGGAAGAGGGTAAGTTGAGCGAAGCTGTCGTAATTGACGCAGCGGCATCTGAGATTACCGACTCGGCTTTGGACTTTGTTATGGCTATGGTAGAGCAGTATTTAAGACCAAAAGGGAAGTTTTTAACTAAAATGCGTTTCAGCCCCGGCTATGGCGACTTTGATATTTTGCAGCAGAAGGAATTTTATAGATTGTTGAAAGCACAAGAATTAGGAATAATGCTAAATGAAGCCTGTTTACTTATACCGGAGAAGTCTGTTTTTGCAATAGCCGGTATTTGCTAAATGCAAGAATAGAGGTTGATATTCCATGACAAAAAAGGAATTTAAGAAGCTGTTTCAAAATAGATTGATACTTTTGGACGGAGGGATGGGAACTCTGCTTCAGAAGGCAGGTATGCCAAACGGAGTATGCCCCGAAAAATGGGCCG
>CAYMLJ010000134.1:0-2195 GCA_964391395.1 uncultured Ruminiclostridium sp. | reverse complement strand
TTTCAAACAGTGATCTTTTAAAAGAAACACAAAGAAAATATGTTGAAGCAGGATCAGATATAATTTACACTTTTACCTTTGGGGCGAACCCCATTAAGCTTTCAGAGTATGGGATCGCAGACGAAACATATACCTTGAATAAAACTCTTGCCCAAATTGCCCGGGAAGCGGCCGGCAAAGAGGCTCTTGTGGCAGGGGATATATCTTCCTGTGGTAGCTTATTATACCCCTTTGGCAGCGTTATATTTGATGAAGCGGTAGAAGGCTTTAAAAAGCAGGTGAAGGGCCTTTTGGATGGTGGTGTAGATTTATTCATCATAGAAACTATGATGGATTTACAGGAGGCTCGCGCCGCTCTTATTGCAATAAAAGAAAGCTGTGATTTGCCTGTTATGGTAACACTGACTTTTGAAGGCCAACGTACTTTGATGGGAAGCGACCCGTTAAGTGCTTTAGTGACGTTACAATCGTTAGGTGCCGATGCGGTGGGCTGTAATTGTTCCAGCGGCCCTGCCGAAATGGTGGATATTATTAAACAAATGAAGCCCTATGCAAAGGTCCCCCTTATAGCAAAGCCAAATGCGGGTAAACCCAGGCTAGAAAACGGCATAACGATATTTGACATGGATTGTGAGAGCTTTGCATCCTACACTGGGGAATTGATTGAGGCAGGCGTAAATGCTTTGGGAGGTTGCTGCGGCACAACCCCTGAGTACATCGGAAAAGTCGGAGAGATTATATCAGGTATGAAGCCTGTAAAGACTGAGCGTAAGCCCTACAGTCTGGCATGCTCAAATAGAAAAACCGTCGAGATTCATAGCACTCTGCCGTTTGCCGTTATCGGCGAAAGATTGAACCCCACAGGTAAGAAGCTCTTAAAGGAAGCTTTATTAAATGGCGACATGGATGCGGTTTCAGATATTGCCAGAGCACAAACCGAAGCTGGTGCAATTCTACTGGATGTTAATGCAGGCGTTCCCGGAATAGATGAAAAAGAAACCTTAAAGGCCATGGTTAATGCGGTTTGTAATGCCGTGTCGGCCCCTATTCTGATAGATACCTCCAACCCGGATGCACTTGAGGCAGCACTAAGGATATATCCGGGAAGAGCCGTGGTTAATTCAATATCCGGGGAAAGTGAGAAAATAGAGGTTTTGCTTCCCTTAGCAAAAAAATACGGCGCAATGTTTGTTCTTCTTCCGGTTGATGATAAGGGAGTGCCGGAAACCGCCGAAGAGAGAATTGCCGTAATTAAACGGGTTTATTCTAAAGCAAAGGAAATAGGCTTTAGCAAAGAGGATATCCTTGTGGACGGACTTGTAATGACTATTGCCTCCAATCCAACCGGTGCTCTTGAGACCTTGAAGGTTATATCATGGTGTAAGAAAGCTTATAGAATAAATACCACAATAGGGCTTTCGAACGTTTCCTTCGGCCTTCCTTCAAGAGAGAGCATTAACACAGCATTTCTGGCAATGGCTGTTGCAAATGGCTTAATTACTGCCATCTTAAATCCAAACAATCAACAGATGATGCAAGGTGTTAAAGCCTCAGATGCCCTTATTTCACGGGATAAAAACGGGATTTCATATATTGAGCATTATTCGGGGCAAAGCCGGGAGCAAGGCAATACATCGGGAAAAGCAGAAAAACCACAAGAATCTGGTTTAAAATCCCTTTATGATGCTATAATAAACGGGGATAGAACAACTGCTGAGGATATGGCGAGACAAGCGCTGATTAGCGGAAAGCTGCCTAAAGAAATAATAGATGAAGAGATGATTCCTGCAATTCAAATGGTGGGAGAACGCTATGAACAAAAGCAATATTTTCTGCCTCAGCTTATAAGAGGCGCCGAAGCCATGGAAAAGGCTATGGCTGTGCTTGCTCCGGAGCTTGAGAAGAGTATTGAGGAAAGAATAGAAAGTAAAGGAACTATTGTCATAGCAACAGTTAAGGGCGATGTCCATGATATAGGAAAAAATATTTTAGCTATGCTATTAAAAAATTATGGGTTCGATGTGATAGACTTAGGCAAGGATGTTGAATCCAGCCGGATAATTGATGCGGCAAAGGCTAATGATGCGGATATTATAGCGCTTTCAGCCCTTATGACTACAACAATGAACCAAATGCCGCTAGTTATGTCTAATATGGTGAGTGAAAACCTCAGTTGCCATATGATGGTAGGAGGA
>CAYMLJ010000133.1:0-5180 GCA_964391395.1 uncultured Ruminiclostridium sp. | reverse complement strand
TGCTCGCTTATCCATAATAAAACTCCTCAATTAATAATCTACCCTGTCAAGGGGATGTCAAGTGTCAAGGGGACGGCAGGCTGTGTGAATTTTCTCAATCACTAATTGTCTATGGTGTCAAGGGGACGGTTCTTTTGACACAGTATCGGCACATGATGGTGGCAGGAGTGGGATTAGACCAGTTCTTTTGACATTGTTCAATTAACAAAAATTGTGTCAAAAGAACCGTCCCCCTGACACTCTTGATACTTCTTCAGGGGTAAGCTCCCTGAATTCACCGGGCATTAATGCTTCATCCAGCCAAAGATCACCCATCTTTAGCCGCTTTAATTCTACCACAGATGCCCCTACTGCCTTAAACATTCGTTTAACCTGATGAAACTTTCCTTCATATATCTCAACCCTTGCTATTACAGGGTTTGTAGAAATATATTGCAATTGCGCCGGCAGGGCCGTGTAACCATCTCCGATATTAACACCTTTCTCAAAGGCCTTAATAGCCCTGTCGCCGGGGAATGAGTCTAATAAAGCCTCATATAGCTTTTTGACACCTTTCTTAGGCGATAGCAGGTTATGGGCAAAAACTCCGTTATTTGTTATAAGCAGAAGGCCTTCGGTATCTTTATCCAGCCGGCCTACCGGGAAAACTTCTCTACGCCTTATTTCATCAGGAAATAGGTCCAATACGGTTTTAAGAGTTTTATCCTCTGTTGCTGTTATTACCCCTTTAGGCTTGTTCAGCATATAGTATACATACTTTCGGTAATCAATCTGCACCCCTTTGACATTTATAATGTCTTCTTCGGTATTAACATGAGTACCGGGGTCCTTAACGGTCACATCGTTAACTAAAACCAGCCCTTTTTTAATTAGCTCCTTAACTTCGCTTCGGGAAGCAATACCCTGATCCTTTAAATATTTATCGAGCCTCAATTTTGGCATTACATCATCCTCCAGCCCTTGGGATAAAGGTTTTTAAGCATTTCTCCGTCCTGTTTTACCCAGCCTAAGGGGAAATCTTCATAGCATACTGCCGCAAAGCCCCTATCTCCTTTGTGAAAAAGTGTTTCACCTTTTAAATATCGTATAATACTCTGATCATTTTTATCAAACCTTATTATTCTCTTGAAGTCTTTCCAATTAGAGGCCATAACCAGGGGCTGTGAGGGCTCAAATCGCCCTTTTTTATATTCTCCCAGATATAGTCCCGCATTTTCCCACCTGACGGGAGGAAGCTTTTCAAGGTATTGAGGAAGCTTATAAAGACTACTTCCTCTGAGGTGGAAGATTCCATGCTCAGCACAGTTCATATTTTCCCGGGCAAACTCCTCATATGCCTGCGCCGATTTTTCTGCTTCCTTTGAGGTATAACCTAAAGTATTGCTAATAGCTTCATTTTCTCTTTTACTTCCCTTTTTTAAAAGGCGGCACACAAAATGTCCCTCTCCGTCTGCTTTATGAGGCCATAAACGTAGTCCTCCGCTAAGGGATGTATCCTTTGATTCTGTCCATTTCCCCCGGGACGGCTCGAAACCGCCTGTGGGCTCCAGCTTATCAACCTCAAGCTCGTAATTCTTTATAAAAAACTCAATATTTTCTTCATTTTCATAGGGGTTAAACGTGCATGTTGAGTATACAATAGTGCCTCCGGGCTTTAGCATATCATAAGCTGATTTCACAATTTCTCTCTGAATAGCTACGCACTCATCACTCGTAAAGCGTGAACAGCTCTGTACCGCCTCCTTACCCTTTCTGAACATACCTTCGCCGGAGCAAGGCACATCGAGGAGTATGCGGTCAAAGTATTCGGGATAAATCTTTCGGAGCTTTTCAGGGCTTTCATTCACAACAAAGGTATTAGTAAGGCCCATGAGTTCGATGTTCTTAACCAGCGGCTGGACACGCTTTGGGCTGATATCATTCGTTACGAGTAGGCCCCTATTCTGCATCATATTGCCTAAAGCTGTGGTTTTTCCTCCCGGTGCGGCGCAAAGATCCAACACCTTCTCGCCGGGTTCGGGGCACAATGCCTTTGCCGGCATCATAGCGCTGGGCTCCTGAATATAATACAATCCGGCATGATAAGCAGGCAGCTTTCCAAAGGATTCTCCTTCGGGATAATAAAAGCCCTCCAAAATCCATGGTATGGGCTCAAGCTGTCTTTGGATGAGAGCTAATAAATCATTGGGCTTTATTTTTAAAGTGTTAACTCTTATCCCAAGATTTCGTTTACCGTCAAAGGACGCCATGAAATTCTTGTATTCGTCGGGGTCCATTAAGGCTCTGAAGTTTTCTTCAAAGAATTCGGGTAATTTCATATGATCCTCTTTCAATAAGGGGTTGCACGTCACTCCAAAGACTCTTCGCTTCGCTCAGAGTGACAGGTAAATAAGCTCACTTGATAAAAATCATTCTCAACAAGCAGGCGAGCACGCTGTGCAATTTTTTCATCACCCGCAAGAGCCTCGGAAAGAAAGTTTGGATTGTTTTCTAAGAATCCCTTCATTGAGCTCTCCGAGTCCCTCATATAATCCAACACCAGATTTAATTGGGATTCATCTATATATCCGCTTTCTTTTGCCTTCACAAATACCTGTGCGTCAATATCAACCAGGGCATGGGATTCAGCCCCCAGACCGGTTAATACCTCTTCCCCTCCCTGCAGTCTGTCCACCACTACAAGGCTCCATTTCATAACGGCCCCCAGATTTTTGATAGCGGGAACCCAGGCACGTTCATAGCTGGATGCTGTGGTTATCAAATCAGCTATGTGAAGTATATTTTCTCCATGGTAGTTTCCTGCCATCACAGATTTACCGTTTTTGTAAACAACAGCCGACAAATCTTTAAAGAGCGTAATATGCGGCTTATCCAAAAGCTCTGCCACCATAAAGGAAAAGAACCAGTCCCGTCTTTCTCCCCCGGAGATTAAATCAATCTCACTTATATCAATCTGTTCCTTGATATAGGTTACCAGAGCATCAATTGTCCCCTTATATATTTCATCGGTTTGATAATTTTTCCTTGATATTTCGTGAATCTCATGCGAGCAGGAAAGTTCATCCTCTTTCAACTTATCAATGTCAGCTAAGAAGGTATTCGCCTTCTCCTCATTGCCGAACAGAAAATGAGTATTCACATAATATGGTCCTATTCTCCCCGATGTATACCAAAAGGGCTTATCCTTTGGGCAAACCCGAATGGCTTTTGTTTTAAAAAGATAGTCTATAAGTAATTTATTCATTATCTTGCATCCTCCAAGAAAGCTGTTTTCTATCAAACTAAACAAATAAGTTTTATACAATAAGACCGCCTATGAGCTCGGTTACCGAATTAATGCATTTTGACGCCATATATGCTTCAATACCTTCAATAGTTTCGACCCATGCCATGGGATTTGCGAAACCCGCAGTTCCTACCATTACCGCCGATGCACCTGCTAAAAGGAATTCGACGGCATCAGTGCCGTTGGAAATACCCCCCATGCCGATTACAGGGATTTTTACTGCCTTCGATACTTGATATACCATTCTTAGTGCTATAGGCTTTATAGCCGGTCCTGAAAGGCCTCCTGTGATGTTTCCCAATATAGGTCTTCTGGTTTTTGCGTCAATTGCCATACCCAGTATGGTGTTTATTAGTGAAACCGAGTCTGCACCCGCATCTTCTGCAGCTTTCGCAATCTCTGTAATATCTGTTACATTTGGTGTAAGCTTTACAATCAGTGGTTTTTTCGCATAGCTTTTAACCCTGGAAACAACATCATAAACCCCCTGGGCTGAGCTTCCGAAGCTTAAACAGCCCTCTTTGACATTGGGGCAGGAAAGGTTGAGTTCAATAGCATCCACATCGGCATTTGACAGTATCTCTACCATGCTTTCATATTCCTCTACCGTGTTTCCCGAAGCATTTGCAATTATAGCTGTATCATACAATCTTAAAAATGGAATTTCCTTTTCTATAAAGGTATGAACACCGGGATTCTGAAGCCCTACACTGTTTAGAATACCGGAAGGAGTTTCTGCTATACGAGGAGGAGGATTCCCTTTTCTGGGTAGTGGCGTCAAGCCCTTAACCGCGATTCCTCCAAGTCGATTCAAATCAAAATATCTGCTATACTCACGACCAAAACCAAAGGAGCCGGAAGCCGCTATAACAGGATTCTTAAGCTCCAGTCCCCCGATATTTACTTTAAGATTTAATTTATCACTCATCAATCTAACCCTCGCATGATTCAATCAATAATTATTTTATCACCGCTAAAAACGGGCCCCTTCTTGCAAACCTGTGTATAATCCCAATCATCTTCATTTTTAGTCTTGCAGACACAGACAAGACATGCTCCGATTCCACATCCCATACGCTGTTCCATTGAAACCTCACAGGGAATATGAAATTCTTTAGCGATCTCCACTCCGAGCTTCATCATAGCCATAGGTCCACAGAAAAACAACATATCGGCAGGCTCTTTGTCCAGCTCCTTTCTCAGAATATCGGTAACAAAACCCTTCTCACAGTAGCTTCCGTCATCGGTAGATATAAATAGCTCATTACAGGCTTGTTTGAATTCTTTTTCCAATATGACACAGGATTCATTTCTAAACCCTAAAATCGCCTTTTTATTCTCGGCCGGATGATCCTTAAGAAGCTGCAAAAGCGGGAAAATACCGATCCCTCCACCTATGGCTATTATTCTTTTATGCTTTGGATATAAAGAGAAGCCCTGACCTAATGGGCCCATAATATCTATCTCATCTCCGGCCTTGTATTTTGAAAGAATTTTTGTCCCCTTCCCTCTGATTTGAATAACAATATCAAAGGTTCCTTTCTCACGGTCGACCGAACAAATGCTGATAGGTCTCCTCAAAAGAACTCCGTCTTCATCACCGCATTTTACATTAACTATTTGGCCGGGTCTTGCTTTTTTTGATATTAGCTCGGATTCAACAGTGAGCAAAAAAGTATCAATATTCAAGTGTTCTGCTTTTAATACCTTATAAATTGTGTTCATGAAAACCTCCGATGGAATGTGTCTGTTAATTATACCAATGGTTTTACCCAAGAGCAATAAATATTAGTCCTTGTATTTTACATAAACTATAGAACAGCCAGTAAGGATTCAATTGTTTTCTCTTTAAGGTCAAATGAGACCTCTTGTTCAAGTATATCACATAAAAAAT
>CAYMLJ010000132.1:0-5332 GCA_964391395.1 uncultured Ruminiclostridium sp. | reverse complement strand
ATCGCAATCCGATATCCATTATCATCCCCTGTCATAGGGTGATAGGCTCAAAGGGTGAGCTTGTGGGCTACGGCGGGGGGTTGAATATTAAAGAAAAGCTACTTAGTCTGGAAGGGAAAAAATTAATGGGAAAGAAAGTGATTCCATGACACTAACAACATGGATTTCTTGCAAATGACAGTTGCTAATGAGATAATCTAATAAAGTGTTAATTATAAGAATACTGGAGTTGAAGATATGAACAGTAAGCTCAAGGATGAATATACCGACAGATTATTTGAGGCAATTTTAGAACTTAAAACTGTTGAAGAATGTTACGATTTCTTTGAGGATTTGGGCACAATTACAGAAATTAAAGCTTTTGCTCAGCGTTTTGCCGTGGCAGGCATGTTGACAGAGAAAAAAACATATAAAGAAATACATGAGAAAACCGGTGCCAGCGAGGCAACAATAAGTAGAGTCAGCAGAGCTCTTAATTATGGAGCTGACGGATACCGCCTCGTTCTTGACAGATTAACAAAGAAGGAGCTGTAATATGGGTATATTAGAAAAAATCTTTGGCAGTTATTCAGAGAAAGAGCTAAAGAGAATAAAGCCTATTGTTGACGAAATTGAGGCCATGGAGCCTGAAATAAAGAAGCTATCCGATGCTCAAATAAGAGGAAAAACGCAGGAATTCAAAAATCGCTTAGCCAACGGAGATACCCTGGATGATATTCTTCCCGAAGCATTTGCGGTTGTCAGAGAAGCATCTATCAGAGTGCTGGGTATGAGACATTTCAGAGTACAGCTTATAGGAGGAATAATACTTCATCAAGGACGTATTGCCGAGATGAAAACCGGCGAAGGAAAAACTTTAGTTGCTACCTTGCCGCTTTACCTGAATGCTCTTACAGGAGATGGCACCCATTTAATTACTGTTAACGACTATTTGGCAAAGTATCAATCTGAATTAATGGGTAAGATTTATAATTTCCTGGGCCTTTCTGTAGGTGTTATAGTTCATGATATGGACAATAGCGAAAGACGGGATGCGTATAACTGTGATATTACCTATGGAACCAACAACGAATTCGGATTTGATTACCTTCGAGATAACATGGTTGTATATAAGGAAAACATGGTCCAGCGTGGATTAAACTATGCAATTGTAGACGAAGTAGACTCAATTTTAATAGATGAAGCAAGAACGCCTTTGATTATTTCCGGCCAGGGTGAAAAATCCACTGACTTATACAGGCAGGCAGATACATTTGCACGAAGACTTTCTAAAATTGTTGTCAAGGAAACAGATGACAAACAACAGCTTGATGATAGAGAATACGATTATATTGTAGATGAAAAGGCGCACACAGCTACATTGACCCTAAGAGGCATAGAAAAGGCAGAGAAGTTTTTTGGGGTAGAAAATCTTTCAGATATTGAGAATATGACCATATCACATCACATTAATCAGGCGCTGAAAGCCCATGGCTTGATGAAGAATGATGTTGATTATGTGATTAAGGATGAAGAAGTTATTATTGTCGACGAATTTACTGGACGACTAATGTACGGACGCCGTTATTCAGACGGCTTGCATCAGGCAATTGAAGCAAAAGAAGGAGTTAAGGTAGAGCATGAGAGTAAAACCCTTGCCACCATAACCTTTCAGAACTATTTTAGAATGTACAAAAAACTAGCCGGTATGACAGGTACTGCCCTTACCGAGGAACAGGAATTCAGAGCTATATACAAATTGGATGTTATACCCATTCCAACTAATTTGCCTATAATAAGAAAAGATTACGATGATGTTGTCTATAAATCAAAAAACGGTAAATTCGCGGCCGTGGTTCGGGATATAGAGGAAAGTCACAAAAAAGGACAACCGGTTTTAGTGGGTACAATATCCATAGAAACCTCAGAAATGCTTAGCGGAATACTAAAAAAATATGGCATAAAGCACAATGTTTTAAATGCTAAATATCATGAAAAGGAAGCCGAAATTGTGGCACAGGCCGGTAAATTTGGTGCTGTGACCATTTCAACCAACATGGCAGGTCGTGGTACCGACATCATGTTAGGCGGTAATCCTGAATTTCTTGCCAAGCAGGAAATGAGAAAGCAGGGCATGGAAGAGGCTCTGATTTCAGCATCTATAAGTTTTGATGAAACCGACGATGAGCAAATCCTAAAGGCGCGTCAAATATTTAAGGAATTGAATGCAAGGTTCAAGAAAGAGACAGATAAAGAGAAGGAACAAGTTATAGCAGCCGGTGGTCTAAAAATTATAGGCACCGAACGACATGAATCCCGTCGTATTGATAATCAGCTCAGAGGGCGTTCAGGTCGTCAGGGTGACCCGGGCGAAACTCGATTCTATATTGCTTTAGATGACGATTTAATGCGTCTTTTTGGATCTGACCGCATGGAAAGAATGGTAGAAGCCCTAGGCTTAGACGAAGATCAACCAATTGAGGCAAAACTGCTATCCAATGCCATAGAAAGTGCCCAGAAAAAGATTGAGGGAATCAACTTTCAAAGACGTAAAAACGTGCTCCAATATGATGATGTTATGAATCAACAGCGCGAGATAATTTACTCTGAACGTGCAAAGGTATTAAACGGTGAAAATATTAAAGAGTATATCATGAAAATGGTAGATAACATAGCTGAGAATATTGTAAGCATGTATTGCTCGGAAAGCGACATTCCCGATAACTGGGACTTAAAGGGGCTTGCCTCATATGTAGAGAGTATTCTTTTACCCGTTGGGACACTGGATACCAATTCTATTGATCTTGAGACTATTACCGCAAAGGAAATAAAGGATAATATAATTGAAAAGTCCCACAACATATATGAAGCAAAGGAAGCCGAATTAGGCGAAGAACTTATACGTGAAATTGAAAGAAGAGCATTACTCAGAAGCGTTGACGAAAAATGGATGGATCATATTGACTCCATGGACCAATTAAAGTTTGGTATTGGTCTTAGAGCATACGGGCAGCATGACCCGGTAGTCGAATACAAGCGTGAAGGCTTTGATATGTTCGATGAAATGATTCGAAATATCCAGCAAGATACGGTTAAAATGATACTTCGCATCAAGAAGGAGAATATAGTAGTTAAACGAGAACAGGTTGCTAAGCCAACGATGGCTTCCCATGGCGATGACGGAGTAAGAAAACCCAAAAAACGTGATGTTGCAAAGGTCGGTCGTAATGAACCCTGCCCCTGCGGCAGCGGCAAAAAATACAAAAAATGCTGTGGAGCTAATGATTAGACATAAAATTAGAAAATCCGGTAGAAAATTTGCCGGATTTTTCTTGTATTTTGAAGAAAGAGTGGTATATATAGCAAGGTTTACTTGATGTATGGATAAAAGTAGTGTTACAATAATATCGTAAATATTTTTTCTATAATATTACTGTAAAGAATAGATCTTGGAGGGGAATTATGCTGAACATTAAAGAAGAGTTATCGAGATATGAACTTATTGATGTAAAGAGCGTTGAAGAAAAAATCGGCATAATACCGGATGATATGAAGAACGCCATTGACCTTTACAATAAAGCACTGGATGATTTAAGAAGTGATAATGAGGATATTGCGATTATTGCATTAAAAAAAGCTATAGCTATATATCCCGCATTTTATGAGGCCATGAATCTTATGGGAATCTGTTATTTAAGTTTAGATGATGAATATAATGCCAGACGTATGTTCAACAAAGTTATTAAAATGGAAGATAATAGCTTGCGAGCATCAAATTACTTAGATAAACTTGATGGCAAAATTTCTGATGGAGATAGCAACAATAACGCAAGACAAAAAAAGTATAAAAAGGCTGCTACCGAAACAGTATCATGGCTTAAAAGCGGTCTTTCACCTGAGCGGAGCAATCCATATTACATAAAATATATATTGGGTTTCTTGCTGGGGTTTTTTACATTAGTTCTTGTTTGGATTTTAGTTCCCGCGAGTAGTCCCATAAATATTAATCTTGACAACATTTTTAAGAAGACTGAAAGCGTTTCTCCCCAGATTGAAAAATTGGAAAAAGAAAAAACTGAGTTGACTAACAGGCTGAAAGATGCAAATGAAGCCTTAAAAAAATCTACCGATAAAGAGAAAGAGTTGCAATCTCAAATAGAGCAATATGCGTATTGGAGCGAAATATTAAGAGACCTGCAAAAATTAGCTGATGAAGGAAAATATAAGGATGTAGTGATTCAGATCGAAAGGGATCTGTCAGGACTTGAGAAGCCTGCGGATATTGCGGCAGAGATTAGCGCTCTTAATGATGAATGCAAGCCAAAAGCAGTGACACAGTTCTATGAGGCGGGAAGAGAAATCTATAAATCCAATTCAAATGCAAAATCCGTCGAAACATATCAGGAAGCGGCTAGTGAGTATAGAATGGCAATTGGTATTATTGAGGAGCTGGATTTAAAACCTAATATATTAACAAGTGTTTATTATTATGGAGGGAAAGCCATAGCATTATCCCAGTACCCTTCCAAGGAAGAGGCAGAGCAAGAGGCACTACGTTGCTTTAGAACTGTGACTGAGGTCGCACCAAGATCAGAAATGGCATCCTATGCATGGGGCAGAATTAATGATATTGAAGCCGGAAGAACTATAAAACATTAATAAAAACGTAGTAAAGGGGTTGCCGTAAATGACAACCCCTACTTTTATGTTTTATAGTTTTATTTTGTAGCTAAAACCTTTTTAAGCTTGGCAAATCTGGGCAGACCGTCTTCAATAGGAGGTCTGGACTCGCCTTCGATAAGAGGAAGAGCATAATCAATATAATCCTGTGTAAGTCCTGTACCTTCAGCGGTAATCCACTCTCTGGGGATTCTCTTTTCGGTATTGGCAACCTTTGAAAGATTTACAAGAACATAATTACAGAAATACTTCCCGTTCTTTTCGGATCTCTCATAAGCTACCATGTGATCTGTGGTGCCTTCAACTGCGTATTGAACAGCCTTTTGGCCGGCAGTGAAAGTTTCATCTACGTCTGTTTGTGAAGCACAGTGAGCGGCACATCTTTGGAGCAATGAAAATTCAATGGCACGGGTTTTGCAGCCGAGCTCGTCCTTTAATACATTAGCAAGTACCGATGCTGTTCCACCCAATTGAGCGTGACCGAAGGAATCCTTACTGCTGGCGAGATCAGAGCCGTATTCCGAAATATATTTACCGTTCTTATCCTTAATTCCTTCTGATACTGCAACGATTAGCTTATGATTATTATTCTCATAAACCTTTTTACATTCCTTAATAAATTTGTCCATATCAAAGTCTATTTCAGGAAGATATATAAGATCAGGTCCTGCAC
>CAYMLJ010000131.1:0-5447 GCA_964391395.1 uncultured Ruminiclostridium sp. | reverse complement strand
ATCGCAATCCGATATCCATTATCATCCCCTGTCATAGGGTGATAGGCTCAAAGGGCGAGCTTGTGGGCTACGGCGGAGGATTGAATATTAAAGAACAGCTTCTTAGTCTGGAGGGGAAAAAGCTGATGGGGAAGAAAGTGATTCCATGATACTAACATCAGGGTTTTCTTGCAAATGACAGTTGCTAATGAGATAATCTATTAAAGAATGATAATATAAATACTGGAGTTGAAGATATGAACAGGAAGCTCAAGGATGAATATACCGACAGGTTATTTGAAGCAATTTTAAAACTAAAAACTGTTGAAGAATGTTATGATTTTTTTGAGGACCTGGGTACAATTACAGAAATTAAAGCTTTTGCTCAGCGTTTTGCCGTCGCAGGCATGCTGACAGAGAAAAAAACATATAAAGAAATACATGAGAAAACCGGTGCCAGCGAGGCAACAATAAGTAGAGTCAGCAGAGCTCTTAATTATGGAGCTGACGGATACCGCCTCGTTCTTGACAGATTAACAAAGAAGGAGCTGTAATATGGGTATATTAGAAAAAATCTTTGGCAGTTATTCAGAGAAAGAGCTAAAGAGAATAAAGCCTATTGTTGACGAAATTGAGGCCATGGAGCCTGAAATAAAGAAGCTATCCGATGCTCAAATAAGAGGAAAAACGCAGGAATTCAAAAATCGCTTAGCCAACGGAGATACCCTGGATGATATTCTTCCCGAAGCATTTGCGGTTGTCAGAGAAGCATCTATCAGAGTGCTGGGTATGAGACATTTCAGAGTACAGCTTATAGGAGGAATAATACTTCATCAAGGACGTATTGCCGAGATGAAAACCGGCGAAGGAAAAACTTTAGTTGCTACCTTGCCGCTTTACCTGAATGCTCTTACAGGAGATGGCACCCATTTAATTACTGTTAACGACTATTTGGCAAAGTATCAATCTGAATTAATGGGTAAGATTTATAATTTCCTGGGCCTTTCTGTAGGTGTTATAGTTCATGATATGGACAATAGCGAAAGACGGGATGCGTATAACTGTGATATTACCTATGGAACCAACAACGAATTCGGATTTGATTACCTTCGAGATAACATGGTTGTATATAAGGAAAACATGGTCCAGCGTGGATTAAACTATGCAATTGTAGACGAAGTAGACTCAATTTTAATAGATGAAGCAAGAACGCCTTTGATTATTTCCGGCCAGGGTGAAAAATCCACTGACTTATACAGGCAGGCAGATACATTTGCACGAAGACTTTCTAAAATTGTTGTCAAGGAAACAGATGACAAACAACAGCTTGATGATAGAGAATACGATTATATTGTAGATGAAAAGGCGCACACAGCTACATTGACCCTAAGAGGCATAGAAAAGGCAGAGAAGTTTTTTGGGGTAGAAAATCTTTCAGATATTGAGAATATGACCATATCACATCACATTAATCAGGCGCTGAAAGCCCATGGCTTGATGAAGAATGATGTTGATTATGTGATTAAGGATGAAGAAGTTATTATTGTCGACGAATTTACTGGACGACTAATGTACGGACGCCGTTATTCAGACGGCTTGCATCAGGCAATTGAAGCAAAAGAAGGAGTTAAGGTAGAGCATGAGAGTAAAACCCTTGCCACCATAACCTTTCAGAACTATTTTAGAATGTACAAAAAACTTGCCGGTATGACAGGTACGGCTCTAACCGAGGAACAGGAGTTCAGGGCTATATATAAATTAGACGTTATACCCATTCCAACTAATTTGCCTATAATAAGAAAAGATAACGATGATGTTGTCTATAAATCTAAAAACGGTAAATTCGCAGCGGTGGTTCGTGATATAGAAGAAAGTCATAAAAAAGGGCAACCGGTTTTAGTGGGTACCATATCCATAGAAACCTCAGAAATGCTTAGCGGAATTCTGAAAAAATACGGCATAAAACACAATGTTTTAAATGCAAAGTATCATGAAAAAGAAGCCGAAATTGTGGCACAGGCCGGTAAATTTGGTGCTGTGACCATTTCGACCAACATGGCAGGCCGTGGTACCGACATCATGTTAGGAGGTAATCCTGAATTCCTTGCCAAGCAGGAAATGAGAAAACAGGGCATGGAAGAGACCCTGATTTCGGCATCCATAAGTTTTGATGAAACCGATGATGAGCAAATCTTAAAGTCCCGTCAAATATTTAAGGAATTGAATGCAAGGTTTAAGAAAGAAACAGATAAAGAAAAAGAACAGGTTATCAAAGCCGGTGGTCTGAAGATTATAGGCACCGAGAGGCATGAATCCCGACGAATTGACAATCAGCTAAGAGGCCGTTCAGGTCGTCAGGGTGACCCAGGCGAAACTCGCTTTTATATTGCTTTAGATGACGATTTAATGCGCCTTTTTGGATCTGATCGCATGGAAAGAATGGTAGATGCCCTAGGCTTAGACGAAGATCAACCAATTGAGGCAAAACTGCTATCCAATGCCATAGAAAGTGCCCAGAAAAAGATTGAGGGAATCAACTTTCAAAGACGTAAAAACGTGCTCCAATATGATGATGTTATGAATCAACAGCGCGAGATAATTTACTCTGAACGTGCAAAGGTATTAAACGGTGAAAATATTAAAGAGTATATCATGAAAATGGTAGATAACATAGCTGAGAATATTGTAAGCATGTATTGCTCGGAAAGCGACATTCCCGATAACTGGGACTTAAAGGGGCTTGCCTCATATGTAGAGAGTATTCTTTTACCCGTTGGGACACTGGATACCAATTCTATTGATCTTGAGACTATTACCGCAAAGGAAATAAAGGATAATATAATTGAAAAGTCCCACAACATATATGAAGCAAAGGAAGCCGAATTAGGCGAAGAACTTATACGTGAAATTGAAAGAAGAGCATTACTCAGAAGCGTTGACGAAAAATGGATGGATCATATTGACTCCATGGACCAATTAAAGTTTGGTATTGGTCTTAGAGCATACGGGCAGCATGACCCGGTAGTCGAATACAAGCGTGAAGGCTTTGATATGTTCGATGAAATGATTCGAAATATCCAGCAAGATACGGTTAAAATGATACTTCGCATCAAGAAGGAGAATATAGTAGTTAAACGAGAACAGGTTGCTAAGCCAACGATGGCTTCCCATGGCGATGACGGAGTAAGAAAACCCAAAAAACGTGATGTTGCAAAGGTCGGTCGTAATGAACCCTGCCCCTGCGGCAGCGGCAAAAAATACAAAAAATGCTGTGGAGCTAATGATTAGACATAAAATTAGAAAATCCGGTAGAAAATTTGCCGGATTTTTCTTGTATTTTGAAGAAAGAGTGGTATATATAGCAAGGTTTACTTGATGTATGGATAAAAGTAGTGTTACAATAATATCGTAAATATTTTTTCTATAATATTACTGTAAAGAATAGATCTTGGAGGGGAATTATGCTGAACATTAAAGAAGAGTTATCGAGATATGAACTTATTGATGTAAAGAGCGTTGAAGAAAAAATCGGCATAATACCGGATGATATGAAGAACGCCATTGACCTTTACAATAAAGCACTGGATGATTTAAGAAGTGATAATGAGGATATTGCGATTATTGCATTAAAAAAAGCTATAGCTATATATCCCGCATTTTATGAGGCCATGAATCTTATGGGAATCTGTTATTTAAGTTTAGATGATGAATATAATGCCAGACGTATGTTCAACAAAGTTATTAAAATGGAAGATAATAGCTTGCGAGCATCAAATTACTTAGATAAACTTGATGGCAAAATTTCTGATGGAGATAGCAACAATAACACAAGACAAAGAAAATATAAAAAGGCTGCTACCGAAACAGTATCATGGCTTAAAAACGGTCTTTCACCTGAGCGGAACAATCCATATTACATAAAATATATATTGGGTTTTTTGCTGGGGGTTTTTACATTAGTTCTTGTTTGGATTTTAGTCCCCGCGAGTAGTCCCATAAATATTAATCTCGACAACATTTTTAAGAAGACTGAAAGCGTTTCTCCCCAAATTGAAAAATTGGAAAAAGAGAAAACTGAGTTGACTAACAGGCTGAAAGATGCAAACGAAGCCTTAAAAAAATCTACCGATAAAGAGAAAGAGTTGCAGTCTCAAATAGAGCAATATGCGTATTGGAGCGAAATATTAAGAGGCCTGCAAAAATTAGCTGATGAAGGAAAATATAAGGATGTAGTGATTCAGATCGAAAGGGATCTGTCAGGACTTGAGAAGCCTGCGGATATTGCGGCAGAGATTGGCGCTCTTAATGATGAATGCAAGCCAAAAGCAGTGACTCAGTTCTATGAGGCGGGAAGAGAAATCTATAGATCCAATTCAAATGCAAAGTCGGTCGAGACATATCAGGAATCGGCTAATGAGTATAGGATGGCTATTGGTATTATTGAGGAGATGGATCTAAAACCAAATATATTAACAAGCGTTTATTATTATGGAGGGAAAGCAATAGCCTTATCTCAAGACCCATCCAAGGAAGAGGCTGAAAAAGAAGCACTGCGTTGCTTTAGAATTATAACTGAGGTTGCACCCAAATCCGAAATGGCATCCTATGCATGGGGCAGAATTAATGATATTGAGAGCGGAAAAACAATAAAGCATTAATTCAAGTAATAATTGTGAAATTTATTGGGGCTGTCTTAGAATATGGAATGTGTCATTCTGAATGAAGCGAAGCGTAATGAAGAATCCTATATGTTAACATAGAAGATCCTTCGCTACGCTCAGGATGACCGCCTATTTTAAGACAGCCCCGATATTTTAAGGTAATCATATCGATTTATTTCGTTGCTAAAACCTTTTTAAGCTTGGCAAATCTGGGCAGACCGTCTTCAATAGGAGGTCTGGACTCGCCTTCGATAAGAGGAAGAGCATAATCAATATAATCCTGTGTAAGTCCTGTACCTTCAGCGGTAATCCACTCTCTGGGGATTCTCTTTTCGGTATTGGCAACCTTTGAAAGATTTACAAGAACATAATTACAGAAATACTTCCCGTTCTTTTCGGCTCTCTCATAAGCTACCATGTGATCTGTGGTTCCTTCAACCGCGTATTGGACAGCCTTTTGGCCGGCAGTGAAAGTTTCATCTACGTCTGTTTGCGAAGCACAGTGAGCGGCACATCTTTGAAGCAATGAAAATTCAATGGCACGGGTCTTACAACCGAGCTCGTCCTTTAATACATTAGCAAGGACCGATGCTGTTCCGCCTAATTGAGCGTGCCCAAAGGAATCCTTAGTGCTGGCAAGATCAGAGCCGTATTCCGAAATATATTTACCGTTTTTATCCTTAATTCCTTCTGATACCGCAACGATTAGCTTATGGTTATTGTTTTCATAAACCTTTTTGCAATCGGCAACGAATTTGTCCATATCAAAGTCTATTTCAGGAAGATATATAAGATCAGGTCCTGCAC
>CAYMLJ010000130.1:1909-5476 GCA_964391395.1 uncultured Ruminiclostridium sp. | reverse complement strand
ATTCTTACTTAAATCACTTGTATCGGCAGCAGCCTTACTCTTATATGAAAAATTATTAGTTACCCAGTTCTTAAAGCTGTCTGCCTTTGCCAGACCTTCAAATAAATACTTCAGTGCCACAATACTCAAAGGACCGACAAACATTCCCGCAACGCCCCATATTTTAAGACCTATATACATACCCGCCAAAGTGAAAAGAGGATGTACCCCTATCTGCTTTCCCAGTACCTTAGGTTCTATAAGCTGCCTCACAAAGAGGATGATTACATAAAGTAAGGCTAATGAAAGCGCTAACTTTGTATTTCCAAGAACCAAAGTAATAATAGCCCATGGAATCAATACGGTGCCTGCTCCCAACACGGGAAGCACATCTACTAATGCTATTAATAAAGCAATAAGCAATGAGTTGTTAATATCAAGTATCCACAGTCCGATTAATAATTCGGTAAAGGTTATGCTTGTTAATATAAGCTGTGCCCTAAGCCAACCGAAAAAAGCCGAAAACACATTTTTAGTTATACTTTTAGATTTATTGAGCCAATTGGTGGGAATTTGCAAATCCAAAAATTTTATTATATTATTTTTGTCACTGGACATAAAATAGGTTGCTAAAATTGTCACCAGTATAAAGATTAAGATTTGTGGGAGATACAATGCAACTTGTATTGATGCCTGCGCCCAATCAATAATCTTACCTAAAATACTTTGTAGGTTATTAGTGAGTTCTTGAATTGCCTTTTCGATTAGATCGGTAATCTGGACCGGAAGCTGTATGAAAATTTCGTTTATCTGCTCGATAACTCTATCAAAAAACTCGACTAAAGTTTCCATATTTATTTCTAAGCTTAAATAAACATCCCGAATCTCCCTGATAAGTCTAGATATTAAAAATCCAATTATTAAACCAATAAAGCCTAGAACAAATAGGATTGAAAAGACTGTTCCTATTTTCCTGGGAATTTTTATCTTTCTTTCAATGAGTTTTACTACAGGTTCAATTAAAGAAGCAAAGAAGTACGCAATTATAAAAGGTAAGATATATTTCCATATTCGTGTAAACAAAAAAATCAGAAATATTGCTAGTAGAATTTTTAAAATAGCTGATAGCGTTCTTTTTAATCTTTCAGACATATACGCTCCTTAGGTTCCTTTACTTTTATATCCAAATAGTTACGAAGTTATACAGTAAAGCTTTCAAATGCTCGTCTTATATATGTTAATTTATCGTCGATTCTGGTGCTTTCCATAAGAGAAATCCCCGTTACTTTAAATGAATGTCTGATGTTCTCGTTTACTTTTGTGCCGGAAACTTCGTTTACATGTAATGTAGCTTCTCTTATCAGAGTAATGTGTGGCATATAATAGTTCTCTTTTTTTATTGTCATTATCTTTTCCAGCCCGGATTCTATATCATTAAAAATACTTATAAGGTTTTTATTATACGAAAGTCCTGCCCATACTATTTTTTTGCTTCCATTATCGAATTTACCAAGTCTATCCAATTCTAAAACAAATAATTTATAATTTATTGAAACTTTTTTTAACAAATCACATATGTCTATATAAATATGCCTATCAATCTCACCGAGAAACTTTAGCGTGAGATGAAGATTATCGGCGCGAGTATATTTTCCCTTTATATCCTTACCTTTTAATTCTTCTTGGATATTTGCGAGGATATTACGGGTTTGATCATCAAGTTCTATAGCAATAAAGCATCTCATATAATTAATGAATTATCCTTCTTATTATTACATAGTAGGTACTATTCTATCATATATAAAAAACCCCGTGTAAAACTTCTGTTAAAGTTTTTACCGGGGTTTTTAAAGACTTATTATTCTTCGTTATCATGAAGGTTCTCTTGACGAATTTCATGGGAGCCGCAGCCACCACAGCATCCTGAACATCCTTCATAGCGATCGTCTTCGGCAAGGCCGTTTTTTACTTTATAATCCTGCAATGCAGCAGCAATTGCTTCCTCTGCCAATACCGAGCAGTGAACCTTCACCGGCGGCAGCCCGTCAAGGGCTTCCATCACTGCTTTATTTGTTACCAGCTCTGCTTCTTTAATTGTTTTTCCGATTACCAGTTCTGTAGCCATACTGCTTGTTGCTATAGCTGCGCCGCATCCAAAGGTCTTAAACTTTGCATCCTTTATAATACCGTCTTCAATCTTTAAATACATTTTCATTATATCCCCGCATTTGGCATTGCCGACCTGGCCTACACCATCAGCGTTTTCTATCTCACCGACATTTCTGGGATTCGAAAAATGATCCATTACTTTTTCACTATACATTTTAGCTCACACTCCTTTAGTAAAATCCTCATATAGAGGCGACATATTACGAAGTTTGTTTATAATTTCATCCAAGGAATCAATTAAATAATCAACGTCTTCCTCGGTATTAATTTCTCCAAATGACATTCTCAAAGATCCATGGGCAGTCTCATGGGGTAAGCCTATAGATAGAAGCACATGGGAAGGGTCAAGAGATCCTGAAGTACAGGCCGAGCCGCTTGAGGCTTTAATACCTTTCATGTCAAGCATTAAAAGAACTGACTCACCCTCAACAAATGTGAATGAAATGTTTAAATTCCCCGGCAAGCGATTTTCCATACTTCCATTTACTCGGATATATGGAATTCTCTCCGTAATCCCTTTTAGTGCCCTGTCCCTTAAATTGCTCAGCTTCTCATAATGGGCTTCCATATTTATAGTAGCTAATTCTAAAGCTTTTGCAAAGCCAACAATGGCCGGAACATTCTCTGTCCCCGCACGCTTATTTCTTTCCTGATGTCCGCCGTGAACAAAGTTCTCAATTCTTACGCCCTTTCTGATATATAGCATCCCGATCCCTTTGGGGCCGTAAAATTTATGCCCGGAAATCGATAATAAATCGACGCCCAAATCCTTTACATCAATAGGGATATTACCGCCGGCCTGCACCGCATCTGTATGGAATAACACGCCATGTTTTTTGCAAACCTTCGCGATCTCTTTTATTGGTTCTATAGTCCCAATTTCATTATTAGCCATCATAATAGTAACCAGTATAGTGTCAGGACGGATTGCTCTATCAACATCCTCGGGGTTGATTAGGCCTTCTTCATCAACCTTAATATAAGTTATTTCATATCCTTGCTTCTGTAAAAATTCACATGTTGCCAAAACAGCTGGGTGCTCGATATTAGATGTTATTATGTGCTTTCCTTTTTTCTTAAAAGCTATTGCCGCACCTTTTATTGCCCAGTTATCTGCCTCAGTGCCCGAACCGGTAAAATAAATCTCGGAAGGCTCGCCTGCTCCGATAGATTTAGCAACGCTAATACGAGCATCTTCAACAGCTTTTCTATTTGAACGGCCTATTGAATATATCGATGAAGGATTACCATATTCTTCTGTAAAATATGGCTTCATTACTTCGAAAACTTCGGACTTAACATAGGTTGTCGCAGCATGGTCTAAATATATAATTTGCTTTTGCATATTGTCATTCCTTTCTGTTCCTCATATATACCTTACCACTATATTGGGGTATATTAATGTGACAAAAATCACAA
>CAYMLJ010000130.1:0-1809 GCA_964391395.1 uncultured Ruminiclostridium sp. | reverse complement strand
ATCTCTCTCATTTTATCATCGGATTCAATAGCTACAACACGGCTACCTCGCTCAAGTAGAAGTCTTGTCAACACTCCTGTACTTGAGCCGATATCGGCTATCACCGATTCTCTTGAAAGACCCACTTCCTCATAAAGATAATTCATTATTTTTTTAGGATAACCAGGCTGATATCTTAAATAATTTTCTATTCTTTCAGAACAACTTTTTAAAGCACTAAAAGACATATAATCACCCTTGTTGCCATAATTTTGGCTTTTGTATAAGACATAACCACACAAGATGAATTATATATCATTTATATAATGATTGTCATTTATTGCCTGCTTATTAACCAAATAGACTAAGTTATACTAATCCTTCTTTTCTTTTAAGAGATCCCTGATTTCAGTCAGGAGTTCCTGATCCTTTGAGAGAGTTTCCTCTGCTTTTTTAACCTCTTCTACTTCCTTAACCTCTTCTTTTCTCTTGAACTTTCCTATAATCTTTATAACCATAAAAATGCTCAATGCAATAATTAAAAAGTCAATTATGTTTTGAATAAACATTCCGATCATTATACCGACATAACCTTCTTCTCCTTTAATACCGGACAATGGAATGCTCAATTCGGCCAAGTTCGTCTTACCGGTTACCATGCTGATAAGAGGAGTAATAATATCGCTAACTAAAGATGTAACAATTTTTCCGAAGGCGCCACCGATAACAACACCAACAGCCAAGTCAATAACATTACCTTTCATTGCAAAGCTCTTAAAATCTTCGATAAATTTTTTCATAATACTCTCCCTCATTCCTAGGTTAAAACTACCATGTATTATTCTTCTTGCTTTATTACAATGGTTATTTCATAATATCACAGGAAAGTAATGTAAACAAGATTGACACTATTCTTACGATGTGTAAAAATGTGTAGAGAAAAATGCTTTTAAGGTGGGCAAAAAATGAGTAGCAAAAATAAAAATAACGGTTTACTTATACTAGTAATAGTCTTAGCTATAATTCTCGTCGGTGTAATCGGTGTTTATGTCTACGTTTCTAAGGATGATCCCGTATTTCAATTTATCGGCCGTCTTATTAGTTCCGAGGATGGTGCGGATTCAGTCAGATCCCGTAGAAAAGATAATAATAAGCCTTATAGACTAACAAACAATCAGCGATATTCTAAAAATCTAGTAGATGAGAACAATATCAATATACTTGTTATAGGTCCTGATGAATCAGGCAGTAATTATGACACCCTTATGATTGCAAGTCTGGATGATGATAACAATGTCATTAAACTTATAAATCTGCCAAGAGATATTTACATAGACTATAGCGATAAATTTAAATCAGACCTTAAAAAGGTATGGTCTTCCTATTCAAAATCTAAAGGAATTTACAAAATAAATGCGGCTCATCTTCTTGGCAAAAGAGTAAAATATCTGGATGGCAAAGGTCGTTTCGGTAACTCGGAATATGACTTTACCGCCGATCTGATTGAAGAAATCTTTGATATATATATTGATGATTATGTATATATAAAGGCTTCGAGCTTTAGAAGAGTAGTTGATTACTTTGGTGGTGTGGAAATTAATGTTCCATATCTTATGAAATATAAGGACCCGACACAAAATCTTGAAATTAATATTAAAAAAGGACTGCAGACCTTAAACGGAAAAGACGCCGAAGGCTTTGTTCGCTATCGTCAGGGAATCGATGAAAAGGGTAAATATAAAAGCATCGGAGATATCGAAAGAAAAAATAATCAGGTGGCTTTTGTAAAAGCTTTTGTTGAACAACACATGAATCTTAAGAATTTAGGTA
>CAYMLJ010000129.1:0-5478 GCA_964391395.1 uncultured Ruminiclostridium sp. | reverse complement strand
ACGGAAAACTCTATTGTGTTCAACCCGGTGCAGACCAAGGTCAGACACCCAGACTTTGGTACCACAAGGATATTTTTGCAGCTAATAACATTGAAATTCCAAAGACATTTGATGAGCTTGTTGCTGTTTGTGAAAAACTAAAAGCTACAGGTATCGTTCCTATGTCAATCGTAGGTAAAGATGGTTGGACCCCAAATCTACATATGGTTCAGACCATGATTATGGCTGAAGATCCTCAGGTAGCAATTGATCTTGGCAATGGTGCAACTGATTTCAATAATCCTGTAATTAAGAACGCTTTGGGTAGAATTCAGAAGCTCGTTCAGGTTGGTGCATTTGCAGAGGGCGTTACCAATATTGATTACGGTCCTGCTGTTGAAATGTATACCTCCGGCAAGGCTGCCATGCTGGCAATGTTCACATGGGAAACCGGTAATCTTTTAGCTGCCGCTCCCGATACTGACTTCTTCCCTTGGCCGACTGCAAAAGAAGGACTTGACCCTAATAGTATGATACAGTACTGGGGAGCTCCTTTAAGCGGATATTTGGCATCAGCTAACAGCAAGAATCCAGATGTTGCTGCTAAGTTTGCAATTTTCTGCGCAATACAGGATGGTTTGTATTACAATATCGACCAACAAACTTCCACCATGCTTGATACAGGAGTAAAAATTGAAGGCGTATCACCTCTTCTCAAGAAGCATCAAGATCAATTCAGTGCTGCATCTATAAAGGTTCCTTCATTCTGGGCTGCTACTTTCAACGCTCAAATGTCTGCTGAATTTGCAACACAGAACAGCATGCTTCTCACAGGCGATTATTCACCTGATGATTATATTAACGTAATTAACCCGATTTGGGCTGAAAACTTTAATTAATATCAAGAGAGTTATCTGATAATAAATATAGCTTAATTACATCCCTGTATGAGCTTTGCTCATATAGGGATGCTACTTAAATAGGTGGTAAATATGAAAAATTTTTTTGGTAATAAGCTGGCAATATTCGTATTTGCTTTTCCGGCACTTTTGCTATTCACGATGTATGTAGTATATCCTATTCTTCCTGAAGTTTTGATAAGCTTTCAAAAAAATGATGGCTTCAAGAGTATGGGATTTGTAGGTTTTGCAAACTATGCAAAGGCCTTGAAAGATCCTACGTTCTGGAAATCAAATAATAATACTTTTATTATGGTAGCGATATCTCTTCTGGTAGGCTTGCCTATCTCATTGTTACTTGCTTTGGTTATGGATAGATTAAGTGATTCCCCCAGAAGGTTTTTCAAAGCTAGCAGCGTATTGCCGGCGGTACTTCAAGTAACAGTTATTTCGCAGATGTGGATTGCAATTTATGAACCTCAATGGGGTCTTATAAACAGCATTTTAAGGGCAGTTGGGTTGGATGAATTAGCTCTGGCATGGCTTAGCGACAAAAAAACAGTGGTTATAGCTATTACCATAGCTTTTCTATGGCAGTATTTAGGATTGAATGCTCTGCTTTTCTATACAGGTATTAAAGCTATCCCAAAAAACTATTATGAAGCTGCTACCATTGACGGTGCCGGATTTTTTCGGACCAGTTTTAATATAACAATCCCTCTTTTACAGGATGTCATCAAATATGTGTTGATTCTGTCAACACTCGGATGTATGGCTCAGTTTGCTCATGTAAGGACTATGACAGCCGGTGGACCCGGAGACACATCAAGAACAGTCATTTATCAGTTGTATTATAAAGCGTTTTCAGCCTCGGATTACGGCCAGGGTTGTGCAATCGCCATTATCTTTGTAATAGAGTGCCTGGTTCTGACATTCTTTATTAATCGCTTCGTGGCAAGAGAGAAAATCGAGTTTTAGATAGGATGGTGAATTGGACATGAAACAAAAAGGAATCAAAACATTAGTTAATTCAATGATGATTATTACCGGAATAACTTTTCTTTTCCCGTTATTCTGGATGCTGAATATATCGTTTAAATCAAAAAGTGAAGTTTATGACAATCCTTTCGGATTACCCGAGAAATGGGTTTTTAATAACTACGGTGACGCTCTGGAAAAATTTAATTTTCCAAGATACTTGTCAAACAGCGTTATTTACGCGGTTTGTACAATTATAATTACTGTTTTCTTGGGAAGTATGCTGGCGTACTGTATAAGCAGGATGAAGTGGAAGTTTAAAAATTTTGCATTGAGCTACATATCCATGGGTTTGATAATTCCTGCCCAAGTTGTAATAATTCCGATACTTATTATGACTAATAAAATAGGATTAAAGGGTACCCATCTTAGTTTGATACTGCCTTATTCGGCATTTGCACTTTCTTCATGCGTACTTATGCTTTATGCATTTTTCAGGGGCTTACCGGTCGCGCTTGAGGAAGCTGCCTGTATCGATGGATGCAATATTTATCAAACATACTTCAAAATTATCCTGCCGGTTGTGAAACCTGCAATTGCAACCCAATGTGTTTTAATATTTATGAACACATATAATGAGTTCTTTTTAGCTTTTATTTTAGGAGCGGAAGATAAGATTCGACCATTAACGGTAGGGCTATTGAACTTTTTTGTTAGCATAGGGGTAAATCATTGGGGGCAGATAGGTGCTGCCATGATTATTACAAGTTTGCCTACAATTATTGTCTATATTATCGGAAATGAGCAAATAGAAAATGCTCTTACAGCAGGAGCAATTTTAAAATAAATGTCAAAGATAAATAAGTGAACGAGATTCGGCTAACTACAAAAAGGGGGATTGAATATGCTACTTAAAAAAATTAAAAAGAGCAATAATCATACCAACTTAAAGGGAAAATCACGCACCACTAACAGAAAAAGCTCAGGCGGGCCAAGAGAAAGCCTGTTTTTTAGTTTGGGAGAAGCCTTACGGGATATTAAAATTCGTACTCGTCTCATTATATCTTTTTTGATTATTTCACTGGTGCCAATCGCAGTTACCAGTTCCATATCACATAAGAAATCAAGTGACGCCATAAGAAATAAAATAAGGGCCTATTCAGATCAAATTTCGATTCAGATTGGTGAGAACTTGACCACATCAATATCTCAAATCGAAGGGATGGCAAATGAACTCATCCTAAACAAAGATATCCAGAATGGTCTTGAAAAGTTTAATACGTTGGATGACCTTAAAGCATTAGAGCTGAATCAAAAGATCACCTCAATAATTTCAACGAAAACATTTGCTGAAATGCGGGGAATAGAAATATACATTAAAGGAAGCAGCATTTTTTCAAATGGTGTGCAAAGCTCAGAATTTTCTATGGATGATATAAATGCTGTTCTAAATGCGGCAGAAAAAAGTGGAGGTAAGACAATCTGGAATTTTATCTCCAAGAAGAATGAGAGCACGAAGATTCTTGTTGTGTCAAGGGCTATAAAATCTTTAAATACAGGTGGGGCAATAGGAGTAATAAACACATATATTCATTCGGATTACTTTTTGAAAAATATTCGGGATATTGACTTAGGAGAAGGAACCGGAATTATTGTGCTTGACTCCCAAGGAAGAGTAATAGCCGATAAAAACTCTAAAGCACTAATTGGCGAACCTTTTGAAGATGATTTACTTATCAGTAGTATTCTTGGTTCGGGAGATTCTACCATAAAGCTGGATGGTGTTGACCACCTCATTTCCTACTCAAAAATTGGCGAGAGTGGCTGGTTCATTGCAACAACAATACCTTATTCATATCTTAACCAAGAATCAGAAGCTATCGGCAGAATAATTTTTATGATAGCAGCAATATGTTTGATTGTTGCTCTTGGATTGTCATATATAATTACAGCAAGTATATCTGCACCTCTCGAACGATTGGTCGGACTGATGCTTACTGCAAAGGAAGGGGATCTGACTTTTGATGTTGAAGATTCTAAAAAGGACGAGCTAGCTGATGTTCTCTCTAATTTTGGCGGAATGGTAGAGAATATAAAGGGAATTATTTATAAAAGCAGTAATTCCGCACAAAAGGTTATTAATAATGCAACTGAGATTTCCCGATTATCGGCTCTTACCAATTCCAACTCTAATCAGGTGTCAATCAGCATAACCGAAATAGCAGAGGGTTCATCCCAACAGGCCTCGGACATGTTAACCGGTGTGAGCCAATTGGAGGATCTTTCTAAGAATATGAATAAGGTTGAAGAAAATATCTTGTGCGTGGCAGAGGTAGTGCATGATACAAAAAAACTCAGTGAGACAGCACTGCATGCGGTGAAGACGTTGAATGATAAGGCGCTTGAAACCAAATCTGTTTCCGAAAAGATTGTTAATGATATAAACAGTCTTGATAACGACATGAAGGAAATAAAAAATTTCACAAAGATAATTGAAGGAATATCCGAACAGACCAATTTACTTTCTTTGAATGCTGCCATTGAAGCAGCACGGGCAGGTGCTACAGGGCATGGATTTGCTGTGGTTGCCGATGAAGTGAAGAAGCTTGCTGACCAGTCCAAGGACGCATCGGTTATGATTAACAGTATTATTTCCAGGATACAAAAAAAGACTGAAATTACCGTTGATGCAGCAAACCGTTCAAGCTTAATCATTGGAAAACAAACAGAAGCGGTTTATGAAACCGATAAATCCTTTAAAACTATTTTAAGCTCGATGGAAGCCATATCAAAAATGATACATGAAGTTGAAAGCTCATTAAAGGTTGTTTTGAATTCCAAAGCTGTAGTAATGGATACAATGGAAAAGGTTTCTGTAGTCTCCGAAGAAGCGGCCGCAACCTCAGAAGAAGTATCTGCAAGCGCACAGGAACAGAGTGCATCTGCAGAAATCTTATTAAATCTGGCAGAAGAATTGAACAGTCTGGCAGAAGAATTGGAAAAATCAATATCGCTATTTAAGATTTAATAAAAATAACACTAAGTTCAGCAAATCACTAATGAATAGATGGAGAATAAATAAATATGATTTTATCTGAATTTACCTTTTCTGATATTCTAGTTAAATATTTAAAAGATGAGGACGGTAATGTTGGTTTGGAAATATTACCTGCCAATTTAAAAGAGAAAGCTGTATCTAATAAGAAACACAGCATAGATTCCCTTGTTCATGCTTATATAAGGGGTGATGACTTCTCCGGAGGTTTTGCCAATGGTCATACAATGCGAAACGGGCAATCAACCGCTGTATTAAAATATGACAGCCAGCATACAGAGGTTAAGAACAACTGCCATATTATAAAAACCATTTTAAAGAATGACAGAAATCATACTGTAACACATATTCTTACTTATCATGAGGGATTGAAAGCATTTGAAATCAAGACAGTATATTCCAACAAATCCAATCACTCCATCGATTTAGAAATGCTATCAAGCTTCTCTATCGGTGGACTAACCCCTTTTGCTGATGGCGAAGCATCTGAGCGATTAAATATACATAGAATTAAGAGCTGCTGGAGTAATGAGGGAAGGCTAATAACTGAGACAGTTGAAGATTTAC
>CAYMLJ010000128.1:0-5515 GCA_964391395.1 uncultured Ruminiclostridium sp. | reverse complement strand
CCGCCTACTGTTTTGGAATAAATCCAGCAGCGCTCACACTTTTCGCCGTCTGCTTCCTTAACCTCAACCTCAACTTCCAAATTGCTGCTTTCGGCTAATTCCACCTGAGAAGTAATAAATACGGTAGGAAGTATCTCAAGATTCTCTTTAAGCAACTTAAGAACATCTCCGTTAGTCTTCAAAACGACCTTTGCCTGGAGGGACTGACCAATGAGCTTTTTGTTTCTGGCTTCTTCCAGCGCTTTTAGAACACTGTCACGAACCTCAAGAATCTTGCTCCATTTTTGGTCAAGAGCTTCATTTTCAAACTCAGCTTTAGCTTCGGGCCAATCATTCAGCATAACACTTTCGGCATTATCTTTATCGGTATGCGGCAGATACTGCCAGATTTCATCTGCAGTAAAGGCTAGAACCGGCGCTAAAAGTCTTGTCAACGTATCAAGTATGATATACATAGCTGTTTGCCCTGCACGGCGAGCTTTATCTTCCGGTTTGGAAGCGTACATCCTATCCTTGGTTACATCCAGATAGAAGCTGCTCATATCAACGACGCAGAAGTTGTGGATGGCATGGAGCATAGTGTGGAATTCGTATTCGGAATATGCCTTTTCAATCTTCGCAACAAGCTGATTAAGCTTTAGAAGAGCCCACTTATCCAGTTCTTCCATTTCACTGTATAAAACATTGTCCTTATTAGGATCAAAGTCACAAATATTACCCAGAATAAATCTGGCAGTATTACGAATCTTTCTGTAGCTTTCAGTAAGCTGCTTGAGGATATCGTTTGAAATACGGATATCCACCTTGTAATCGCTTGAAGAAACCCAAAGTCTTAGAATATCGGCCCCATACTGTTTGCATATATCCATGGGATCAATACCGTTGCCCAGAGATTTACTCATCTTTCTGCCTTGGCCGTCAACCACATATCCGTGGGTAAGAACCTGACGATAGGGAGCTCTTCCCCTTACTGCCGTCGCAGTTAAAAGGGAGGACTGGAACCAGCCTCTATGCTGGTCGCTTCCTTCCAAATACAAATCTACCGGCCAGCCTAAATCCGGATTTGCCTCAGCTACCGCAATATGGCTAGACCCTGAATCGAACCAAACGTCCATAATGTCAGTTTCTCTCTTAAACTCGGTGCCTCCGCATTCGCATTTAAATCCTTCGGGCAGGATTTCTTTTGGCTCATATTTAAACCAGGCATTTGAACCCTCTTTTGCAAAAAGAGTTTTTATTGCGTTAATAGTTTCATCATTAATGATTTCCTTGCCACAATCCTTGCAGTAGAAAATCGGTATGGGCAAGCCCCAGATACGCTGACGGGAGATACACCAATCACCGCGATCCTCAACCATTTTAGAAATACGGTCCTCGCCCCATCCGGGTATCCATCTTACTTCCTTTATGGCATCCAATGCCTGTTTTCTGAATTTATCGATGGAAATAAACCACTGTTCGGTAGCTCTGTATATTATAGGCTCCTTACAGCGCCAGCAGTGGGGATAAGGGTGAGTGATCTTCTCTTCGGCAAATAGCAGGCTTGTCTCTTTAAGTGTCTGTAAAATAGCCTTATTCGCGGCTTTATAGTACAGTCCCGCAAAAGGACCGGCATCATTTGTCATATGCCCTTTATCGTCCACCGGTACAACTATACCTATTTCCGGGTATTTTTTGCAGACATCAAAGTCCTCGGCACCATGGCCGGGAGCAGTATGGACGCAACCCGAACCGGCTTCCAAGGTAACATGATCTCCAACTATAACAAGAGATTCACGATTTAAGAAAGGATGAGCACAAACTACATATTCCAAATCACTGCCCATGATTTCGCCAAGTATTTTATAATCGCTTATCTCCGCTGCTTTCATAACATTTTCGGCCAATTCTTTAGCTACAATATATCGCTCGTTATTGGCCTCTACTACAACATAGACAAACTCGGGATTTAATGATATCGCCAAGTTACCAGGCAAAGTCCAGGTAGTGGTTGTCCATATTACAACATACAAATTATCAAGAGTATCTACAATTCCTTTTAGTTTACCTTTATCATCTTTTACAGGAAACTTAACATATATTGATGTTCCCGGATCGTCCTGATACTCTATCTCAGCTTCTGCCAGAGCAGTTTCACAGGAAGGACACCAGTAAACCGGGCGCATTCCTTTATAGATACATCCCAGTTTAGCCATCTGACCGAAGACCTCAATCTGCTTTGCTTCAAACTCAGGTTTAAGAGTAATATATGGATTATCCCAGTCACCCATTACACCAAGGCGTTTAAAGGATTCACGCTGGATATCCAGATATTTCATCGCAATTTCTTCACACGCTTGACGGAACACCACCGGCCCCACCTCGTGGCGATTAAGTCCTTTTTCTTTAATTGCTTTCAGCTCGGTGGGAAGGCCATGAGTATCCCAACCCGGAACATAGGGAGCAAAATATCCCTTCATATCATAGTAACGTACTATAATATCTTTTAGCACCTTATTAAGCGCGGTCCCCAAGTGAATACCACCATTGGCATACGGGGGGCCGTCATGGAGCACAAACTTTTTACCCTTAAACCTGTTCCTGTTAAGACGCTTTTTATAAAGATCATTATCCTGCCATGATTTCAGCATTTGAGGCTCTTTTTCGGGAAGCCCCCCTCTCATGGGAAAATCGGTCTTTGGTAAATTCAGTGTTTTTCCGTAATCCACTGACATTTTATCAATCCTCTCTTTTTGTTAGATAAATACTCTTGCTATTACAGTCATCCTGAACGTAGTGAAGGATCTTTAAGTTAACTGAAAAGATTCTTCGCTTCTCTCAGAATGACAAAAATTAATCTCAAATTATATATTTGTTTATCGGCAATAAAAAAGCCTTTCATCCATATATGGGACGAAAAACTCCTAATCGCGGTACCACCCAAATTACAGCCAAATGATGTTTTTATAACTGCCACTCATAGGGATAACGGCCCTTCACCGGCTCACCTTATTAGGGCGGGATTTTACCACCTTTTCGGGCTGCTGCTCACGGCTGATATTCAGACTCTTCTATCCTGCGGGCTTTCACCAAGAGTTCCTTTATAACCAAACCCTTTTCCCTACTCTCTTTAAGGATGATATTTAAGAGTCTTACTGATCCGATCATTGCATTTTCTTCTTTTTCTTATTCAATAAATTATATTCTTAAAAGACAGCATATGTCAAGGCTTGTTAGCCTACTTTAGCCTAATCATACTCACCCTCATCTTAATTGACTGATTACAATAAAGCTTATTCATCATCAAAAAATATACTGTTAAAAGTTAAAGCACTTTTTCAAGTGCTTTAGATTCATTATATTATTAACTTTAAGGGCGGTTATTTTACCTTCTTTAGGAAGGTTATTTCGTTATCCTGATGAGCCATATGTTCCTTTATGTCAACCAATTCTCTCTTTATTTCTTGTTGGCCTTCGGAGAGTTGCTTGTATCCATCAAGAAGTGCGTCAAGCTTTGATCCATGTTCATGTTCCAATCTTATTACATGATTACTTACTGACTGAATCTCACTTTTCAACTCACTCTTTACAGATTGAATCTCACTTTTTAAATCAGCGTACATCTTCTCCATAAACTCAAATACTTTATCTTCCATAAAAAACCTCACCATATTATTGTATCATATTTTCTCTCTGGTCTCTTATACCCTATCTCTAATATCCATCAGCTTATTCTTGATGTCATTTTCCATGGTCTTAAGCTCGATTTCTGCTTGGGCTCTTTTTTCACGGCCTTCCTGCTGAATTTTTAAGGTTTCCTCCAGAGTTATGATAAGGTCCTCGTTAACCTTCTTCAGAGTCTCAATCTCCACTATTCCACGCTCATTCTCCTTGGCAATTTCAATTGAGCTGGTCTTAAGCATTTCCGAGTTACGTGCCAAAAGATTGTTTGTAGTATTTGTAACATCCTTCTGAAGCCTTAGCGCCGATTGCTGGCGAAGCATTGTAATGGCAATTGCTATCTGGTTTTTCCAAAGCGGAATAGTATTCATGATTGAGCTTTGAATCTTTTCCACCAAGGTCTGGTCATTATTCTGTATTAAACGAATCTGAGGCGCACTTTGAATAGTAATCATACGGCTTAGCTTCAAATCATGGATTTTCTTCTCAAACCTTGATATGAGCTCGGCCATGTCCTTTACTTTTTGTGCGTCCATAGCATCACCGGATTTTGTGGCCTTTTCCTTAAGCTCGGGCAGAACCTTCTCGTTAAGGTCCTTTAGTTTTAGTGAACCTGCCATTATATAAATATCAAGTTGCTTTAAAAAGTCCAGGTTCTTATCGTACATTGTATCCAGGGTTGTTATATCCCGGATAAGCTGAAGCTTGGACCTATCCAACTGATCAATTATCTTTTCTATTTGTACACTGATTTTATCATAGCGAGAAATAAACTTTTGAGTTTCTTTCCTCACTCCACCGAATAATTTTGCTAAGGAAAAGCCCTTTTGATTTGGGTCTATAGAATCAATGTCGATATCCTGCACCTTAACTAAAAGATCGGTCAACACTTCTCCAACCTCACCGCTGTCCTTTGCTCTTATCTGGTCCAGCATGGCGTCTGAAAATTTAGATATATCACTTTGTGCCAAATTACCGTATTGAATAACACTTTGAGAATCTGACACATTAATCTGTGCCGCAAGGTCTAATACCTGCTGCCTATCCTCCGGTGTCATTTCATTCCATTTGTTCACATCATAATTTTCAACTGTATTCAAACTCTTCTGAGCCGGTGCGGATTGAACCTGAGCATCCATAATATATTACCAAACCTTTCCTTTATATTTAAGCACATTATATACCATTTCTTGTCTGATTTAAATTATCTTTATCTTTTTTTACAGACGATGTCCCATAGTTATTTGAAAGGGTTTCAAACACCTTTATTTCAGTGTCTAAATCAATAACGTCATTAGCCAGCATCTTTTCCTTTTGTTGAAGAAAAGTAGTCCGGATTCCTTTTAATGATTTCTCTGTTCTCTCAAGTGTCTCAATTGCGTCGGCCGGCATAGGTCTTATGGTAGCAAGTTCTACATATTTCACAATTATCTTATGGGTAGGTTCCAGATAGTATGTTATAAACTGCTTTACTATACGGATATCCTTGGGATCCTTTTTAAGAAGGTCAAACATAGATTCAGCGATACGGCACAAATCCTCAACCTCTTTGGATATTTCAAGCTGTGATAAGCTTTTTATTGCTTGCCTCATTCCTAGGGTAAGCTTACGGCCCTTCTTAATAGTGTCCTCAATATCGGAGCGCGTCATGCCCTCTACAATAATGGCTTCATCTTTTTCTTTTTTAGAAAAAAATAAAATTACCACAAGCCATCCTAAAACTCCGGCAATAAGAGGTACGGTTAATGTGCGCAACAAAAATAAAAGCAAGGCAAAAACAGCCCCTCCAGCCACTATGGACATTATTCTACTTGTTGTAGATAATTTCAATTATTTTCACCACCATTTACATTTG
>CAYMLJ010000127.1:0-5563 GCA_964391395.1 uncultured Ruminiclostridium sp. | reverse complement strand
TTTTCGGAATGAAGACTTCCGAATCAGATATAATGGAGCTATTAAGAGCATGGGGATGGAATCGTATAACAATCCGAGAAGGACAAGGTACTGCTCATGAAAGAAAAGAAAAGTTAAAAGCCAGTCTAAAAAGTTTGGAAAAAGAGCGTGAGAACAAAAGGGCTCTTATTATTGAGTTGGCTACAAAGAGAGAGGATTTGGAGATTATCTCGGATGCATTTCAAGCCAAAAAAATCAGGACTGAAGCCAAAAGCCGTCTGCTTTCAACCAATAAAACATTTTTGTTAAATGGCTGGCTCCCAGCAAAACATTCTGAAAGAGTTGAGGAATATATAAACAATCACTTTTTCTGTGCTGTTAGCATTGAAGAACCGGCTAAGGATGAGGAATTTCCTGTTTTATTTAAAGACGGTCCAATCATTGAAGCAATCAACCCGGTTGTTGAGATGTATGGCATGCCTTCAAGCCTTGAGATAGATCCAAGAGCCATTACACTGCCGTTCTATATTTTTATCTTTGGACTTATGTTGGGCGACGGCGGGTATGGACTTATAATTGCTTTAGCTACAGGTTTTGCCTTGAAAAAAATTCGTATGGAAGATAAAACAAGACAGTTTATTAAGCTCTTATTTTTCAGCGGCCTAGCAACTATATTAGCCGGATTCCTCTTTGGTAGCTGGTTTGGTATAGCATCCTTGACAAAAACAGCTCTTTGGATTGTTCCTACTGAGCAAACCGAGCTTATGATGAGCTATTCTATTTTAATAGGGATAATTCATATGTTTACAGGCATTTTTATGAAGGGGTTGAACCTTATACGAAGGGGACAAATTCTCGATGCCATCTGTGATGCCGGTTTTGTCATTATAATGTATAGCGGATTTATCATGATTCTTTTACCCTTTGCACCGGGTGTATCATTTTCTAGCGATAGCGCGATTGTACAGGCAGGCTACAAGGTTTTTGTAATAGGTATAGCTTTAGTCCTGCTTACCGGTGGGAGAAAATCAAAGAATATCTTTGGAAAGATTTTCGGTGGTTTGCCCGGGCTTTATGATATAGTGAGCTTTTTCAGCGATTGTCTCTCCTATACGAGAATCCTTGCTTTAGGACTTGCCTCGGCTATCATCGGTGATATAGTAAATACCTTGGCAACATCCTTTGGAGGATTCATTGTTGTAAGAGTTATCCTTGCCACTGTGATACTACTTTTTGGTCATACTCTAAACATAGGACTAAATACTCTCAGTGCATATGTCCATTCCTGCAGACTCCAGTTCCTTGAATTCTTTGGAAAGTACGTTGAAGGTGGCGGAGTAGCATTTGACCCATTTAAAGCAAAGACAAAATATGTTGTAGTAGATTATGAATCAATAGCGCTTCTAAATTCCGGATCAAAAGCCGGGATATTATAATTAATATTATCAGGAGGAATTCACTATGGACTTAAAATTTGTTGATTTATTCTTAAACCCAAAAGTATGGGCATTTTTTGGTGCAGTTATCGCATTTATGGTTGCGGCAATAGGCTCTTCTAAAGCCTGCGGTATTTCAGGACAGGCAGCAGCCGGTGTTATTACAGAAGAACCCAGCAGATTTGCCCCAACGATGATTTTACAGGCACTTCCGGCAACACAGGCTATCTATGGATTTGTAATTGCATTTATGATAGTCAATAAAATAGCCGCAGTTGAAACTCTTGAAACCGGCCTTTCACTTATGGCAACGGGAATACCGATTGGTGTTGTAGGATATATTTCAGCTATATGGCAGGGTAAAGTTTCTACGGCAGGTATACATTTGGTTGCTAAGAGACCTGAAGCACTTGGTAATGCGATCATTTACGCTCTTATGGTTGAGATGTTTGCTATTTTGGGCCTTGTTGTTTCCATTCTTATGTTAAATCAAATATAATTTAGAAGGGGCTTATAAAATGAATGGAGCCGAAAAAATAAAAGAAAGAATACTGACAGATGCCAGAAGCCTGCATGATAAGATATTGGACGAGGCCAACGCACAAGCTAAAATCATTATTGCCGAGGCTGAGAAGGAGGCTTTTCAGAAGACAACTTTAATAACTGAAAAAGCCAAAGAAGAAGCAGCTCTTATTAAGCAGCGCTATCAGGCAGCCGAAAGTATGGAAGATAGAAAGAATATACTTAAAGTGCGTCAAGAGTGCATTAGTGAGGCTTTTGACGTTGCTTTAAAAAACCTGTCCGATATGCCGGAGGACAAATATAAGCTCTTTATTGAAGGCATTATTCTTAATACCGCTAAAGATGAGGATGGAGTTATAGTTTTTAATGAAAGAGATAAAAAGCGTTTGGGTGAAGGGTTTATATTTGAAATAAACGGAAAGCTCAAGGCTAAAGGTCTGTCCGCTGCATTAAGTTTGGCGAAGGATTCCCTGAATACATCGGGTGGTTTTATTCTTCGCTATGGTGATTTGGAAATAAATTGTACCTTGGAGGTTATTTTAAATATGCAAAGACCAAACATGGAGCCCGAGGTAGCCAAGATATTATTCAAAGAGTAGTAAAGGAGTTTGTATGGCCAGGATCAAAGAAGAGGGTTATGCTTATGCCACAGCTCGAATACGCGTCAGAGAATCAAAGCTTCTGTCTTTAAGCAGATTGGAGCGCCTTTTTGATATAACCGATTCTGCCGACGCTATAAAGCTTTTGGCCGAAGCCGGCTATTCCGGCGAAAACCCAAACAGTGGCAAAGAGGATACAGAGGATGTAGAAAAGCTTCTTTCCTTAGAGCTTAAGAAGGCCTATGACTTTATCGAGGAAATTATCCCTGACCCACTGGTAATTAACCTTTTTAAAAAGAGGTATGATTATCTTAATGCTAAGTTCATATTAAAAGCAGAATTTTTAAAAATCGACGTAAAAGAAACACTGTCCGGCATGGGCACCATTGAACCGCCGAAGCTTCTTAAACTAATGGCTGACAAAAAATTTGAAGATGTTTCGGAAATATTCAGCAAAGCTATTTTAGCAGGTGAAGAGGCCTTTAACAAAACAGGAGATCCGCAGCTTATTGATTTTATTCTGGATAACGCCAGTTATGCTGAAATGATGGCTGATGCCGAAAAGAGCGAAGATCCTGTCCTGATAAAGCTTGTAAACATGTTGATTGATACAGCCAACATTCGAATATTTATAAGGTCAAAGCAGCTTAAGAAGTCCGATGATTTCATACGTAAGGCTTGGATAAAAAGCGGAAGCTTCAAAGAGGAAATGTTTGAAGAAATGGTGAATGAAGGGCTGGATAAGATATTTTCAGTACTTAAGGATATTGGCTATGATAAGCTGGCAACACAACTGAATGAGGCTGCTAATAATGAGGACGGCATATCAGAGATTGAAAAGATATTAGATGATTTTATCACGCTATATTTAAAGGAAAGCAAGTATGAGGTTATGGGTGTCGCGCCTGTTATCGGGTATTTGTTTTTCAAGGAAAATGAGATAAAAAATGCCCGGTTGATAATAACGGGTGTGAAGAATAAAATTTCAAGGGAAACCATTAAGGAAAGGCTGAGGTTGGGCTATGCATAAGATTGCGGTCATGGGAGATAAAGACAGTATCCTGGGATTTAAGGCAATTGGATTTGACATATATCCCGCCGGAGAAAAGGAAGAAACGGCAAGCTTACTAGAAAGTCTTGTTGCAGATGGATATGCCCTAATATATGTTACCGAGGATATAGCTTCCGATATCATGGATGAAATATCCAAATACAGAAGCAGTTATTTTCCTGCGATTATACTTATACCGGGTAGCACAGGCTCATTAGGTATAGGGAAAAGATTTGTTAAGGAAAGTATTGAAAAAGCGGTAGGCGCTGATATTCTAGCTCAGGATGACTAAAGTTGACAAAAATCGTATTCGGGTAATCTCGGATGTTTGAAAGGAATGGAATGATGATGAATCAAGGCAGAATCGTCAAGGTGTCAGGACCTTTGGTTGTGGCAGAGAACATGCGTAACAGCAATATGCTGGATGTTGTGCATGTATCGAAAATGAATTTAATAGGAGAGATTCTGGAAATCCATGAGGACAAGGCCTCCATTCAGGTTTATGAAGAAACCTCAGGCTTGGGCCCGGGTGAGCCGGTTGTAACTACGAATGCTCCGTTGAGTGTTGAATTGGGGCCGGGCCTCATAGAGAATATCTTTGATGGTATTCAAAGGCCGTTGGAGGCTATGCGTGCCGCTACGGGAAACAATATTACCCGCGGTATAAAGATCTCTGCATTAAGCAGGGAGAAGGAATGGGATTTCATTCCGGTTGTCAAGCCGGGGGATCAGGTTCAAGCCGGTGATATTATCGGAACCGTTCAGGAAAACGAGGTTTTCCAGCATCGTATTATGGTGCCTTTTGGGATTGAGGGAACAATTGAATCGATTGAAGAGGGCAGATTTACCATTGATGCCACTGTGGCAAAAGTAAAGACTAAAAACGCAAATAGTGTAGAATTGACAATGATGCAAAAATGGCCTGTCCGAAAAGAAAGACCATATAAAGAAAAGCTTTCGCCTAATGAACCGCTTATTACGGGACAAAGAATAATCGATACTCTTTTTCCCATAGCATCTGGTGGTGTGGCTGCTATTCCGGGTCCTTTCGGAAGCGGAAAAACCGTTGTTCAGCACCAGCTGGCTAAATGGGCCGAGGCTGATTTGGTTGTATATATAGGCTGCGGAGAGCGTGGTAATGAGATGACCGACGTTCTTATGGAATTCCCGGAGCTGAAAGATCCCAAAACAGGACATGCCCTTATGAAGAGGACAGTTCTTATTGCAAATACATCAGACATGCCTGTTGCGGCACGTGAAGCATCTATTTATACAGGAATAACAATTGCTGAGTATTTCAGGGATATGGGATATACCGTAGCCCTGATGGCTGACTCTACATCCCGTTGGGCAGAGGCTCTTCGTGAGATGTCGGGGCGCCTTGAGGAAATGCCCGGTGAGGAAGGTTATCCCGCATATCTGTCATCACGTCTTGCTCAATTCTATGAACGTGCAGGCAGAGTTAAAACCTTGGGTAGTGGGGACAGGGTAGGAGCCATAAGTGCTATAGGTGCAGTATCTCCTCCCGGTGGCGATATTTCAGAACCTGTTTCACAGGCCACGTTAAGAATAGTAAAGGTATTCTGGGGTCTTGATTATAACCTTTCCTATAAGAGACACTTCCCAGCCATAAACTGGCTTCAGAGCTATTCTTTATATCAGGATAAGCTTTCTGATTGGTACCGTGAGCACATTTCGAGAGATTGGATAAAATATCGTGGTGATATGATGCGTATTCTTCAAGAGGAGGCAGAGCTTCAGGAAATTGTACAATTGGTAGGTATAGATGCCTTATCATCTACCGACCGTGTTACATTAGAAGCGTCAAGATCAATTCGTGAGGACTATCTGCAGCAAAATGCCTTTAATGAAGAAGATACTTATACAACACTTGATAAGCAATTTAGGATGCTCAAGATTATCTTGGCGTTTTATGAAAAATCCCAGGAAGCAGTAAAAAAAGGCGTAGATATCAA
>CAYMLJ010000126.1:0-5599 GCA_964391395.1 uncultured Ruminiclostridium sp. | reverse complement strand
TTTCATGCTGTATAGTAGTATAGGTAATCAAGTAGAAGCAATGCTTCTCACCTTGTTCGGCGCAAGCTGGCGGGTCAATAGCGTTATCTGGTGCAGATTCGTATGTTGACGTTCATAACAGGTGAAGTATAAGCTTTACCTGTTTATTTATTATTCGGAGGTGTTTTATATTAGTAAGGACCATGTACAGATCAATTCAGCGATTCGTGACAAAGAAGTACGTTTGATTGATTCGGACGGTACAATGATTGGGGTTGTCTCAGCAAGAGAGGCACAGCTAAAAGCAAACGAAAGGGAATTGGATCTGGTAAAGATATCTCCCAATGCGAATCCGCCTGTTTGCAAAATAATGGACTATGGAAAGTTCCTGTATGAGCAAAACAAGAGAGATAAGGAAGCTAAGAAAAAGCAGACTGTTATTGAAGTCAAGGAAATCAGGCTCTCAGCAAAAATTGAGGATCATGACTTCAGCTTCAAGGTTAAAAACGCCATTAAATTCCTTGAAGAGGGTGATAAGGTTAAGGTATCTATTCGTTTCAGAGGGCGTGAAATCGCGTATTCTTCTCTGGGAAGAGTAGTAATGAACAAATTTGCCGATACCGTCAAGGAATATGGGAAAGTGGATAGGTCTCCTGTAATGGAAGGCCGGTCAATGTCCATGATATTAGTTCCTCACAAAAAATAAACATTAGAGGGAGGTTAGCTATATGACAAAGCTCAAGACCCATAGCGGTTCTAAAAAGAGATTTAAAATTACTGCTACCGGAAAAGTAAAAAGAAATCAGGGCTATAAAAATCATATATTGACGAAGAAGTCAACTAAAAGGAAAAGACATCTTCGTAAGAGTCTGATTGCATCCGATGCTAACGCTGCTATTGTAAAGCAGATGCTGCCCTACGCATAAGAAAGAGAAGAGAGGTGTTAAAAAATGGCACGAGTAAAAGGCGCTATGCGCACACGCGCAAGGCATAATAAGATCCTCAAGCTTGCGAAGGGCTATTTCGGAGCAAAAAGCAAGCTTTATAGAACAGCAAACGAAGCAGTTATGAAATCGTTGAGCTATGCATACAGAGACAGAAAGCAAAAGAAGCGTGAATTCAGAAAGCTTTGGATTGCACGTATCAATGCTGCGGCTCGTATGAACGGCTTATCATACAGCAAATTCATGAATGCTCTTAAAAAAGCAGGTATTACTTTAAACAGAAAAGTACTTGCTGATATGGCAGTTAATGATGCTACAGGTTTTAAAATGCTGGTCGAAAAGGTAAGATAGATATTTTTTGGTGGGGATTAATCCCGCCCGATTAATAAGTCCCTCACAAGAATGTGGAGGGACTTTATTCATATAGCAGGAGGCTAATATGGCTGATAGGATTAAAATTACCTCTGTGTCAAATCCAATCATCAAAGAGGTTAGAAGTCTTAGTAATAAAAAAGGAAGAATGACAGCTCAAGCCATATTACTTGAAGGCTACCGACTCGTTAAGGATGCATTGGATTCCGGAGCTGAAATCAGATATCTTATTATATCCGATAGCTTTTTTCAAAAAGAAGAATTATTTCTTTCGCAAATGTCAAATATAAAATCGGTACAAGTTCCAGATGAGCTTTTTAGCCGTATCAGCGAAACGGACTCTCCGCAAGGAATTTTGGCAGTGGCAGAAAAGCCCGTTTATGACAAAAAAGAAATTATCAGTAGCATTAAACGAGTTATAGCTCTGGAGAATATTCAAGATCCCGGAAATCTGGGTACCATAATTCGTACAGCTGATGCATGTGGTTTTAATGCGGTACTTTTGTCAAAGGATAGTGCAGATCCGTATAACCCCAAAGTAATTCGGTCTACAATGGGGTCGCTATTTCATATCCCGGTAATCATCGAGGAAGATTTTGGCGAAGCTCTGCATGAGCTAAAATCAAGAAATATTCTTCTTGTCGCCGCCCATACAAGGGATGCATTACCATGCTGGGACACTGATATGTCCGGGGATGTAGCAATTATTATCGGCAATGAAGGCAATGGTCTTTCTGACAAAATTTTGGAGCTTGTAGACATTACCGTTATGATTCCTATGTCGGGGAAAGCAGAATCGCTTAATGCATCGGCTGCGACATCAATGCTGATATATGAATGTATGAGACAGCGTGAAAAAACAAAATTTACTAAAGTCCTTGAAAATGATTACTATTTATTATAAAATATCATGTGGAATTTGTGATTTTGTTAACAATTCTATATATTATTAATTCGGAGGTAAAGAAAATGGATGTAAAAGTTGGCATTAATGGGTTTGGTAGAATTGGCCGTCTGGCGTTCAGAGCAGCTATGGCAAATCCAGATGTAAGAGTAGTCGGTATCAATGACCCATTTATCGATCTTGATTACATGAAGTATATGCTTAAGTATGACACCGTTCACGGTCAATTTGACGGTGAAATTGAAGTAAAAGGTGACAAGCTTGTTGTTAATGGCGAAGAAGTAAGTGTTTATGCTTGCATGAAGCCTGAAGAGATTCCGTGGAAGGATTGCGGTGCTGAATATGTAATCGAATCAACCGGTTTATTTACGACAACAGAAAAAGCAAGTGTACACCTACAGGGCGGCGCAAAGAAGGTAGTTATTTCTGCTCCTTCATCTGATGCTCCTATGTTCGTTATGGGTGTTAATCAGGACAAATATACAACCGATATGAACGTTGTATCCAATGCTTCCTGTACAACAAACTGCTTAGCTCCTCTAGCTAAGGTTATTAATGATAAATTCGGAATTGTTGAAGGCCTTATGACCACCGTTCATGCTACCACAGCTACACAGAAGACAGTTGACGGCCCTTCCAAAAAGGACTGGAGAGGCGGACGAGCTGCATCAGGTAACATTATTCCTTCTTCAACAGGTGCCGCTAAGGCAGTTGGCAAGGTTATCCCTTCTCTTAACGGTAAGCTTACAGGTATGGCATTCAGAGTACCTACTTTGAACGTTTCTGTTGTGGATCTTACCTGCCGCATCGAAAAAGCTGCTTCCTATGAGGAAATTTGTGCAGCATTGAAAGAAGCTTCCGAAAACGAGCTTAAAGGTATCTTGGGATATACTGAAGATGCAGTTGTTTCTTCAGATTTTATCACTGATGCCCGTACTTCTATCTTTGATGCAAAAGCCGGTATTTCCTTGAATCCTAACTTTGTTAAGTTAGTTTCATGGTATGATAATGAGTGGGGTTATTCAAACAAGATTATTGACCTCATTTCCTATATGGCAACAGTTGATCACAAATAAGAGCTTTGCTCAATAATTTGAAGTTTTAATGTAAAACCTTAAAAAGAGCGGCCTTTATCGGTCGCTCTTTATATATGAAGAATAGATTAATTTGGTTATTATAAAACTAATAGTTTTCCAATCTTTTGTTGAAAACTATAATACAAATAAGGTAAAATATATACGGCTAAAAGCCATTTATTTACTCATCCGAAGTATTAAATCACACTAGAAGGAGATGTGTTTATATGAGTATGAAGAATAAAATTAATATTTCTGACATGAACGTAAAAGGAAAGCGAGTTATTGTCCGGGTTGATTTCAATGTTCCCCTGGACGCAGAAGGGAATATAACCGATGACAAGAGAATTCAAGGTGCTCTTCCCACCATTCGTTATATTATAGAAAATGGCGGAAAGCTGATTCTGGTATCCCATTTAGGCAGACCAAAGGATGGCTTTGAAGCAAAATATAGCATGAAGCCTACGGCTGAGCATTTGGGTAAGCTTCTAGGCAAGGAAGTCATTCTGGCAACCGACGTTATTGGTGAAGACGCAAAAGCTAAGGTAGCAGTGCTAAAAGAGGGCGAAATCCTGATGCTGGAAAATGTCCGTTTCCATAAGGAAGAGACAAAAAATGATTCGGCTTTTGCAAAAGAGCTTGCAAGCCTTGCAGATATTTATGTAAACGACGCATTCGGAACAGCTCACAGAGCACACGCATCTACAGCAGGTTTGGCTGATTATTTGCCGTCTGCATGTGGTTTTCTTATAAAGAAGGAGCTTGACTTCATGGGCAAGGCTCTTGATAATCCCGAAAGACCTTTTGTTGCCATTCTGGGCGGTGCAAAGGTTTCTGATAAAATCAGTGTTATTGATAATCTTATAGATAAGGTTGATACCTTAATTATAGGCGGCGGAATGGCCTATACTTTTTTTAAGGCTCAAGGACATGGTGTAGGCACATCGCTTTGTGAGCTGGATAAGGTAGATTTAGCAAGCAGTTTACTGGAAAAGGCCAAAGAAAAGAATGTAAATCTCCTTCTTCCTGTCGATAACGTAGTGGGTAAGGAATTTGATGCCAATACAGAATCTAAAACAGTACATTCTAATGCCATTCCGGAAGGCTGGATGGGGCTTGACATCGGAGAAGAAACCATAAAATTATTTGCAGATGCTGTTAAAGATGCTAAAACCGTAGTCTGGAACGGACCCATGGGTGTGTTTGAAATGGAAAGGTTTGCAAACGGAACTAAGAAAATTGCAGAAGCTTTGGCTAATTCAGAGGCAATAACCATAGTTGGCGGCGGTGATTCTGCGGCAGCAGTTGAGCAATTGGGTTTTGCAGATAAAATTACCCATATTTCCACCGGTGGCGGAGCATCCTTGGAATTCCTGGAAGGAAAAGAACTTCCGGGTATTGCAGTTCTTAATGAAAAGAAATAAAAGAATCGAAAGGAAGATAATATAATGGCAAAACGTACTATTATGGCAGCAGGCAACTGGAAAATGAATAAAACTCCCACAGAAGCGGTAGAGTTTATAAACGGCTTAAAAGGTCTTGTCGCAGGAAGCAATTCCGAGGTTGTTACGGGTATTCCTTCTGTTTGTATTCCCGGAGCTGTTGAAGCCGCAAAAGGCTCTAATATAAAGATTGCGGCACAGAATGTTCACTGGGAAGCAAGCGGAGCATATACAGGTGAAATTTCCTGTGCAATGCTTAAGGATTTGGGAGTGGATTATGTAATAATAGGACATTCGGAAAGACGTGAGTATTTTGGTGAAACAAATGAAATGATAAATAAAAAGGCAAGAGCTATAATTGATGCGGGAATGCTTCCAATCGTATGTTGCGGCGAAACTCTTACACAAAGAGAACAGGGTGTAACTGCCGAGCATGTCCGCTATCAAATTAAAGTTGCTTTGCTTGGCCTGAGTGCTCAGGAGGTATCTGACCTTGTTATTGCATATGAACCGATTTGGGCAATAGGAACAGGAAAAACAGCTACAGATGAGCAAGCAGAAGAGGTATGTGCAATTATTCGCCAATTGCTTGTTGAGCTTTATGGCGATGATGTTGCCCAAAAGACCCGTATATTATATGGTGGAAGTGTAAATGCAGGCAATGCAAAAGCACTTTTCGGCATGCCCAATATTGACGGAGGATTGGTCGGAGGAGCAAGCTTAAAGCTTGATGCATTTGAAAAAATTGTAAAGCACGACGCCTAAGATTGCTGTTAATATGCCCTCCGGTACTAGTCCGGGGGGCATTGTGTCTTCGAGGCAACAAATATAATGACATCACCCGTTACCGAAATCAAAGATTTCGAACGGGTCCCGAGTCAT
>CAYMLJ010000125.1:2117-5612 GCA_964391395.1 uncultured Ruminiclostridium sp. | reverse complement strand
GCAGGCATAGATGAGTCTAATACAAACGGATATTATGTTATGTGGCCAAAGAACCCACAAAAATCTGCAAATTATTGTTGGGAGTTTTTAAGAGAGAGCTATGGATTAAAAAACATTGGGATTATTATAACCGACAGCACTACCTCCCCGCTTAAATGGGGCGTTACAGGAAAAGCCATAGCTCATTGCGGATTTGTGAGTGTTACTTCCAGAATTGGAGAAAAAGATCTTTTTAATAAAACGCTAAGGCAAACCCGGATTAATGTTGCCGACGGGCTTGCTGCTTCGGCAGTTTTATGCATGGGAGAATCTACCGAACAAACCCCCGTTGCGATAATAGAAGACGTAACTTTTGTAGAATTTCAGGATCATGTGCCTACCCCGGACGAGCTTAAATCACTTAGAATAGAGATCAAGGACGACCTTTACGCACCGTTGTTGGAGAAAGCCCCCTGGACCACTTAAAATTACTGCCTTGCTCCGTTTTTAGCAAGCATATCTGCCCTGTCATTGAGTTCTATTCCTGTATGGCTTTCAACCTTATGCCATGTTATTAAGATATCGCAGTTATCGATATATTCCTTATAAGCTTGTGTCATTGGAGTATTGGTTTTAAATTTGCCCGTTGCCCATTTTTCAATATTCTGAAAGTCATACAAAATAGTAATCTCTTTCACTTTCTCCTTTTTACACCATTCAAGAACTTCTATTACAGCCTGGATTTCTCCCCCTACCTGTCTTGAGGTAAAGGCCTCCGGAGTATCTACCTTACCCGATAACTCAGCTACGATGGTTCCGTCCATTAGAATAACGGCACCATAGCCTGTGCATCCTTCTATAAAAGATCCGTCCACATATGCATAGTAAAGAGTTGAAATTACTATATCCGGCGCAGTTGATTTTGGTTTATTAGAATTCTTCTTTTCGGAATTGCTTTTTTCTTTAAGCTTATCTGACTGACCTAACAAAGCAATAATACGATTGAATTGTTCCTCGGATAAATCCGAGTCTCTCCTAAAATTATGATTTTGCTTCTTAGGACTGTAGTCTATAATCAGCTTACCAAGAACTTGATTATTCTCGCTTACTTTTATTTTCAATAAATAATCTCTGATAAGAGCTATCTCAGGCTCTAGCCCAGAGCTTAAAAAGCTTTGTTCCAAGGAATTATATATGGAAACAAGCTCTTCCTCACAAATATATGCCATACTTATTTTTTCTCCTAGCTTTTTACTCACCTAAAGATATTTTAGCAGAACATCATGATTCAGGCTATATAGTAGGGCATCTTCCCGGGTAATATAACCTTTCTTATATAACTCACTAATATCATTATCCATACTCTGCATACCATGATTCTTTCCGCTGTGAATTACAGAGTCAATCTGGTAGGTTTTGTTTTCTCTGATAAGATTCTGGATGGCATTATTGGAGCTCATAATCTCAAAAGCCGCAACTCTGCCCCGTTTTTCCGATGGAAGCAATTGTTGGGAAATAACGGCCTTTAGAACTGTTGAAAGCTGTATGCGAATCTGATGCTGTTGGTTGGGCGGAAACACATCTATTATCCTGTCAATTGTTTTTGCCGCTCCCAGGGTATGGAGAGTGGACAGAACCAAATGTCCTGTTTCGGCCGCGGTCATGGCAATTGAGATAGTTTCAAGGTCCCTCATTTCTCCTACCAGAATTACATCGGGTGATTCTCTCAAAGCCGCTCTTAATGCTCTAGCATAGCTCTGGGTATCCTGACCTATCTCTCTTTGGTTAACAACACTCATTTTATGCTGATGAAGATATTCTATGGGCTCCTCCAGGGTTAAAATATGGCATTTTTTTGTACTGTTAATCAAATCTATTATACATGACAGGGTTGTGGATTTACCGCTTCCTGTAGGCCCTGTAACCAATACAAGACCTTTATTAAGTTTATGCATCTGTAGTACAGATGCGGGAATTAACAAATCCTCGAGATTTGGAAGTTCTGTGAAAACAAGACGTATTGCAGCTGCCAGTGAACCTCTCTGAATAAAGGTATTTACACGGAATCTTCCCAATTTGCTCATTGAAAGTGAAAAATCCTTATCACCCACGGCTAGAAAAGCATTAAATGTCTCGTCATTAGGAAAAAGCTCACGGACAAGCCTTTTTGTATCTTCGGGCATTAATCGTTCTTCTCCGGCATACTCCAATACTCCCCTGACCTTTAATACCGGAGGAACTCCCACAGTTATTTGTAAATCCGATGCATTATTGTTTACTGCAATTTTAAGTAGTTCTTTCATGCTATATGTATTTCCCATTATGGTATCCCTTCCCATAAATCTATTGTATTATTTAACTCAAAAGGCTCTTGCCAGAGTCTCCACTCTGTAATAGAGCAAATTTCGTTGATTTTACTATCTGAAGCTGGTTGGCTGATTAACAGTCTTATTTCAAGATATCTTCGTCTGGAATTCTCTTCTAGAATAATAGTACGCTCTATATTCATTGACAAAGAATTACCCTCTGAGTTCATTGATCGAATAATGTTTTCGCCCAGAAGTATATCAAGATTATCAAAAAAGGATTCCGGTCGGTCACGAGAAATAATCAGGGCATCGTTTATTGTGCTTTTAACATCAAACAAAAATCGTTTTCCTTCAGAATCTAGCATATAATAGATTTTATTATTATTAGCGTTTCTTTGGGACAATCTTAATTCAGATGCAGAGGTGGTAAGGCTTAAAAGGGCAAACACAACTAATGTCACCAAAAGCAGTGAAATTAATATAGTAGAGCTTCCATTTTGAGATTTAAACTTCATTATCATTTGTTTTCACCCCAGTAGGACATATCTTCGACAATTACCGAAACCTTATATATCTCAAACTCTTCATTCTTTTCCAAGGGATAGGGTTTTAGCCTAACGGCTCTTAAATCAAGATGCAATAAACCTCCCTGTTCATCCGATAATTTAACCATATCACCATAAATTGCATATAAAGTCTCAGAATCTTTAATAGAGCGTTCCCAGTTATTATCATAGTATATTGTAAATCGGCTGGCTTTTTCGGATGAATCCCTTAATTCTTGGAATTCCTCTATTATGGTATTGGTTTCTAAAACAGCGTAATCAATATCAACAGCCTTTTTATGGCTAACTTCAGATGCTATGAAAAGACGTATTATCCCGACTGCTAATACGGCTAAAACACCAACTGCAATAATCATTTCTATTAAAGTAAACCCTTTTTTCCCTGACCTCACAATATATCTCCCATTATTTCGATCTTACTTTTATAGTGCTTTCGTACGGCTTTAACCCTGTAATGCCAACACTTGTTATAATTATTTGTGCATCACCATTATACTCAATCTTAAAATCATCAACCTTTGCGATTCTTTGGCTTACATCCATTGAAGGCACTTCATGCTCAAGAACCAATGCTTCCATAAGGTATCCCGAGCTGTGATAAATCCATGTTGCATAACTTTCGCCATCTATATTTTCATAGA
>CAYMLJ010000125.1:0-2017 GCA_964391395.1 uncultured Ruminiclostridium sp. | reverse complement strand
CTCTTTCATAAACCTCCACATATGGCATTACATTAGATGCAAATATCTCATAATAATAAAAATACTTGTCTTCATTAAGAATAAGGCCATAATGTTCACTTAAATACTCCAAATCCGGAGGATAGCTTCCCTCAAGGGCATAGCATTGAACGCAGGCCCGCTCAATAGCCTCCTTTATTCTATCGGGTTGAGCGTCATTGCTGTTTTTCCAAAATTCATCCATGGATACAACCGAAACTAAAGCTACAATTATGATAATAATCAGGAGAAAAGGCTGAACCCATTTGGAGATATTGCTTTTAAACATACCTAGCCCCCTATCCGATAGAAGACATCATGCCGATAAGCGGTAACAGTACAGAGAGAAGCACAATTCCCAAAACCACAGAGAGTATTGCAACTAACGCAGGTTCAATAGTTTTACTAAAGTTTTTCAAGGAAATTTCCGCTTCCTTCCCATAAACCCTTGATAATTTTTGCATTATACCTTCTAGGTTACCGGAACGTTCAGCTGTCTTAATCATTCTAGAAAAAAGTTCTGGGAAAATATCAGTGTCTTTAATAGTATCGGAGAATGACTCACCGTTTGTAATTTTTACTGATGCTTCTTCCAACCGTTGAGTTACATATTTATTATCTATCAATCCTTTAACCGCATTAAAGCTGTCTATTGTGTTCATGCCACTTTTTGTTGTCAGGCTAAGACCTTGCCCTATCCTATATGCTAATATTTTACGGTACAATAAGCCGGTAATTGAATTCTTAACCTTTAATCTATCAAAAACAAACCGTCCTTTTTGTGTTTTTGTATAAATCACAATGACGAGAATAACCGGGATCAATATTACAATAGACCATAAAAATATTCTTTCAAGAGACACGGTAAATGAGAAGAGTGCTTGTGCTTCTTTAGGCATTTGGCCGCCAAGGTTCCCGACAATTTCACCGAACATAGGTATTATCTTAATAATTAACAGCCCAATTACGCCTAACATTAGTAAAGCCAGTATAACAGGATATGTAATAGCGTTTTTCATATCTTTATTTAGGTCTGATTCTTTTTCATAATAAACCGAGAGATTTTCCATGACAGTATCAAGCATACCTGTCTGTTCACCGATTTTAATCATATGCAGCATGTAATCCGGAAAGCTTCCTTCCTCTAAAAAAGCCTGATGCATTGACATACCGTTTATCATTTTCTCTGAAATGAATTCTAAAGACTTTTTTATTTCCGGATTACTTATGTCTTCCGATAGCACAGGTATTCCTTCTAAAGGGCTTACTCCCGATTTAAAAACAAGTTCCATCTGATGACAAAGCAATGAAAGATCCATTGCACTGAGTATTTTTTTCTTCATAATCTTTCACTCCGTTTTTTGGGTGTGATATCATTTATACTATCATAACATTTTTTGGAGACAAAAAATACGATTTAGCGACAAAATTATCAAGGGCTGTCTCAAAATTGTTTGTCATTCTAAACGAACTGCCACTCTGAGCGAAGCGAAGAGTCTTCCCCGCCTGAGAAAAGATCCTTCACTACGTTCAGGATGACACAATCCACTTCTTTAGATAACCGCTTAGATTTTTATTTGTTTAATTGCTTCTTCAGAGCCCTTACACACATCCTTAACACATCCCTCCTCCATGGGAGAACGAAGTCCGGAGGTTTTCAAAAGCTCTGTAAAGGTCATCGTGCCCGCTTTCTTGCTAAAGCTGAGATACTTTTCCCACGCAGCTTTATAGTCTTCAGACATCAGGTTCCTGAACTGCAGAGCACAGGTCTGTGCAAGACAATAATCGATATAATAGAAGGGCGAACTGTAAATATGGGTTTGAGCCTGCCAGCGTCCCCCGTCTCCAAAGAAGGGATCATCCTCATAATCCAAATCCGGCTGGTATTCACTCTCAATGCGTTTCCACGCAATTTTTCGCTCGTTCGGGGTCATATCCGGGTTCATGTATACTACATGCTGAAATTCATCTACAGCACAGCCATAGGGTATAAAATTAA
>CAYMLJ010000124.1:0-5633 GCA_964391395.1 uncultured Ruminiclostridium sp. | reverse complement strand
CCAAGCTCAATTTCTGCCTGTTCCATGAGATCCCAAAAAAGCTCCTGAGTTTCAGGCGAGTTATAGCTAAACGCATCAAGATCGATGTCGCGTTCTTCTAAATCATCATAGGAGACAAAAATTCTTATTCTGTTTTCCCCGAATCTTTCAATTTTCATGTTGTATTCCTTTTCTGCAATTGCTGTCTGTATATTAGTCTATTTTATCGATTCACTCAATGTTAACGTTTATTTATATTATACTTATAGTATCGTCAAAAGAGAAGTAACAAATTATGATATATAATTATATAATTAATGTAGTTTTTAGCAAGTTATAAAATTGCTGCAAAAATATTTTGGTTAGGAAGTAAAAGTTAAAACATTTTCATATTCCATAGAAGCTTTCCTCTGTGTATAATCATAGGAGGATGTTTTTTAATTATTACCAATTATTTATACACAATTAGGAAATATCAAACAAAATTTTGAGGTAATAAAATGCTTAAAATTATATTAGCTTCCTCTTCTCCCCGAAGAATAGAGCTTTTAAAGCAGGTTGGGCTTGACTTTGAAATAATACCGGCTAATATAAAGGAAGAATCCGAAGGCTATATGGGAGCCGGGCAATATGCTTCGGAAATGTCAAAACAAAAAGCAATGGCTGTCGCAAAAAATGTAAAAGGCAAATACGACAAGGACACATACGTTTTAGGTGCAGATACAGTTGTGGTAATTGACAACATTGTTCTTGGCAAGCCAGTAGATGAAAATCATGCATTTAGGATGCTCAAGCTTTTAGAAAATCGGTGGCATGATGTAATCACCGGATTGACTTTGATTAATACCGAAACATTAAAATGCATCTCTGAAAGTGAAATGACAAGAGTAAAGATCCCAACCTTTTCAAAAGGGTTTTTGGAGAGGTATCTTGCTTCAAACGAACCCTATGACAAAGCCGGAAGCTATGGTATTCAAGGAACCGGGGGTCTTATGGTAGAATGTATTGAGGGTTGTTATTTTAATGTTATGGGATTACCTTTATACAGACTTTCAAAAATGCTTGAAAAGGAAGGCTACGAAGTTTTATCTTGGATTTAAGATTGAACTAACGATAAGAAAGACATAATACTAAACGAAGAAGACATTTGTAAAGGAGAAAAAGTATGGGCTTATTTACGAAGGAAATAGGAATTGACCTTGGTACGGCTAACATTTTAGTATATCTAAAAGGAAAGGGAATAATTTTAAGAGAACCTTCTGTGGTGGCCGTTAATAATCATACAGGACAAGTTTTGGCAGTTGGGCTTGATGCAAAACAGATGATAGGGAGAACCCCAGGCAACATTACTGCGATTCGTCCTTTAAAGGATGGGGTTATAGCTGATTTCGAAACCACCCAGGGCATGCTAAAATATTTCATGAGGAAAGCTGTGGGAAACAATCCACTAACTAAACCCAGAGTTGTAATATGCGTTCCTTCCGGTGTTACAGAAGTTGAAAAAAGGGCTGTGGTAGATTCGGCTATGTCAGCCGGCGCCAAGGAAGCTTATTTAATAGAAGAGCCAATGGCTTCGGCTATAGGAGCGGGCCTGCCGGTAGCCGAGCCCTCGGGTAGCATGGTAGTGGATATCGGTGGAGGAACCAGTGAGGTTGCGGTTATTTCTCTTGGAGGTGTAGTGGTCAGCCGCTCATTAAGAATTGCCGGGGATGAATTTGATGACGCCATAATTCATTATATTAAAAAAGAGTACAACCTTATGATAGGTGAGAGATCGGCTGAGGATATAAAACTTAAAATAGGCTCGGCCTACCCCAGTGAAAGAGAAGAAACTTATAGAGTCAGCGGGCGGGACTTGGTAACAGGGCTTCCCAAAGAGTTAGAAATCTCCAGTGAAGAAATCCGAGAATCTTTGAAGGAACCTGTAAATTCGGTGGTGGAGTCAATAAAGTATACTCTTGAAAAAACACCTCCCGAATTAGCTTCTGATATTATGGAAAGAGGCATAATGCTTACCGGAGGCGGGGCGTTGTTAAAGGGTTTTGACAAGCTTATATCAGAGGAAACCGGTATTCCAGTATTTATAGCCGAAGAGCCGCTGGATTGCGTTGTTTTAGGTACCGGAAAGGTCTTAGAGGAGCTGGATACACTTAGCAGTGTACTACTGTCATCAAGAAAAAAATAACCAATAGTAAAGGTGCATAGGGGGGAATCCCTTTTGAGGAGGATTTTATCCAACAAGATATTTATTCTTGTGCTGATTATAATTATTCTACTTACCCTTGTGGCTGTGTCACACAATGAGAAAAGTGGGATGAACATAATCGGTAATATTATAAGCGTTCCCGCGGCTCCATTGCAGAAAGCCTTTACTTTTGTAAGCGAAAAAATCAGCGACTTCTTTGGATACTTTGAGGATGTTAAGGAAACAAAAATAGCTAATCAAGAGCTTTTGAAAAAGATAAATGAGCTGGAGCGGCAACTTCTTGATCTGGACAAGCTGACAAAGGAAAATAAAGATCTGAGAGAAGCCCTTAACTTTAAAGACCAATATGATGAATATGAATTTGTGGGATGCAGTATAATTGCCAAAGATCCGGGTAATTGGTTTGAGGTCTTTACTATTAATCGCGGCAAAAATGATAAAATTATGGCAGATTCTCCTGTTATTACTGCCTACGGCTTAGTAGGGAGGGTATCGAAAACCGATTTGATAACCTCCCGGGTTGTCTCTATCATTGATATTGATAGCACCGTAAGCGCAAGACTCTCAAAATCCCGTGATAAAATAGTAGTCAGAGGTGACGTGGAGCTCAAAGGAAAGGGCTTGTGCAGGGCAGATTACATACCGCCAAATACCGACGTTATGCCCGGGGACACCGTTGAAACCTCGGGTATCGGAGGAATATATCCAAAAGGCATTATTATCGGCAAGGTGGTCAGCGTTATCAGCAACGAAGGGCAGTATGATTCTTATGCGGTAATTGAACCTGTTGTTGATTTTAAGCGTTTGGAGGAGGTAATAGTTCTAAAAAAGGATCAGTGAGAAAGCTTAGAGGGGATTTATGAAGTACAGAATTATGGCAGCTGTTATACTGATATGGATAACCGCATTTTGCCAAAGTACAATATTGGAATATCTTGAGATATTCAATGTCAGACCGAATATATTAATTGTCCTTATGGTTATAGTTGCTTTATTAAGAGGAACTGTGGAAAGTGCTGCCATGGGTCTTTTATTTGGTCTTACCATGGATATTCTGATGGGTAAAACCTTAGGCTGGTATGCGTTGATATTCTTTTTAGTATCAATTCCCATATCCATGATTAATGAAAAGCTTTATAGAGAAAAATTTTTGGTTTTAGTAACGTTCACCTTTTCTGCTACAGTTATAATAGAAACATTATTTTTCCTTATTATGTTTATGTTCAGAGGTTACAGGTATTTGCCTTATCTTTTCGGCACTGTTATAGTTCCTGAAGCCATATATAACAGTATCCTTATTTTACCGCTTTTTAAACCTGTCAGTAAGGCATACAATCTACTTGACAGCGTTGATAGAAGGAGGAATAGGCTATCGACATGAACAATAAACAAGAAAAAAAACACGAAGGTTTGGACAGATACATAATAATGGCAGTCTTTATTATAATAGCAGCAGTGGCTATTATTTATAATCTTGCCAAGATTCAAATAGTAGATGGACAGAGCTATAGAGAAGAAGCAATTTATCGTCTTTCTGCCTCTGGTGTAATATATCCAAAACGGGGGGATATATTTGACAGAAACGGTGTTCCCATTGCGGGAAGCCGTATGGGTTATTGTACCCAGTATGTGGATGTTAAGATGCCCAATGAGGAAAAAAACCGGATGCTTCTGGAATTAATTAATATTTTGGAGCAGGACGGAAAAGCAATTAAAAGCAGATTGAATAACTATTTGGGGTTTAATCCTGTCAGATTTATAGCAGAGAATCCGGAGAATTTTATTAAAGCAATAGTATTAAATAATGAAGATGCCGAATTTATCATTACAGCCGATCAGGCATTTAAATACTTGCGGGAAAAAACCTTTGAAATTGATGCAACATACACCGATGAGGAAGCCTTTAAAATTATGCAGCTCCGCTATGAAATCTTAACTAGTCAGCCTCAGATAAATAATCCTCTTACCGTAGCCGATGATATTTCGGTAGATACTATGAGTATTCTGGAAGAAAGAAGCTTTGAGTTAAGAGGAATTACCACCTTTATTAAGCCTTACCGGGAGTATTATGAAAACGCGAGAATTATTTCTCATGTTCTGGGATATACAGGTGTTATATCACAGGATGAAATGGAAGAATACAATAAGGGGCTGGAAAGCGTTGAGGACAGCGTTCCTTATATAGCTAGTGATATTGTGGGTAAGATGGGGATTGAGAGCGCCGCCGAATCAATACTCAGAGGTGTTAGAGGCCAGACCTTCCGTGAAGTAGATGAGAACGGTAAAACAACAACTTCATATCTGGAAAGAGCGGCTATTCCGGGGCAGGATCTTTACCTTACTATCGATTTAGATCTTCAAAAGGTAGCCGTAGAATCATTAGAGCGAAATATTGAAAGAATCCGCGGAATTAAGCACAAGAAGAATTTCGGGGATGCCAATGCAGGGGCCGTTGTTGTTATGGATGTTAATAACGGAGAGGTTTTAGCCATGGCTAGCTATCCGGATTTTGACCCAAGAGTTTTCCTTGAGAACAATGCGGCGGCTATAAACGAATTGTGGAATAATCCCGAGGCTCCGGTGGTCAACCGGGCCACCTCCGGAAAGTATGCCCCCGGTTCGACCTATAAACCGCTTATTGCCATTGCTGCTCTTGAAAGCGGTGTAATTACTCCAAACACCAGAATAAATGCTCCCTACAGGGAAGAAATCGGGAATATGATGTTTACCAACCCGGAGGGAAATCAAGGGCCCATACGCCTGAAGAAAGCTCTTGAAACCTCAAGTAATATGTACTTCTATAAAATCGGAGTACAAACGGGTATTGATAATATAACAAAGTGGGCAAAGATTTTTGGATTCGGAAGGAAAACCGGAATTGAGATAGGAGAACAGATTGGTTCTATTGCGTCAAGGGAATATAAGAGACAGTTTTATGATGAGGACTGGTATCCGGCAAATACTGCAATGGCCTCAATCGGCCAGCTTTATAATGCCTATACTCCCATTCAGCTTACCAATTATGTCAGCATAATTGCGAATGACGGCAAAAAGTTTACTCCTCATTTAATAAAAATGGCTGTGGATGAATCCGGAGCAATAACCTATGAACCCTCTGAGGAATATGAACAGCTCCCCATTTCTCAAGTTAATCTGGATGGTGTACAAGAAGGGATGGAGGCTGTTGCAAATTCAGAGGACGGTACTGCAGCAGAGGCATTTAAGGACTTTCCGTTTGATGTAGCCGGAAAGACCGGAACATCGGAGACGGGACGTGAAGCGACATCATCCTCAAACGGACTTTTTGTGTGCTATGCGCCTTATGATAAGCCTGAAATAGCAATAGCCGTGGTGGTCGAACATGGTGTATGGGGACGTGAAACAGCCCCTATATGTGCTGATATTATGATGGAATATTTTCGCTTAAATGAAGAAAGAGCAAGCAAAG
>CAYMLJ010000123.1:0-5634 GCA_964391395.1 uncultured Ruminiclostridium sp. | reverse complement strand
GCGATATTTAGTCAGGAAGTCGGACAAACCTTAATAGAATACCTAACTTTTAAACGAATCGACGAAGCAAAATTCATGCTTCGACAAACCGACAATCGCCTAAGCGAAATTGCGTTCGCGGTTGGATATAAGGATCCACGTTATTTCAGCTTTGTGTTCAAGAAAGTTTCGGGTTGCACGCCTAGCGAATATCGAAAAGGAACGAACAGTGAGCGTTAATTACCGACGAAAAGAGAAAAAAATAAAAAATGCGATTAGCTCTGGATGCGGAATGTAATCCACTGCAAGGGCCTTATGTTGATAAGATTATAAAGAGACTGCACGACGGAAAGTCGATAGAACGGAAGGAATACGTTGAAAAGAAGTACTTTGACTACTTTACCATCACACAGGAAATAATCGAAGGCAGGGGATACAGATGGGGGTTTTTTTACTAAAAATGTTTGAAATATTACGATTGGATTGTTAAAAAAAATACTAAGGGTTAACTTTTCAATTAAAATAGTTCATAATTTTACGCATTTCTTCCATAGCTATTGTTTTTTCAGTCAGATGATATATGCTGAGTTTAAAGAATCTTATACATAATTTTGAAAGGGGAATAAGAAAATGAAAAGAATCTTAGCATTAGTATTGGTTGTAGTTATGGCATTAGGATTAGTGGCATGTGGTTCAACACCTGCAGCTCCTGCAACTCCTGCAACATCCTCCAAAGCAGCAGATCCTGCACCTGCAGCACCTGCAGCACCTGTCGCCGATGGACCCATCAAAGTAGGTATTGTTAACAATCCACCCTCAGAGTCTGGATATCGTGCCGCTAATGTAGCAGACTTTGAAAAAGTTTTCACTGAAGCAAACGGCTACAAGGCTTCTACTTTCTACAGCTTGAAAAACGATGAGCAATTAAATGCAGCTGCACAGTTTATTACCGACGGTGTTGACTATCTTCTTATCTCGGCTGCTGCTACAGACGGTTGGAATACCGTTCTTGACAATGCTAAAAAAGCCGGTATAAAAGTTTTCCTTTTTGACCGTATGATGAACGTTGATGAGAGCATGTATGAAGCTGCTGTTGTTTCCGATATGGCACAAGAAGGTATTACTGCTGTTGAATGGCTAAAAGCACAGAAACTTCCTGAGTATAACGTAATTCACATTCAGGGCGCAATGGGCAGCGATGCACAGATTGGCCGTACAGCAGCATTAGATGCTGAATTCTCAGCCGGTACCATGAAATGTGTTATTCAACAAACCGCTACTTGGGATGAAGCTACAGCTAAGCAGATTGTAGAATCAGTAATCAATTCCGGTGAAAAATTCAATGTTATTTATGCAGAGAATGACGGTATGGCAAAGGGTGCTGTTGCAGCACTGGATGAAGCCGGTATCACTCACGGTGTTGATAAAGATGTAGTTATAATGGGCTTCGATTGCAACAAGTGGGCACTTAGAGAACTGCTTGCAGGCAATTGGAACTATAATGGTCAGTGCAGCCCATTCCAGGCTCAAGTTATTTCTGATATGATTAAAGATGTTGAAGCTGGTAAGACACTTCCACAAAAGAAAGTTATTAACGAAGAAAAAGGTTTTGATGCAAGGACTATTACACAGGCCGACATTGATACATACGGTCTTGGAGACTAATCAAAACCATTACTCCGCCTATTAAGAGCGAGTTAAATTAAGTCTGTGCGATGTGAAGTATGCGGATGTTTCCGCATACTTACATCGCTGTTTAGTAAGAGACTTCTAACACTTTAAGGATGGTAACTATGCAAAACGACATCGTTTTATCAATGAAAAATATAAGTAAATCATTCCCGGGTGTTCGCGCCTTACAAAATGTGGATTTCACTCTTTGTAAAGGCGAGATTCACGCCTTGATGGGTGAGAATGGAGCCGGAAAGTCAACCTTAATTAAAGTTTTGACAGGAGTATATCCAAAAGATTCAGGCCAAATCTACATAGAAGGCATTAATAAAGAAATTACTGTAAAATCGCCTCGCGAGGCTCAAAATTTAGGCATCAGTACGGTTTACCAGGAGATAACCCTTTGCTCTAATCTTACTGTTGCCGAGAATATGTTTATTGGGCGCGACAATTACAGTTTGGTAAATTGGCGCTCTATGAAAAAGAAGACTGCGGAGATACTTACCAAACTTAATATACCAGCAAGAGCCACTCAGCAGCTTGGCACTTGCTCGTTGGCTGTACAACAAATGGTGGCAATTGCTCGTGCCGTTGATATGGATTGTAAGGTATTGATATTGGATGAGCCGACCTCCTCGCTGGACGAACAAGAAGTTGAAAAACTTTTCTCTCTAATGCGCGACCTGAAATCTCGGGGTGTCGGCATTATTTTTATCACGCATTTTCTTGAACAGGTATACGAAATATGTGATAGGATAACCGTTTTGCGGAACGGTGAGCTTGTAGGAGAGTACGAAATAAAAGATTTACCGCGGGTACAGCTTATTTCGAAGATGATGGGCAAAGATCTTGACGAGATTTCTGAGCTGCAAAATCAAAAGGTTTCAAAAGTCAATACTGATGATACACCTGTTTACGAAGCATCTGGGTTATCCAGTGCAGAGTGTACTAAAGCGTTTGACTTCAAAATTTTTAAGGGAGAAGTGAACGGGTTTACCGGCCTACTTGGTTCTGGCCGCAGTGAAAGCGTACGAGCTATATTCGCTGCTGATAAAATCACCGGCGGTAGAATGAAGATAAACGGGAAAGACGTTAAAATAAAAAAGCCCAAGAATGCCATGGAACTTGGTATCGGTTATTTACCCGAGGACAGAAAGCAGGATGGTATTGTTGAGGATTTGTCGGTGCGTGAAAACATTATACTTGCACTGCAAGTAATGAAGGGCTTTTTCAGACCGTTTTCCAAATCTGAGGCCGAGACCTTTGCCGATGAATACATAAAATTATTAGGGATAAAAACCCCTTCGATGGATACGCCCATGAAATCGCTTTCGGGCGGTAATCAGCAAAAGGTAATACTTGCACGTTGGTTGCTCACAAATCCAGAGTACCTTATCCTAGACGAACCGACTCGCGGAATTGACGTCGGTACGAAAGTAGAAATACAAAAGCTTGTACTCAAGCTGGCCGAGGATGGTGTCAGCGTTACATTTATTTCGTCTGAAATAGAAGAGATGCTCCGTACATGTTCACGGCTAATTGTTATGCGCGATCGTAATATAGTCGGTGTACTTAGGGGCGAGGACATGACACAGGCTAAAATCATGCAAACGATAGCGGGGGAGGTAGCTCAAAATGGCTAAAATTTTAAAGAAATTTGCAAAGTCTCAATTGGTTATCCCGTTGTTTGCACTTTTATTGCTGATTGTTTTTAATCTAATCAGGGATGTTGGATTTTTCTCTTTATCTATTGTAACAAACAACCAAGGGAACACCGTTCTTTCAGGAAATATAATCAGTATCTTAAACGGCGCATCGGCGGTTGCTATTTTGGCTATCGGTATGACATTGGTAACAGCATCGTCAAGAGGGCAAGATATCAGTGTTGCTGCGGGGGCTGCAATAGCAGGTAGTGTTTTTGTAAGTGTACTTCGCTCAAATGAAATTACTATACCGATAATTATTCTTGCCTTTCTGGCAAGTTGTATTGTTTCCATTCTATTCAGTTCATTCAACGGAATATTGGTTGCCGTATTTAAGATTCAGCCCATGATTGCTACATTAATACTGGCTTCTGCCGGACGGTCTATAGCTTATTGGATAAACGGCGGGGCAACACCCACTGTTGAAAGTCCGCTGTTAGTTAGTATCGGAGGTTTTATTCCGGGCATCCCCATACCTACACCAATTATTATCATGGTAATATTCTTGGTGTTGATTTGGCTTGTCCTAAGGTTTACTAATCTCGGGCTATATACACAAACGGTAGGAATTAACGAGAGGACGGCTCACTTAAATGGAATCAATGCTGTATGGATAAAATTAGTAGCATTTATGATACTGGGCGTTTGCGTAGCTATTGCGGGTTGTATAACTGTTGCAAGAATAGGGCTTATCAACCATGAAACACTTCTTTTAGACGTCGAAATGGATGTTATTCTGGCAGTTGCCATAGGAGGTACTGCTCTGAGCGGTGGAAAATTCAGCTTGTTCGGTTCAGTGATTGGGGCATACATAATTCAGGCATTGACAGTTACGCTTTATGCAATGAAAGTTCCTTCATCGGCGGTCAAAGCCTATAAGGCACTTGTTATTATAGCTATTGTTGTTATGAGTTCACCAATTGTAAAAGAATATGCTATTGGTCTACGTAATAAGCTGTTTAAAAAGCCGGCGAAGACCGATAATTCCGATGAAGGCTCTTTAAATAGTGTTTAAAGCCTGAAAAATAATTTATTGTATAAACTTCATTGTAACTGATTCGCCAATTGTTAAAGATATGCATTATATTGTGCGAAAAACCGACGAATAACGGAGAATTAATGATATGAAAAATGATAGGGGTTTATTTACCGGAGTATCGGAAAAAAAACGCAGGGAGCCTATTTCAAACACCAATTTACTCATGACAATAACGGTTATTACCTTCATTGGTATGTACGTACTTGCCATGTTTGTTTGGGGCGGCGGGTTTTTGAACCCTCAGCAGTTTCTTGATCTTTTCAATAACAATGCGTTTTTGCTTGTGGTTGCCTGCGGATTGACTGTCGTCATGATATCAGGCGGTATAGATATTTCGGGTGGAGGTGTGACTGCGCTTGTCACTATGGCGTGCGTTGTTTATCTGGAAGACCGTGGAGGTAGCGTAATAGGCTCTTTGTGTTTAGCCTTGGGTATAGGAATAATGTTCGGACTGGTTCATGGGATATTGATATCATATTTAGATATACAACCCTTTATTGTAACTTTAGCGGGTATGTTCTTTGCAAGAGGTATGGTAACTATAGTCAGCATTGCACCACGCACAGCAACACATGAAGTCTTTAACCAACTTAAACAATTCCGCATAACAATTCCGGGTATTGGATATTACGGAAAGGCCGGTAATTTTATTCCTGCGCAAATTGAGCCGGGCGTAATAGTAGCTATAGTTATACTATTAGCTGTAGCAATAATGCTTAAATGGACGCGATTCGGGCGCAACCTCTATGCGGTAGGCGGCAATAAACACAGTGCATTAATGCTAGGCATCAATGTAAAACGCACAAAATTCTTTGCCTATTTACTTGCGGGGGTGTTATCCGGAATCGGTGGTTATGTATATTTGTTACATACAGGGGCAGGAGACGCTGCCAATGCTACGCAAGCAGAAATGCAGGCAATTGCATCTAATATTATCGGCGGGACATTATTAACCGGCGGTGTTGGCAATGTAATTGGTACTCTTTTCGGAATGCTTTCCTTAAAGACCATTACTAATATAGTCATTGCGTCGGGACTTACGAAGCCTTATTACCAGAGCATTACCACCGGGCTTATGCTGTGCTTCTTTATTTTGCTACAGAGTGTTATTCTTGCAGTTCGTGGGAAGGACGGTTTCAAGCTACGGTTGCCCGTGTGGATAAGATTCAAGGGAAATAACAAAAAAGAAAGCGATTAACACGCTTACATAGATATAAAAAAGTGATGGCGCTTCGGCGCCTT
>CAYMLJ010000122.1:3326-5645 GCA_964391395.1 uncultured Ruminiclostridium sp. | reverse complement strand
TTAATGGGTGCTATAATGGGGATGGTAGTTGCAATATATGATATACCGGGTTCTCTTCCTGTCCCTGGTATGTTCGCATTAGCCGGAGCTATGGCAGGGATCTCGGTAAAGACGCGCACTTTTACTGTTTCATTGTGGACTTTGGCAATCATATTTTTTTCCGGGCTGTCGATTCTAGATGGCGGACTTATAGTAAAATATTATGAAGCGCTGGTTTCAGGCATTTTGTTTTTGTTTATTCCAAAAATAATTGCTGACTTTGTCAGTGATGAATTAGCCGGGATTAAGGACATGACAGAAAATCTTTCTGCTTGCAATTCCGGTCAAATACATGAGGTCGCTGACAGAATATTTGTATTAGGTAAAGGGCTGTCGAAGGTATCTAGGTATATCGAGGAAACAATTTCGGATGATGAAGACGATAAAAGCTCTGTTATACAATGGATAATTGAAGCCGTGGCAGAAAAGGCTTGTAATCGTTGCAGTATGTGCGATAGATGCTGGAACACATACTTTTATAAGACATATAAATTAATTGAAGAAACATTGTCAGATTTAAAATTGGATGAAAACGGACAACCTGAAATCCCTGCATGGTTTAAAACTACATGTACAAAACCGGAAAAATTCATTGAAGCCCTTGAAACAGCTTATTCGGTATATAAGGCCGATAAAGTCTGGAGACAAAGGCTTAGAGAAAGCCGTATTTTACTTAGCAAACAGGCAAATATAATATCTGGCAGTATTATAGCTCTTGCCCGCAGTCTGATTGATGGCGTGGAGAGAGACTATAAAATTGAAAATAGGCTTCTTGCTGTTGCCGGAAACAAAGGTATCACAGTAGAAGGCTTTCGTTATCATAATAAAAGAGGTTTTAAGCCCTATGTGGACGTTTTGTTTGATACAAAAAACAAAATTGATGCAAAGACTCTTGATGAAATAATTCAAGAAAATGTTCAAAACAATCTTATAAGGACAGGTGATTGCAGAAGGAATTTTCTCGGTCATACAGTCTTAAGATACATGAAAAAACCAAGATATAAGACAGTTACGGGAGTGTCGCGCACAGCTAGGGAAACATCACTTATATCCGGTGATAATTTTACCTTCTTTATTACATGCAACGGCTTTCATATAAGTGCTATCAGTGATGGTACGGGCAGCGGCAAGCAAGCCGATAAGTTTAGTCGTACAACAATTCAGATACTGGAAAATTTATTGGATGACGGAATTGAGATTGGCTTGGCAATAAGGCTATTAAATCTATATTTAAATGTGCGCGGAGAAAACGAACGACTGGCTACAATTGATTTGTGCTCAATAGACCTCTCTAGTGGAGCGGCTTCGTTTTATAAATATGGTGCCTCCTTATCCTTCGTAAAAAATCGATATTGTACAGAAGAGATTACTACCTATAATAATTCCGGTTCCGGCAGACCTATACATTATAAACCTGTCACTTTGGCGGGAGGAGACTTTGTGATAATGATTTCTGATGGCATCCTAGAGGCTTTTTCTGTCTCAGGGGAGTCCTCGGAATTGCAAAAGCATATCGAAGGGCTCGACACAATTAATGCTCAGCTTATGGCAGAAGGAATTATAGATGAAGCAAAAAAACGCAGCCAAGGAAAACATGACGATATGACGGTATTGGTGACAAAGCTTTGGTAAGCGCTAATTCTCAGATCCGGCAAGAAACATTTCCCCAATGCGATAAACATTCCCCGCTCCCATGGTAATAACAAGGTCGCCGGAAACTGCATTGTCATGAAGAAACTCAACGATATCCTCAAACTTGGCTATATAAACCGAGTTACTAGTATTCAAGTTTATACGGTCGTTTAAAATACGAGAGCTGATAATACCGGTATCCTTTTCCCGGGCAGCATAGATATCGGCTACTACGACTGTATCGGCCTGAGCAAAAGATCTGGAAAAATCATCAAGAAGCTCAAAAGTTCTGGTATAAGTATGGGGTTGGAATACACAAAAAAGGCGGTTAGTAGCTAGTGCTCTGGCGGCACTTAAACTGGCCTGAATCTCTGTGGGGTGATGAGCATAATCATCCATAACCCTGACACCATAAACTATTCCTTTATCTTCAAGACGTCTGTGGGTGCCTTTAAATTTTTCTAATCCGGTTATTATGGCACTCTTACTTATACCTAAGCTGTGGCACGCAGCAATGGCAGCCAGTACATTGGATACATTATGAAGTCCGGGTACGGCGAGAGTGATATTTGCCCACAGGGACTTCTTGTGTACGATCGTTGCGTTCGCATAACCTTGTTTGAACGTAATATTTTCACAGCTCCAGTC
>CAYMLJ010000122.1:0-3226 GCA_964391395.1 uncultured Ruminiclostridium sp. | reverse complement strand
AGACCCGCTTCTAATACTACTGATGAAATCATGGATGTGGTTGTCGTCTTTCCGTGGGTACCCGAAACAGCAATACTATTTTGGAACTGATCCATAATTGCGCCTAAAAGCTCGGACCTTTCAATTGTCGGTATATTACTATTTTTTGCTTCGACAATCTCAGGATTATCTGTGGAAACAGCAGCTGTGTAAACAACGAGATCCTGATTATCAATATTATTAGCACTATGAGAGTAATATATATTTGCTCCCATACTCTTTAATCTTTTGGTTATTTCAGTTTCCACCAAATCGGAGCCTGAGATTTTTACACCCTTATGCATAAGAATCTCAGCAAGACCGCTCATGCTTATGCCTCCGATTCCTACCATATGCACTTTCATATTGTTTTTATCCCAGAAATAATTTTTTTGCTCCATAACACACTCCGAATGCAACATTTCAGATAGAATTATATATCAAATACAAGCATTTATTCAAGGTAAGAAAATAATGATAGTATAACGGGTTAATTTTGCCATATTAGCAAATTTCAATAATCAGAATTATTTTATGGTAAAAACCGTTTAACTTGAATAATAATGCGGCTTTAAGCGTTTTTGTGCAGCAACATTATGGTAAATATTCAAAAATATTTTTTAAAAAAGGAGGAATTTTGGAATATTTGGCGAAATTATAATATCAAACATAAAACTACATGATTGCTATATCGGAAGGTGGGCTGCTAAAGTGGAGATTACAGACATTAGAATTCGTAAGGTTGATGCTGAGGGAAAAATGAGGGCAGTGGTATCAATTACTTTTGACAATGAATTTGTTGTTCATGACATCAAAATAATTGAAAGCCAAGGCGGATTATTTATTGCAATGCCTAGTCGTAAAACCCCGACTGGTGAGTTCAGGGACATTGCGCATCCTATTAACGCGGAAGCAAGAAATAAGGTGCAAAATGCAATACTGGAAAAATATCAGTCAATGCTGGCGGAAGAAGAAGCCGCCGGTACAACCCTTAAGGAATAATTTCCAATAACCGATGCGCTTAGGCACTTCATAATCAAGAAGTGCCTATTTTGTTGCATTAAAATATGTAAAATGTCAATTGCATTACTATAATAAAAATGAGAGAATGATTATGGTAAGAAATCTTAACGATAAACACCCAGGGGGTATAAAACTCTTGCAAGAACTGATGGCATTTATTATTACATCGGATAAAGAAAACGAGATGCAATCATTGCAGCCAAAATATATCCATAAAATATGCGGACAAGCTATGCTGTCGTATACAATTGATGCAAGTCTTGAAGCAGGATCAGAAAAGATAGTTGTTCTTGTGAAAAATTCGGATACCATTAGAGAAATTATACCGGAAGAGGCCGTATTAATACATGATGAACAATCTGATGATAATAGCATTATATGCAAAATAAAAGCTGCTCTGGAAAAGAATAAGAAAGGAACAGTACTGATTTTGCCCAGTGAATACGCCGTCTTAAGGGGCAATACTCTTAAGTCTGTATATGAGTACCATTTGAAAGAGAAAAATCAGGTAACCGTTCTTACCGATAGAGAGGGAAATCTATCCGATATTTGTTTTATTGATACAGAATTATTATTAAACGAAATTTCGAATCTGAAAGAAGAAAACTGTATAGACAATCTTTGTATTAAGCACATAATTAAAAAATTATACTCCAAAGGGCAAAAGGTTGATGGCTACAGTGTTCATGATTCAAGGGAGCTGCTTAAGGTTAATGATAGAAGTCAGTTGTCCGAAGCTGAACGTATAATTTTAAACCGAATAATTAAAAAACATATTGACAACGGAGTTACCTTCCACTTACCGGAAACCTGTATGATACATAACAAGGTAGAAATAGGAAAAGATACGATAATCCACCCCGGAACGCAGCTTGAGGGAAATACAGTTATAGGTGAGAATTGCCATATAGGGCCTTATTCCCGTATTGAAGACAGTGTTGTTAAAGACGGAGTATATTTTATGAATTCGGTTATGCTTCAATCTCAGATAGGCAGTAACACAAAAGTCGGACCTTTCGCATTTATAAGACCCGGTTCGAATATCGGTGAAAATGTAAAAATCGGTGATTTTGTGGAAATAAAGAATTCAAATATTGACAATAATTCAAAAGTACCGCATCTTTCATATATAGGAGACGCAGATGTAGGTAAACATGTTAATGTAGGGTGTGGTGCTGTAGTTGTAAATTATGACGGTAAAAAGAAAACCAGAACTACGGTTGGCGACAATGCGTTTGTAGGATGCAATGTTAACCTTGTATCACCTGTTGTAATAAATGATTATGCATATATTGCGGCCGGTTCAACTATAACCGATGAAGTACCGGAATATTCATTGGCTATTGCCAGAAACCGACAAACAATAATTGCTGACTGGGTAAAAAGAAAAGGATTAGATAAACAGAATTCTTAGCTTCAGAGGGAGCTTTTGCTCGCTCTGAAGGTTAGAATTCGTTATCCAGGGACTTAGCGCCACTTATCTCTCCGCTTACAGAAGCGGAGTGTTAGTGGCGGTTAGTCATCGGACAAAAAATAATTATTATCTTAGTTGGAGGTTGTTAGTTCATATGAATCTTCATGGCAAAGACATTAAGATTTTCGCGGGGAATTCAAACAGGCAGCTTGCAGAGGAAATTGCTTCAAAGGTTGGGTTGCCTCTGGGAGAGGCTATTGTTACAAAGTTCTCCGACGGGGAGACAGCGATCAGCATTAATGAGGTTGTTAGAGGATCGGATGTATTCATTATCCAATCTACTTGTACCCCTGTTAATGATAATATAGTAGAACTGCTCATTTTGGTTGATGCACTTAGACGTGCCTCGGCAGGGCGTATTACAGCTGTTATTCCATATTACGGATATGCGCGTCAGGATCGAAAAGCTAAAGCCAGAGATCCTATTTCGGCTAAACTTGTGGCGAACCTTATTACAGTATCAGGAGCCGACAGGGTTCTTACAATGGATCTTCATGCACCACAGCTTCAGGGTTTCTTCGATATTCCGGTGGATCATCTTTTAGGAACACCTATTCTTGCGCAGTACTTTTATAAAAAGTTTGCAGGGAAGACAGATGATGTGGTTGTTGTTTCGCCCGATGTAGGCAGTGTAGGAAGATCGAGGAAATTTGCGGAAAAGCTTGACGTACCATTGGCAATAATAGATAAGAGAAGACCTAAGGCTAATGT
>CAYMLJ010000121.1:0-5651 GCA_964391395.1 uncultured Ruminiclostridium sp. | reverse complement strand
TTAGCTTATTCCATCATATTAAGCCATAAAAAAGTCAGCCTGCAAATATGTTAAATCATTGGCAAGCTGACCCCGCTATTTATACTATTATTTGAAGAACACATTCATATTACTTTTGTTAATTTCATATGTACCGGTATCTTCATTGTCGGGAATAGTTTTACCACTGCAAGCTTCATGCAGCCTTCTTACTGCCAGCTCACCCCATAGTCTCGGGCGTTGTGCCAATACGCAGAGGTATCCCTCCTCCATAGGCTTCTTTGAGTCTTCTGTTTTATCAAATACAACACAAAGCGGCGATATTCCCAAATCTTCCTTCATTCTTCGCGCAAAGAAGCTACCAGTTGCATCCATACACACAAAACAGTCAAAACTTGGGGATTCTTGTATCATCTTTTTAAGAATCTGCCACCTATCTTCTGCGTTTGGCTTCTCCTCCGTTACCTTAAATGACAATACTTTTATGTCAGGGCTGTTTTTAACTGATTCCATAAAGCCTTCTATTCGTTCTTTCATGTTCTTGTTATTGTTAGACATAGTGCCAAGAATCTTTCCCTTTCGGTTAAGTTTTTTTACAACCAGTTCTCCTAACATTTTCCCTGCATTATGGTTATCGGTTCCGATAAAACCACTCTTATTAATCCCCGAAATATCAGTATCAAAACAAACTATTTTTACGCCGTTGCCGTCTGCTTTTTGCAACGCTTCTCTTACTTCATTGCCCTCGATCGGTCCTATGCCTATACCGGAAACACCCGCCTCTATCGCTTCCTCAATAAGCTCAGCTTGTACGGCTGGGTCACTGGATTTAGGCGCGCGCCATAAAACATCTACACCCAGCTTCTCTGCGGCATCTATGGCTCCTTCCTTTGTATCATGGAAGAATGGGATATCAATACAAGGAATAAGCGCGAAAGAACTTCTCTTGACTGAAATTCTATTAAAGTTGAATTTATTAATGGCATTTTCCAGGTTAGCAATAACAGAATCAAAGCTTTCAGAAAGCTGGACCAGAATTTCCGAAGAATTCATTTGTGAGAACATCAGAGAGGTAATCTCCTGAGTAGAAGCTGCTGTTTCCTGCGCCACAGCTGCGATATTTGTAATAGAATCCGAAAGTATTTGCTTGAACTCATTTAATATGTTAATTCCTTTTTTAACCTCAAGAAGTTGGGTGAACAATTCATCAACAGAATTTGATATTGAAACAAATGCTTCATTCGTCTTATTAACAGATTGTGTTTGTGCTTCTATTGTCGTTGTTGTCAAAGCAATAGTTTCGGTGGTTACATCAATTTGATCTTGTACACCTTGAATTATTTTGTTAATTTCGGCACTGGATGAATAGCTTTGTAATGCCAATTTTTTTATCTCATCGGCAACGACGCCGAAGCCTTTACCCATCTCGCCTGCTCTTGCTGCTTCAATGGAGGCATTCAGAGACAGTAAGTTAGTTTGGCTTGAAATACCTGATATGACCGCTGTTATCTGGCTGATATTATTAGTCATTTGATTAAGTTCTTTTACTTTTTCATTGATTTCTTCCATATTCTTTTCTGTCAATTTGCTTTTTTCAAGCAAATCGTAAATATTGGACATGCCAAATTCGGCCATTTCCTTGGTGACATCGGCCTTTTTTGTCATAAGTTCGGCAGAGTGAACAACCTCCTCAAATTTATTAACCATTTCTGCTGTTACTCTTGCACTTTGTTCAGAATCTTCGGCCTGTTCTCCGGCACCTTTGGAAACAGAATCAGCAGCTTGAGCTATTTGGTTCGATACTTCAGAAGCTTCTTTTGATGTAGATTTTACCGTATGAGCAAGATGTTTCACTTCCTCAGTTGAGCGATTCACATCGGAAAGAACTTGATTAAGGTATTGAATGAGTGTATTGCTTTCTTTTTCAAGATCAGTATTGCCTTCAATTTGGGTTTGAAGGTCACCTTTCCTAGCTTTCCTAAGTGCCTCAATCAGAGTCCGATTCCGTTTTGTTTTTTTTCAGAAAAGAAAAGCTGTAACGCTATGCCCGCAACCGCAAGAACACATGCACTCAGAATAAGTAACTGCAGATTTGAGGATTGGGTAAAAAATGCTATCGTCACAATGAGAATGGGAATAACCGCAGTTATCAGGTGTATCAACAGAATTGAAATCCCAACTGAACTTTTCTTATTCATAGTATATCTCCTTAGACTAAGCTTTATGGAGTTAAATGTAAGTATATTTTTACTACCATACGTTTAACTTATGTTCAACCATACAAGACAAAAATCAAGATACTATAATAATACCATCAAATTTATGTTATAAACAAATGGTGGTATAGAATTATTTTATCAGGGTGCCATCCCAAAAGCATCTATAAACCATGTACCGCATCCTGATTCAATACTTTTTTACCATACTTCCAGTCAGGCATGTGATTACTAAGAAAATTATAAAATAGCTTGCTGTGATTGTTACTTTTAGACAATTAATCATCAGACTGTATAAAAATTTTTGATATGGGTTAAATATTTGATTAACCAACGCGACCAAGTGGCAGTTGTAGTCTCCCTAGTAGCAACTGAACCTCAATTAAAAGTGTACTATTCTTTTACTTTGTGGTAAAATATTTTTTGAGCTGAGGATAAATTGCTTAGCTTAAATGATAAATAAGGAGGTGAAAAATATGTTATTAAACGATTATGTCAATATTCCAATCCCAAGGCAAAAGCGGATTGCACTTATTGCTCATGACCATAAGAAGCAGGATTTAATAGATTGGATTAAAGAGAACATCACTGTGCTGCGAAAGCATTTTCTATCCGGTACCGGCACAACAGCCAGGCTCATTGCAGAAGAAGTAGAGCTTCCGGTTCGTGCTTATAACAGCGGTCCCTTAGGAGGAGATCTCCAAATTGGTTCACGTATTGTTGAAGGTGCAATAGACATGGTGATATTTTTCTGGGATCCCCTTGAAGCTCAGCCGCATGACCCGGATGTTAAGGCTTTGCTGCGAATAGCGGCCGTCTATGATATCCCAATAGCTAACAATCGTGCTACTGCAGACTTTTTGCTGACTTCAACGCTTATGGATGGTGAATATAATAGAAGAATTATCAACTATGACAAGAAAATGCAAGACAGGCTCAATGAACTGAAAGAAAAATAAAATGGTTGACAGGGTAACACTTAATCCCTTGTCAGCCATTTTTTATTTCTTAACCACTCTTAACCAAATGCTGTATTCATATTACACTAACCCATACAGTTCAAACTATCCCATACGTTCTAAATCACTTTTATATATTCCACATATCTAAACCGTACTTCTGCAAGGCTTTTCTGCCAATCTCCTATATGAGTTTTCGTCCAGTTACTATTCTCCTCTAAATTGATTAGATATGTATCTGCATCATACTCTTCATCGATTTGAGTTATAAGTGCAGATTCACAATAGGGCAAAAGCTGCTTGTAAATAGTTGCGCCGCCGCAAACATAAACTTTTTTATCAATTTCTTTTATAGTATTAATGAGCTCTTCAACACTGTGTACAATTATAGCTCCTTCGCAAGTATAGTTTTTATCTCTTGTAAGAACTATATTAATTCGGTCGGGCAAAGGCTTTTTATCCTTAAAGGATTCCAGGGTTTTTCTTCCCACAACTATTGCATTACCTTTTGTAAGCTCTGAAAAACGCTTCAAATCCTCCGGGATTCTCTTTAAAAGTTTATTATCCTTGCCTAGGCCCCAGTTTCTATCTGCCGAAGCAATCAGAATAAGATCATTTCGCATAGCTTTTCTCCCTTTTTGCTTTTCTCTATACAGCAACTGGTATATTCTTTATTTGCGGTCCCGGCTCATAGCCTTCAAGCACAAAGTCCTCCACCTTAAAATCGTAAAAATCCTTTACTTCTTTGTTTATTATTAGTTTAGGGGCTTTTTTAGGTTCCCTGCTAATAAGTTCTTTAATTAACGGCTCATGTCGGTCATAAATATGAGCATCTGCAATAACATGGACCAGCTCTCCCACTTCAAAACCGGTTACCTGAGCGAGCATATGCAATAATACAGAGTACTGAACCACGTTCCAGTTATTCGCCACCAACACATCCTGCGATCTCTGATTCAGAATTCCATTGAGACTGTTTCCGGTTACGTTAAAGGTCATGCTGTAAGCGCATGGATAAAGATTCATTGCGTGTAAATCCTCATGATTATAAATATTCGTCATAATTCTGCGGCTTAAAGGATTATTCTTAAGATCGAATATAACCCTATCCACTTGGTCAAATTCGCCTTCCTTATACTTGTGCTTTATCCCCAGCTGGTAACCGTAAGCCTTGCCTATAGAACCGTTTTCATCAGCCCAGGAATCCCATATTTTACTGTTTAAATCATTTACATTATGAGATTTTTTTTGCCAAATCCATAATATCTCATCTATTGCAGCTTTGAGATTAGTGGGCCTTAATGTCATTATTGGAAATTCCTCAGATAGATCATACCTGTTTACCACGCAGAATCTTTTTCGGGTATAAGCAGGTGCTCCGTCAGCCCATCTTGGTCTTACATTTGTTCCCTCGTCAGAAAAACCATTATTCAGAATATCCTTGCACATATTAGTAAAAATAACATCAGCGCGGCTCATATTAAAGGACCTCCTCATAAGTAATAAAATGACCATACCAATATAGTTTAGCACTAAAAATAATATACCCTACCTGATTTTTAATTACAACCCGATGTGTGCTTGAGATTTCTGCAACTGTACCGATAATATGATATATTAGGATTGACATCGATAATAAATATTAGCATTAGGAGTTGCACACCATGAAATTAAATCCTGAAATCACTATTCTGGGGTTTGATACCCCTTATGAAGAATCTAAGCTTGTGGTCTTTGGGGCTCCCTTTGACGGGACTGTTTCTTATAGACCGGGGTCTCGCTTCGGTCCTTCGGCAATACGAAATGAATCTTTTGGCATTGAAACCTACAGTCCATATCAAAATGCCGATCTTATGGATATCAAGAGCTGCGATGCAGGCGACCTTCCTATTCCCTTCGGTGACGCAAAGGCCGCTTTAGATATGATTAACAGTTTTATTCACAATATAATCATGGATGAAAAAGTTCCGATTATGCTCGGGGGCGAACATCTAATTACATTACCGGCAATAGAAGCCATGTTAACAAAGTACCCGGATCTTTGCGTACTTCATTTGGATGCTCACACAGATAATCGCGATGAGTATATGGGAGTTTCATTATCCCATGCAACCGTTATGCGCAGAATATGGGAAAAAACAGGGGATAAAAGAATTTGGCAATTTGGTATCCGTTCCGGCGAAAAATTTGAATTTGAATGGGCGGAAGAGCACAATTACCTTACCAATTACGATTTATACGGAATAGAAAACGCCCTTGATATAATAGGTGAAAGACCTATCTACCTTACTATAGATCTGGACGTGCTTGATCCGTCAGTTTTTCCTGGGACTGGAACACCTGAGCATGGCGGAGTTAGCTTTATAGATCTTCTTAACTTTATATTAAAGCTTAGACGCAACTATATTGTCGGTGCTGATTTAGTTGAGCTAGCCCCTCATTATGATGCAAGCGGAATCTCAACTGCCGCTGCCTGCAAGCTTTTAAGAGAATTAGC